>CAKSSN010000001.1 GCA_934489015.1 uncultured Clostridia bacterium
GCTACCCGAAAACAATGTTTCGGTACACACAAGACAGGGCGTAGATGTTCATTTTGCCGCTTGCGCATGTTAAAAAGTCAATAAAAAACCGAGTGTCATACAAAACCTTTCAAGTTCTGTAAGAACACTCGGTATGGTCGGGATGACAGGATTTGAACCTGCGGCCCCTACGTCCCGAACGTAGTACTCTACCAAACTGAGCCACATCCCGATGCATTGTCAGTACCTTTCTATAATACCACATTATCGGGATTTTGTCAATAGTTTTTTTGAAATTTGTTTTATTCATGCCGAAAAATATTAATTTTTTTTGCATAACCGACAAAAAAATATTTTAATACCTGCCGAAAATACAGAACAATTAACAATCAAATAAGCTTGTTTGACACGTTTTCAAGGTTAATTACCTTGTCTGCTATATCGCTGTAAAATTCAGGCTCATGACTGACAAGAATAACAGTCCCTTTAAAATCCTTTACAGCGCGTTTCAGCTCGTCCTTTGCAAGCACATCGAGGTGGTTTGTCGGCTCGTCAAGCACAAGCAGGTTAATTTCTTTCAGCATAAGGCGGCAAAGGCGTACCTTTGCGTTTTCGCCGCCGGAAAGCACCTTCATTTTTGATGTTATATGCTCCGTAGTAAGTCCGCATCTTGCAAGCGCAGCGCGCACCTCCGCATTCGTCATTGAGGGAAACTCGTCCCATATTTCGTCAAGCGCGGTTTTGTCGTGATCTGTTTCCTCCTGCTCAAAGTATCCGGTTTGAATAAACTGATCTGTGTAAACCTCCCCCGAAATCGGCTTTATTATTCCGAGCAGTGTTTTAAGCAGTGTTGATTTTCCTATGCCGTTAGTACCCTTTATGGCAATTTTTTTATTGCGTTCTATGACGAGATTTATTTTGCTTGTGAGCGGCTCGTTATATCCGAGTACGAGGTTTTTCGCTTCAATTACAACCTTTCCTGGAGTTCGTGCGACTTTAAATGAAAATGACGGCTTTATTTTCTCAGGCGCAAGTGAGATTATGTCCATCTTGTCGAGCTGTTTTTGGCGTGAGCGCGCAAGCGTTGCCGTTGCGGCACGAGCCTTGTTTCGTGCAACAAAATCCTGAAGATCGGCAATTTCTTTCTGTTGCTTTGAATATGCCGCTTCAAGCTGCTTTTTCTTAAGTGCATACATTTTTTCAAAGCTTTCGTAATTTCCGCTGTATCTTGTAAGTATGCAGTTTTCTATATGGTATACAACATTTATAACATCGTTTAAAAACGGTATATCGTGTGACACGAGAATAAACGCATTTTCATAGTTTTGCAAAAACATTTTAAGCCATGCAATATGGTTTTCGTCAAGAAAGTTTGTCGGCTCGTCAAGAATTAAAATCATCGGATTTTCAAGCAAAAGCTTTGCAAGCAAAACCTTTGCCCTTTGCCCGCCGGAAAGCTCCGAAACGTCGCGCCCCAGTCCTATTTCGTTAAGCCCCAGACCGTTTGCACACTCGTTTATTTTTGTGTCAATCGTATAGTAGCCGGAGCTTTCGAGAATATCCTGTATCTGACCCACGTCCTCCATCATGGCGTTAATTTCGTCCTCAGACGCGTCTGCCATTTTGTCATACATACCGAGCATTTCCTCTTCGAGCTTTGTAAGGCTTGAAAAAGCGTCGCGGAGTACGTCTTTTATTGTTTTTCCCTTTTCAAGCGTTGAGTATTGATCAAGATAACCAGTTGTGATATGCCTGCACCACTCAACAGTTCCGGAGTCAGGCGATATTTTGCCGGTAATTATGTTAAGAAAGGTTGACTTCCCCTCGCCGTTTGCGCCGACAAGACCTATATGCTCGCCCTTTAAAAGCCTGAATGACGCGTTTTCGAGTATTTCGCGCCCTCCGAAGCCGTGTGTTACGTTTTCTACATTTAATATGCTCATAAATCTATTCCTTGTATTTCAAATTTTTAATATATTCTCTTATCTGCCTGTCAGCCTCGTCAACCTCCTCGCGCAGCTGCTCGGCAGAAACGCGCAGCGCGCCGCCGGCAAGAATTATAAGCTGTTCGAGATTGTCTGAGGTTGCAACTCTTACGCGATGCTTTCTGCCAAGCTCGTGAGTTGTTTTTTCTATATACATATCAGCCGTTTCGGCTTCTTTTGTATAAACAATGTTAATATTCCTGTACTTTTCAATTTCGCGTTCCGCTCCGCTTACGCGGTACGCGTCAAAGACAACAATAACCTCACATTTTTTAAAGCCCTGATAATTGCACATTGTGTTTATAAGAGCCTCGCGTGCAAGATCAAGACTTTTTTCGGAAAGCTTTTTCAGCCTGTCCCATGCAAAAATTATGTTGTAGCCGTCAACAAGCAAATAATCCTTGCCGTCCGCTTTTATCTGCGGCTTTTGCGGCTTTGGATTGTGCTGCGGCTGCTTTCTTGTTTTAAATGCCTTGTGCGCCGAAATATTAACCTTGCCGTAGGTCTGCTCAAAAATCCGCATAAGCTCCTTGTCGTCCGCAATAGACGAAATATAGCTGCTTATCCTCTGCTGCGGCTGCTCCTCGTTTTTTTCTTTCCTGTTTTCTATATGCTGATATTTATAAACCTCGTTCCATTTAACCGTAAAGCCTGCCCCGTGAGCGCAGAAAACCGAGTCTGGCGTATTTTCAATATCGCGCGTTGGGTCATAGCCAAAACTTTCGGCTGTTTCCTCACCGTTGTGGCATATATCATAGCCCTTAAAGGAGCATGAAAGCTGACCTCTGCCCTTAGTGTAGCCTATAAGCTCACTTTGATAGCCTATTATTTCCGCTGCCGGAACACTGCCCGAAAGCAGTGAAAAATCGCCGTTTGCTTCGGGCTGAGAAAAGTCGGCGCCCATGTTTTCAAGATCCGTCATTGCCCTGCCGACACATTCTGTCGGAATTTCAAGATAGTAGCTGTAATACGGCTCAAGAAGTACACATTCTGCCTGCATAAGTCCCTGACGAAGCGCTCTGTAGGTTGCCTGCCTGAAATCTCCGCCGACAGTGTGCTTTATGTGCGCTCTGCCGGAGATAAGTGTTATTTTCATATCGGTAATCGGCGCACCGATAAGCGTGCCGACGTGAGTTTTTTCGGCAAGATGTGTTAAAATAAGCCTTTGCCAGTTCTTGTCGAGCATATCCTCGCTGCAATCCGCTTTGAATATAAGACCGCTTCCGCGCGGCAGCGGCTCTAAAAGCAGATGTACCTCTGCATAGTGGCGCAGCGGCTCGTAATGCCCGACGCCCTCAGCGCTTTTTTTAATCGTTTCCTTGTATGCAATTCCCGCCTGCTCAAATTCTAAGTTTTCGCCGAAACGCTCTGAAATTATGCGCTTTAGAATTTCAAGCTGCACTTCGCCCATTATTTTAAATGTTATTTCCTCTGTCTGATTGTTCCATGAAATATCAAGCTGAGGATCCTCGTCCGAAAGAGTTTTAAGCTTTCTCAGCATTTCGTTTGTGTCCGTCTGCGGCGGCAAAACAGCCCTGTAGCATAGCACCGGCTCACATATCGGAGCAAAAATTCTCTTTTCGCTTCCGAGTCCCTGACCCGCAAATGTGCCTGCAGGTCCGGAAACCGCGCAGACGGTGCCTTGAGATGCCGATTTGACTGCTTCATATTTTGAGCCGGAGTAAATTCGTATTCCGTTTACCTTTTCACTTTTTCCCGAAATTTCAAAGTTATCCTTAACCGAAAGCGTTCCTCCGGTGATTTTCATGTGCGTAAGGCGCTCGCCCTGCTCTCCTGTTGTAATTTTATATACTCTTGCCGAAAAGCTGTCCTTTTTCGGCGGCGCTACGGCGTATTTTTCAAACAGTTCAAATATTTCGTCAATGCCCTCGCCCTTAAGCGCCGAGCCGAATACGCACGGAAAAATATTTCTGCGCTTAACCGCCCCTGAAATATCCTCGTCCGTCAGGCTGTCGTTTTTGATAAATGCTTCTGTAAGGCGTTCGTCGCACATTGCAATATCCTCGTCGGCTTCGCTTTTCATATCCGTACAGCCTGAGGAAAGCTTTTTCTTAAGCTCCGAAATTATTTCATTCCTGCCGCGATGTGACAAATCCGTTTTATTTATAAAAATAAAAGTCGGAACGGAGTATTCGCTGAGAAGCCGCCAAAGCGTGCGCGTGTGGCTTTGAACGCCGTCCGGCGCGCTTATTACCAAAATCGCATAGTCAAGCACGCAGAGTGTGCGCTCCGTTTCTGCCGAAAAATCAACGTGACCGGGCGTGTCCAAAAGCGTAATTTCCTTTTCTCCGCATTTAAAAGCGGCGCTGTTTGAAAATACGGTTATTCCTCTTTCGCGCTCAACAGCTGATGTATCCATATAGGAATTTCCGTGATCCACGCGGCCGGGATTTCTGATTACACCGCTTTTATATAAAATTGCTTCGGAGAGCGTCGTTTTCCCCGAATCCACATGGGCAAGTATGCCTGTTACAATTTTGTTCATGATTATAATATCCCCTTTTGCTACATGAGAATATTATATAATATTTTTAATAGGTTGTCAAGCTACATTTTACTTCTTAGTATATAGTAGCACATTGCATAAACAAATGTGGCGATGCATATTCCGTATGATATAAATGCGGCGTACTCTTTTCCTTTCCCGCTTATCAGCATTATCAAAACCGCAAGGCCGGCAAGGGCTATGCAAATGGAATATGCGAGCGCACGCGATTTTTCATAAATTAAAATATTTCTTTCGTCCTCTTCCTTTATTTTTTGCTCTTCAAAGGCGGCCGCATTATTTTTAAGGCGTATTGATTTTATAAGCTTGATTATGCCGAGTGCTAAAAATATGCTGCCGAGCGGAAAAATTTCCTCGTTTTCAGCTCCGACCGCAATCATAACAGCCGCGCCGAAAGCGATATAAATAACCGATAGTATAAATCTTATTGTAAGTTTTTTTTGAAAATTCATTTTCATTCCTCCCATATAAAAATATCTTCTATACTGCATCCGAAAAATACCGAAAGCCTGTGAGCAAGCAAAAGCGACGCATTGTATTTTCCGCTTTCGAGCGAATTAACGGTCTGCCGCGTTACGCCGAGAGCGCGTGCGAGTTCGTCCTGCGTTATTTTTCTCTCTTTTCTCATTTCTCTTATTTTATTTTTCAAATAATCACCACCCGTTAAAAATGTAAAATACACTTTACATTTTTATTATAGCATACGCTTTTTAAAATGTCAAGTATATTTTACATTTCTAATTAAAAAATATGGCTGTTTAAAAAGCCAATCGACTTTTTAAACAGCCTTTGTTCATCTTAGGCATGAGGTTAGACTCCCTCATCCCCTCAAATGTTAGTTACAGATTGTTAGTTGTTGCACATACAGGTAACAATCACAATTATGATAAGTACCCATAAAATCATGTCTAAATCAAAGTTGCAGCCGCCGCAACCACAGCTGTTATTATTGCATCCGCATCCTTCCATGATTAAGTGCCTCCTTTCATATATTGTAGTATATACTATGAATTTAAATATTTTTTGAGCCTGTACAATATTGACGAATAAATTTTTTTGTGTTATAATGATTTTGCAAGAAGAAAGAGGTAATGCAATATTCAATTTTGATAGGCACGCCTATGATACGGAAAATAACATTTTGCTTGAAAGGGGTATAACATGGATATACAAAAGGAGCTTTTTTGCCTTAAGGACGATGCTTACAGAGATTTTCATGCAAGGCTCATTCCGAACATTGACAAGGAAAGAATAATCGGCGTGCGCACTCCGGCGCTTAGAAAATTTGCCGCAGGCATTTGTAAAAAACCGGAAGCCGAAGCTTTTTTACATTTACTGCCGCACAAATATTATGAAGAAAATAATCTTCATGCGTTTTTGATTGAAAAGGAAAAGGATTTTGATGCGGCGGCAGAACTTACGGAAAATTTCCTGCCTTATATAGATAACTGGGCAACGTGCGACTCGTTTTTGCCGAAAGCGTTTAAGAAAAATCCGAGAAAAACCCTGCCGTACATATATAAGTGGATTAAATCCGATAAAACATATACGGTGCGCTATGCAATAGGGCTTTTGATGAGTCTTTTTCTCGATGATGACTTTAAAGAGGAGTACGCAGAGCTTGTTTGCGCCGTCAAAAGCGATGAATACTACATAAATATGATGATTGCCTGGTATTTTGCAACAGCGCTTGCAAAGCAGTATGAATGTGCGGTAAAATATATAGTAAACAAACGCCTTGAAAAGTGGGTACATAATAAAACAATCCAAAAGGCGATTGAAAGCAGAAGAATTTCAGACGACAAAAAGGCGTATCTGAGAAGTCTTAAAATAAAATGAGTATGGCTTTTTGCACTTAAAACCCGTCTATATGTGTAAAGTCTTTAATAATCTGCATAAAAATTAAAAAAGTTTGTCATATTTATGCTTGATTTTATTGTAATTTTGTTATATAATATTATAGTAATTTTTAATTGATAAATTAAAGTGTGATTACAGTAAAAATCCAATACGGAGGTCGGCAGATGAATAATACCTATGAAAGTCCGCTTTGCAGCAGGTATGCGTCAGAGCAAATGCAGCATATTTTCTCGGCGGATAAGAAATTTTCAACCTGGAGAAGACTTTGGATTGCTCTTGCGGAGAGTGAAAAGGAGCTCGGTCTTGACATAACCGATGAGCAGATAAACGAAATGAAGCAGCACGTAACCGATATTAATTACGATGTGGCAAAAGCGCGTGAAAAGGAAGTAAGACACGACGTTATGAGCCATGTTTATGCGTTCGGTGTTCAGTGCCCTTTGGCAAAGCCGATTATTCATCTCGGCGCAACGAGCTGCTATGTCGGAGATAATACCGATATAATTGTTATGGCGGAGGCTTTGGAGCTTGTAAAGAAAAAGCTTGTAAATGTTATTGCGGAGCTCTCAGCTTTTGCACAGCGTTATAAATCGCTTCCGACTCTTGCTTATACTCATTTTCAGCCGGCGCAGCCGACTACCGTAGGCAAGCGTGCAACGCTTTGGCTTATGGAGCTTGTTATGGACTATGAGGAAGTATGCCACAGACTCGATAACATAATGCTTCTCGGCTGTAAGGGTACAACAGGCACGCAGGCAAGCTTTCTTGAGCTTTTCGGAGGAGATCATGAAAAATGCAGAGAGCTTGACAGAAAAATTGCCGAAAAGATGGGCTTTAAAAAATGCTTCCCGGTAAGCGGACAAACATATCCGAGAAAGCTCGATACACAGATACTTAATACTTTGGCACAAATTGCTCAAAGCGCATATAAATTTTCAAATGACATAAGACTTTTGCAGCATATGAAGCAGATTGAGGAGCCGTTTGAAAAGTCGCAGATTGGCTCGTCGGCAATGGCATATAAGAGAAATCCTATGCGATCGGAGAGAATAGGCTCTCTTGCAAGATATGTCATAACGGCGGCGATAAACCCGGCTATAACCGCTTCAACGCAGTGGTTTGAGCGCACACTTGATGATTCGGCAAATAAGAGAATTTGCGTTCCGGAAGCATTTTTGGCGGTTGACGGAATACTTGATTTGTACATGAATGTTGTTGACGGACTGGTTGTTTACGAAAAGATTATAAATAAGCAGTTTATGGAGGAAATTCCGTTTATGGCAACGGAAAATATAATGATGGACGCTGTTAAAAAAGGCGGCGACAGGCAGGAGCTCCATGAGCTGATAAGAAAATATTCCATGCAGGCAGGCGCAAGGGTTAAAACGGAGGGCAAGGAAAATAATCTCGTTGAGCTTATAGCGTCGGACAGCGCGTTCGGCTTGTCGGAGGATGAGATAAGAGCGGTGCTTAAGCCCGAAAACTTTGTGGGCAGAGCGCCGGAGCAGACAGAGGATTTTCTCAGAAGCTGTATTGATCCAATTCTTGAAGAAAACAAGGATTTACTCGGAATAAAGGCTGAAATTAACGTTTAAAAAATATTTTATAGAACAGGTTGTGATTTATAATGGTAAAGGCAATTGTAGGTGCTAACTGGGGCGATGAGGGTAAAGGTAAAATTACCGATATGCTTGCTGAAAAGTCCGATATTGTAATAAGATTTCAGGGCGGTGCAAACGCAGGACATACGATAATTAACGATTACGGAAAATTTGCGCTTCATCTTCTTCCGTCGGGCTCGTTCAATCAGAATGTAATAAATATGATCGGAAACGGTGTCGCGCTCGATATTCCGCGTTTGATTGACGAAATTAACGATGTTGTAAAAAAAGGTGTTCCGCAGCCGAAAATAGTTATTTCCGAAAGAGCGCAGGTTCTCATGCCGTATCATAAGCTTTTTGATCAGTATGAGGAGGAGCGCTTATCAGATAAAAAATTCGGCTCGACAAAATCGGGCATTGCGCCGTTTTTCTCGGATAAGTATGCAAAAATAGGCTTTCAGGTTTGGGAGCTTTTCGATGAGGAATATCTCAAAAATAAGCTCAGCGGCATAGTTGAGGTTAAAAATCTTATTCTTGAACACGTTTATCATAAGCCGCTGCTTGATGAAAACGAGCTTCTCCAAACGCTTCTTGGCTATGGTGAGATGATTAAGCCGTATGTTATAAATTCGGTTAAGTTTATGCATGAAGCCGTAAAGAGCGGCAAAAACATTTTGCTCGAAGGTCAGCTCGGCTCGCTTAAGGACCCCGATTTCGGCATTTATCCGTTTACAACCTCATCTCCGACCGTTGCAGGCTACGGCGCTGTCGGCGCTTGTATTCCGCCGTATGAGATAAAGGAAATTATAACGGTTGTAAAGGCGTACTCGTCGGCAGTCGGTGCAGGTGCGTTTGTAAGCGAAATATTCGGCGATGAGGCTGATGAGCTCAGAAAGCGCGGCGGTGACGGCGGCGAATTCGGAGCAACAACCGGCAGACCGAGAAGAATGGGCTGGTTTGACTGCGTTGCTACGCGTTACGGCTGCATGGTACAGGGTGCAACGGCGGTTGCGTTCACGGTTTTGGACGTTCTCGGCTATCTCGATGAAATACCGGTTTGCGTTGGCTACGAAATAGACGGAGAGGTTACGCGTGATTTCCCGACAACAAATCTTCTCAATAAGGCAAAGCCTGTTTTGAAGGTGCTTCCGGGATGGAAGAGCGATATAAGAGGAATTACGAAATATGAGGAGCTTCCCGAAAACTGCCGCAAATATATAGAGTTTGTGGAAAATGAAATCGGTGTTCCCATTAAGATTGTTTCCAACGGACCCGGACGTCATGAAATAATATTCAGATAAAATTTTTGGGCGCTGCTTTTCATTTAAATAAGCCGCGCCCTTTTAAATTCTTTTTTATTTATTTTTGTATATACCTTGTGCAAAGTTGGAATATTAATAAAAATTACTGCATTAGAAGAAATAAGTCTGAAAAAAGAGCCCATAGCACAGCTTTTTGCTCAGGTCGGTACACTATGAGCAGTAGTGTTACCCAAATCAAAAATTTGGAACACTGTTGCATGGCTCTCGTACATCAAATCAAAGATTTGAACTCAGGCGCAACAGCACCGTTCGCTGCAAAGCAGCTACTTGCGAACGATTTTCTTTCAGACTTAAGTTTTTATAGCACGAGAGGAATGATTATAAAAAATGGATAACAAAGAATTTAAGCCGTATATTCCGGCGGACAAAAGCATCGCCGAGCTTACGCCTACGGCGATTATAACCGGAGCATTGCTTGCCGTTCTTTTCAGTGCGGCGAATGCATATCTGGGACTTAGAGTCGGAATGACGGTTTCCGCGTCAATCCCGGCGGCTGTAATTTCTATGGGAATTATGCGCAAAATTTTAAGGCGAAATTCTATACTTGAAAATAATATGGTGCAGACAATAGCGTCTGCCGGAGAGTCGCTTGCGGCGGGCGCGATTTTTACTCTGCCTGTTCTTTTTATGTGGTCGGACAGCGGCAACGGCGCTGCGCCGAGCTTTTTGGAGATAAGTCTTATTTCGCTTTGCGGCGGACTTTTGGGAGTGTTTTTGATGGTGCCGCTGCGCCGCGCTTTGATTGTTAAGGAGCATGGCGTGCTTACGTATCCGGAGGGTACGGCGTGCGCGGAGGTGCTGGCGGCAGGCGAAAAGGGCGGAGCAAAATCGGGCTGCGTTTTTTCGGGACTTCTTGTTTCGGCTCTTTATAAGCTTTTTGCCGACGGCTTTAAGCTTTTTCCGAGCGAAATTGATTTTAATACAAAGGCCTATAAGGGCAGCGGCTTCGGGCTTGATGTTTTGCCGGCGCTTGCAGGTGTCGGATATATTTGCGGAACGCGCGTTTCGAGTTATCTTTTCTCCGGCGGAGTTTTTGCGTGGCTTGTTATAATGCCGCTTATTGCGGCTTTCGGAACAGACGCTGTTATTTATCCGTCAGAGGTGTCCGTTGCGGAGCTGTATATGACATCGGGTGCGTGGGGGCTTTGGAAAAATTATGTGCGTTATATCGGTGCGGGCGCAGTTGCGGCAGGCGGAATAATAAGCCTTGTCAAAACAATGCCGCTTATAATGCGCACCTTTAAAGAAGCGCTCGGTGGGTTTTCGGGCGAAAGAGAGCAGGGCAGAACGCAGAGAGATTTGTCCGATAAAACAGTGCTTATCGGCGCTGCCGCGGTTGTGGCGGCTGTATGGCTTTTGCCGGCAATTCCGGTCGGAGCTGTCGGTGCGGTTTTAATTGTTGTGTTCGGTTTCTTTTTCGCCGTTGTTTCTTCAAGAATGGTCGGGCTTATCGGCTCGTCAAACAATCCTGTTTCGGGAATGGCGATAGCAACGCTTATTGTGTCATCGCTTGTATTGAAAATGACGTCAAATTCAGCTGCCGCAGCTATGACGGCTTCAATTTCCGTCGGCTCGGTAATATGTATTACCGCTGCAATGGCAGGCGATACGTCGCAGGATCTGAAAACAGGCTATCTTCTCGGTGCAACGCCGATTCGCCAGCAGGTCGGAGAACTGATAGGAGCGGTAATTTCCGCCGTAACAATAGGTGCTGTTTTGTATCTTTTAAATCGGGCGTGGGGATACGGCTCGTCGGAGCTTCCGGCGCCGCAGGCAACGCTCATGAAGCTTGTTGTAGAGGGCGTTGTAGAGGGCAGTCTCCCGTGGGGCCTTGTTGTGTGCGGAGCTTTTGCGGCAATTGCGGTTGAAATTCTCGGAATACCGGTGCTGCCGTTTTCAATAGGTCTTTATTTGCCTGTTCATCTGTCAGCGCCTATAATGCTCGGCGGACTTGTAAGATGGTTTGCCGGACGCAGAAGAAACTCCGAAAAAGCGGAAAGAGCCGGAACGCTGTACTGTTCGGGGCTTATCGCCGGAGAAGGTCTTGTCGGAGTGCTTCTTGCGGCTGCTGCCGCCGTTCCGTTCGACGAAAAATCATTGCTTGACAAAATTAATCTGTCAGGCTATGTTAATTCGGGAATTTGGGGGTCTGTCGTGCTTTTTGCCGCTCTGCTTTTGTCTGTTGTCTGGGCGTGTATATATTATTCGCGTGAAAAAGGAAAAGTCTGAAAAAATCCGTAGCACAATTTTTTGTTCGGAACGGTATCAGACTTAAGCTTTGTGCCCTACAGCACGAAAGGAATGATTATAAAATGAAGAAAAATCTTCTCGACTGTGTACCTGTTAAAAATATACGCCTTAAAACAAGCGGCAAAATTATAATCTGCGAAAGACGCGGAGTTTTAAATATGTTTATGAAAAGTGTTTTTAATATCCCGGAAAGAACAGTCACTGAGCTTGACGAAAAGTCGGCGGCTGTTTGGCAGCTGATAGACGGAAAAAGGAGTGTTTATGAAATAGCGGACGGTTTGAAAAACAGGTACGGAGAGGACTGCGAGCCGCTTTACGAGCGCCTTGCCTTGTTTTTAAAAACGCTTTCAAGATCGGGATTTATAGTGTGGAAAAAATGAAAAGGGGAGAGTAAGTCTGAATAAAATTGCCATAGCACAACTTTTTGCTCGGGGCAAAAGTGTAAAGGAATACAATCGGCAAGCCGATTGCATTAATTCAGCTAATCAAATCAAAGATTTGAAGCTTCATTGAACACTCTCTGCAAAGCTGCTACTTGCGAGCGATTTTCTTTCAGACTTGAATTTTGTGCCTTATAGCGCAGAAAGGAATGGTTATAAAAATGAATGTTCTTGAAAATATTAAGCCGGAGAGAGTAATGCATTATTTTGAGGAAATATCCTCAATTGCGAGAGGATCGGGAAACACGGAAAGAATATGCGATTACTGCGTAGAGTTTGCAAAGAATCATTTTCTTAGTGTAAGACGTGATAAGTATAATAACTGCATAATTGAAAAGGCGGCGTCGGGCGGCTCAAAATGTACGGAAGCGATCATATTGCAGGGGCATATTGATATGGTGTGCGAAAAAACAGAGGACTGCACGCTTGACATGGATAAGGACGGGCTGCGCCTTTGTACCGACGGAGAATATATATGGGCGGATAAAACAACGCTCGGCGGGGATGACGGAATAGCCGTTGCAATGATTTTGGCTATTCTTGAAAATAATGATTTACCCATGCCGCCGATTTATGCTGTGCTTACGTCCGATGAGGAAATAGGAATGATAGGCGCAGAGGGACTTGATATGAGCGGAATAAATGCGCATCGCCTTATAAATATAGACTCCGAAGATGAGGGGGTGTTTACCGTAGGCTGTGCCGGAGGCTGCACGGCGGAGTGTGTAATTCCGGTTAAAAGAGAAAGCGTGCAGGGCAATTTGTACAGAGTAAAAATTGCAGGACTTACAGGCGGTCATTCGGGAACTGAAATTAATCGCGGCAGGCTCAACGCGTGCGTGCTTTTGGGCAGAGTGCTTGAAGAAATAAAGGGTAAAATTATAAATATAAACGGCGGCGGAAAGGATAATGCAATTGCTTCATCCGCAAGCGCCGAGTTTTGCTCAAATGAGGATATTTCAAAGTATGCTGAAGATCTTGAGAAAATATTCCGCGCCGAAGCTCCCGAAGAAGATAAAGGCGTTTGTGTAAAAATAGAAAAGTGCGGCAGCGGCGTATACAGCGCTCTTGACGAGCTTTCGGCAAAAAGAGCGCTTGCAATGCTTCTTTGCCTGCCGGGCGGAGTTCAGAGCATGAGCTGTGAAATAGAGGGACTTGTAAGAACGTCGCTTAATCTCGGAATTTTAAAAACAGGCGAGGATAAAATAACCGCATCGCTTTGCGTGAGAAGTATGCTCGGAACAGAGAAAAAGGCGCTGCTTGATAAAATTTTCACGCTTGCCGAATTGCTCGGCGGAGCAGCCTTTGTAAAGGGCGACTATCCGGCATGGGAATATTCGGGCGACAGCGAGCTTTGCCGCATCATGACAGAAGTTTTTGAAAGGCAGTATGGGAGAAAGCCGAAAATAGAAGCAATTCATGCCGGGCTTGAATGCGGGCTTTTCTGCGGCAAGATAAAAAATCTCGAATGTGTTTCAATCGGACCCGATATTCTTGATATTCATACGCCTAAGGAAAAGCTTGATATACTGTCTGTCGAGCGCGTTTGGAGCTATCTTTTGGCTGTGCTTGAACAAATGAGCGGCGAATTATAAAAAAATAACCGTAAAAATATACAAAAAGCAAATAAAGTATTGTAATTTGTCGCAATATTGTGTATAATAGAATAGTAAACGTGTAGCTTGATGTGTTTAAGAGGAAGTGAGAGGAGGCTTTTCGGTATGAAAAAGGGATTGGCGGCGGCTTTTCTTGCCGTGCTGTGTACTTTTTTGTTTTACGGTATAAGATATATGAGAAGCCCGCTTCTTACTCAAAAAGCGGTTTATGGTACATATGAGGAGTCGGTTTCAACGAGCTGCTTTTTTGCAAGAGAGGAAAATGTGTATTCCGCGCAAAGCAGCGGAACGGTATATAACAATTATTCCGACGGAACGAGAATAAATAAAAATGCGTCCGTTGCGGCTGTCTATTCCGGCGATGTCAGCGAGGAAAATATGCAGGCGCTCAGCACAATTGATAAAAAGATTGAAAACGCAAAGTCAATGTCCTCTGCAAGCGTGAGCAGTGCAGGTGAGGATGATGCAGGTCTTGAAAACAGGATTGACGGATATAAATATGAAATTATAAGTGCGTCGGTTAAAGGCGATTTGAGCGAGGTTGAGCGTTATAAGGAAGCTATAAACAATCTGCGCAGCGGCAACTCGTCCGATCCGTCGACGGATTTGATAAGCCGCCTTGAAAGAGAAAAAGCGGCGTGCGAGCTGAAAATCGGCGGCAGCAAGGAGGAAATCGTTGCAAACGAAGCCGGCATTTTTTCAACGGTGCTTGACGGTATGGAGCATATTTTAACGCCGGAGCGGGTAAAGGAGATAACTGTTGATGAGTATGACGCGCTTACCGCGCCGAATGAAAAAACGGCAAACAGCGTTGTTACAACAGGCGACAGCGTCTGTAAAATCGTAAATAATCATCAGTGGTATGTTGTCTGCGCCGTAGCGGAGGAAAGACTCGGTGAGGTAAAGCTCAATTTCCAGGTGTCAATGCGCTTTGATAATATTCCGGGCGTTGACGTTTCGGGAAAAATAGTTTATATTTCGGAGCCGAAAGATGGCAGATGTATTTTAACGATTGAAACAAGTCAGTATGTGGAGAGTGCGTATTCCATGCGTACAAGCCCTATGGAGCTTGTTTTCAAAAGCTATTCGGGCTATAAAATTCCGATTTATGCGCTGAGAACCGAAAACGGTGTGCGCGGCGTTGTCGGCAGAAGACAAAACGTTGACGCGTTTTATCCCTGCGATGTTGTTTATACAAACGAGGAAGCGGAGTATGTTATAATAAAAACTCCGGAAAATGCGGAAAGAAAGCTTGAAAATGCCGATGAATTTGTAATCGGCGAAAGGTAAATGTTAATGGGAGCCGGTGGAATAAATGATAAAGGAAAGTCTTGACGAGGTTAGGAGCCTTATAAAGAAAAACGCCGAAGCTGTCGGCAGGAAATATGAGGATATAACGCTTATTGCCGTTACAAAAACTCACGGCGCGGATATGATAAACGAAGCAATCCGCTGCGGCGTTACGGATATAGGCGAAAATAAGGTTCAGGAGATTTTAGAAAAATACGATAAGGTTTTGCCTGTCAGATGGCATTTAATCGGTCATCTTCAGACGAATAAGGTAAAATATATAATAGATAAGGTCTGCATGATTCACAGCGTTGACTCTGTTCATCTTATGGACGAGATTGAGCGGCAGGCGCAAAAGCACGGCATAGAAAGCATTGATATTTTAATTGAGGTTAATGTTTCGGGGGAAGAGTCGAAATTCGGTATCAGCCCCGATGAGCTTGACAGCTTGCTCTCTCATGCGGAAGACTTAAAGCACGTAAAGGTTAAGGGACTTATGACAATTCTCCCTAAAAATTGCGATAATGTTACAAAAACCTTACTTTTTAACAACATAAATAAAGTTTTTATTGACAATAAAACAAAAACATATCATAATGTTATCATGGAGAAGCTGTCTATGGGGATGAGCGGCGATTTTGAGGATGCAATCAGGAACGGCTCAAACATGGTAAGAATAGGCAGCAGGATATTCGGAGAAAGGAAATACAATATTAAATCGGAGGAGTAAAAATGGGATTTGTAAGTTCAATTAAGGATTTTATCGGCAGAGAGCCGGAGGACGATGAGTTTTACGACGATTACGACGGCGGCGAGGAGTATGAGGACGACAGAGATTCCGTAAAGCGTTCGTCTTTTTCAAAGTTCAGAAAATTTGACAGAGAAAGAGAAGAAGAGGAATATGTTCCGGAAAATGATATTACAATTATAAAGGTGCGCAAGTATGAGGACTCAACATCAATTGCAAGCGTTCTCAAGCAAAGACGTCCGGTTATATTCGACGTGATTGAAATGGATAAGTCGGAGGAAGCCGAAAAGGTCGTAAACTTTATGGTTGGAGCTGTTTTTGCGGTTGACGGAAATATTAAGCGTATTTCGGGCGGCATTTTTATTGCTACGCCTAAAAATATGAAAATAAATTCCGACGAAATCAGAAAAAAAGCGGCAGCGTCATCTTTCGGGCTTGATATTTAATTTATGAGAGAAAACAATATGCTTCCGAGCGGTATTTCGGATTTGTCCGATTTGTGCGAAAAGCGCGGATGTCCTGTTTTTTCATGCTTTTATGATGCTGCGGAGCAGGCGGCGGCAGTGCGCGGCGGTTTTGTTTTCGGCGGCGCGGAGCTCTGGGGCGGACATGAGGAGTGCGAGAGAAAAATTCTCGGTGTTTTTCCCGACTGGGAAGAGCCGGAGCATTCCGCTTATCCGATACGTGCAATCAAAATTTCACATACCTATCCGAGAGCGCTTTCCCATAGGGATTATCTCGGAAGTATAATGGCGCTCGGCATTGAAAGAAACAGAATAGGCGATATTTTCGTTTTTGAAAATTACGCTGTTTGTTTTGTGTGCGAAAGTATATGCAGCTATATCATGAACGGACTTTCAAAAATAGGCTCTGTCGGAGTGAAGCTTTCCGATATAACGGGCGAAGAAGTGCAGGCACCGGAGAAGAAAACGAAAAAAATAAACGCCGTTTCGGCGTCACAGCGGCTTGACGCTGTTTTGTCGGCGGTTACCGGTGAGTCGCGCTCAAAGGCTGCAAGCCTTATAGAGCATGAAAGAGTTAGCGTAAATCATGAGGTTGTGTGCGATACGTCGAAGAAAATATCAGAGAGAGATTTGCTTTCGGTTAAAGGCAGCGGCAGATTTCGGATAAATTCGTTCGGGGCAAAAACGAGAAGCGACCGCATTCATATCAGCGCGGAAAAGTATATATAGGCGCATCGTATATTTCGGCGCGCTTTTATTTAATAAAATATTTTGTGCCGCTTTTGCGGCGGAAACGGGGGGTTTTTATGCTGAAGCCGGCCGATATTCAAAGCAAGGAATTTGAAACCAAAATGCGCGGATACGATCGCGATGAGGTAGATGATTTTCTTGACGCGATTATTAAGGATATGACGGTTTTATACCGTGACAACGCAGAGCTTACAAGCAGAATAAAAAAGCTTAATGATGAAATAAGCGTTTTCCAGGCTAAGCAGTCGGAAATAGAAAAGTCGCTTGAGCTTACAAAGTATCAGTGTGAAGAAATGAAAAAGAATGCACATATTGAGGCAAAGCAGATTATCGACAAGGCAAAAAATGATGCCGAGTCGTCGCTGCACAGCATGGAGAACGGGAAGCTGAGAATGAAGGCTATTCTGACGGAAATGCTTGATAAGCTTAATAATATGTAGTCATTATAAATATGCAACTAATCAGAGAGGATTGAAGAGAATGTATAAAAAAGTTTCAACGGATATGAATTTTGTTGGACGTGAAAGAGAAGTCCTGAAATATTGGAAGGATAACGATATATTCAGAAAAAGTATCAGCTCAAAGGGCGAGGATAAAACCTACACCTTTTATGACGGACCGCCGACTGCAAACGGGAAGCCGCATATAGGTCATGTGCTCACAAGAGTTATTAAGGATATGATTCCGAGATACCATGCAATGAAGGGTTGTAAGGTTATCAGAAAAGCCGGCTGGGATACTCACGGACTTCCCGTTGAGCTTGAGGTTGAAAAAAAGCTCGGTCTTGACGGCAAGGAGCAGATCGAAAAATACGGTCTTGAGCCGTTTATTGACGAGTGTAAGAAGAGCGTATGGAAATATAAAGGTATGTGGGAGGAATTTTCGGATATTGTCGGCTTCTGGGCTGATATGGACGATCCTTATGTAACATACGATAATAATTTCATAGAGTCAGAATGGTGGGCGCTTAAACAGATTTGGGAAAAGGGACTTCTTTATAAGGGTCATAAAATTGTGCCTTACTGCCCGCGCTGCGGTACGCCGCTTTCGAGCCACGAGGTTGCTCAGGGGTATAAGGATGTTAAGGAAAAATCGGCAATTGCAAAATTTAAGGTAAAGGGCAGCGAGGATGAGTATTTCCTCGCATGGACAACAACTCCGTGGACGCTTCCGTCAAACGTTGCGCTTTGCGTAAACCCCGATGAAACATATGTAAAAATTGCCTGCGACGGTGTTAAGTATATTCTTGCCGAAGCGCTTGTTGAGTCTGTAATAGACAGCGAATATGAGGTTATAGAAAAGAAGCTCGGCAGTGAGCTTGAGCACATGGAATATGTTCCGCTTTTTGACTTTGCAAAGCCGGATAAAAAAGCGTATTATGTTGTATGCGACGGCTATGTAACGCTTACAGACGGTACGGGCATAGTTCATATCGCACCGGCGTTTGGTGAGGACGACGCAAGAGTCGGAAGAAAATACGATTTGCCCTTTGTTCAGCTTGTTGACGGAAAAGGTGAGATGACAAAGGAAACTCCATGGGCGGGAATGTTCTGCAAGGATGCCGATAAGGAGGTATTCAAGGCTCTTGATGAAGCAGGTTTGCTTTTTGCGGCTTTGCCGTTTGAACACTCATATCCGTTCTGCTGGAGATGTAATACACCGCTTATTTACTATGCGCGCGACACATGGTTTATAAAAATGACCGATGTGCGCGATAACTTAATAAAAAATAATAATACAGTAAACTGGATTCCCGAAAGCATAGGTAAGGGACGCTTCGGCGACTGGCTTGAAAATGTACAGGATTGGGGAATAAGCCGTAACAGATATTGGGGAACTCCGCTTAATATATGGGAGTGTGAGTGCGGTCACAGACATTCTGTAGGCTCAATTGAGGAATTAAAATCAATGAGCGATAACTGCCCCGATGATATAGAGCTTCACCGTCCGTATATTGACGCGGTAACAATAAAATGCCCGAAGTGCGGCAAGCAGATGAAGAGAGTGCCTGAGGTTATAGACTGCTGGTTTGATTCGGGTGCAATGCCGTTTGCACAGTGGCATTATCCGTTTGAAAATAAGGATATTTTTGAGGAGAATTTTCCGGCAGACTTCATAAGTGAGGCAGTCGATCAGACAAGAGGCTGGTTCTATTCGCTTATTGCGGTTTCAACGCTTTTGTTTGATAGAGCGCCGTATAAAAACGTTATCGTTCTCGGTCACGTTCAGGACGAAAACGGTCAGAAAATGTCTAAGTCAAAAGGAAATGCCGTAGATCCTATGGAAGCGCTCAACGAATACGGAGCCGACGCTATAAGATGGTATTTCTATTCAAATTCAGCTCCGTGGCTGCCTAACCGTTTCCACAGGGACGCTGTAATTGAGGGACAGAGAAAGTTTATGGGAACACTTTGGAATACGTATGCGTTCTTTGTTCTTTATGCGAATATTGATGAATTTAACCCGAAAAACTACACATTTGATGTGGATAAGCTTTCGGTAATGGATAAATGGCTGCTTTCAAAGCTCAATTCAATGGTTAAGGCTGTTGATGAAAATCTTGCAGCTTACAAAATTCCCGAAACCGCAAAAGTGCTTGACAGCTTTGTAGACGAGCTTTCAAACTGGTATGTAAGACGTTCGAGAAATCGTTTCTGGCTTAAGGATATGCCGCAGGATAAGATTAATGCGTATATGACGCTTTATACCGCGCTTGTAACCGTTGCAAAGGCAGCTGCTCCGATGATACCGTTTATGACTGATGAGATTTATATGAATCTTGTTTGCTCGGTTGACAGCGAAGCTCCGAAGAGCGTTCATCTTTGTGATTTCCCGTCATATGATGAGGGACTTATTGACAAAGAGCTTGAGAGCAAAATGGAGGAAGCAATTAAGATTGTTGTGCTCGGCAGAGCGGCAAGAAATAACGCAAATATTAAAAACCGTCAGCCTATCGGAAAAATGTATGTAAAAGCAGCCGATAAGCTTGATGAAATGCTTACAGATGTTATTAAGGATGAGCTTAACATTAAAAATGTTGAATTTTGCGACGATGTAAGCGCATTTACGTCCTATTCGTTTAAGCCGCAGCTTAAAACGCTCGGCAGACGTTTCGGAAAGAATATCAATCTTGTAAAGGAAATTCTCGCGTCTATTGACGGAAATGCTGCAATGGCAGAGCTGAACGCTTCCGGTAAGCTTACAATCGAGGTAAACGGAGTAGCTGAGGAGCTTGAAAAAGAGGATCTTCTTATAGAGTCTGCTCAGACAGATGGCTATGAAGCAAACAGCGACGGCGGAGTTACGGTTGTTATTGAAACAACGCTCAGCAAGGAGTTGCTTGATGAGGGAATGCTCAGAGAAATAATAAGCAAAGTTCAGACGATGCGTAAGGATGCAGGCTTTGAGGTTATGGACCACATAGCGCTCGGCATATCCGGAAACGATAAGCTTAAAGCGCTTGCCGAAGAAAATGCCGAATATGTAAAGGGCGAGGTCCTTGCAAATTCGATTGACGGCGAAGAAAAGTCAAATGCAAAGCAGTGGAATATCAATGGCGAGAGCGTAACGCTCAGCGTTGAAAGAGTATAATTAAATAAAAGAGCGGATATGGTTTTTGCCTTTAGGCAAAGCTTTTATCCGCTCTTTTGCGTTTTTGCAAAAATAAAAACCCATTTTGCAAAAATTATTTTGTTACATCGTCTACAACCTTTTTTGTTGTGTCCGCCATGTCGTCAACCTGCTTTTCAGCGCCGTCAACAACATCGTTTGCGGTATCTCCTACCTTTTTGCCCATTGACGTTGCCTGCGGCGACGCCGTTTCGGACGCGGACGGAGAAGCGGTTGCAGATTGTGACGGCTGAGCATTGTCGTTATTGCCGCATGATGTAAGAGCAAGGGCAAGCACAGCCGATGTAATTAATGCTTTTATAATTCTCATTTTATTCACTTTCCTTTCAAGCTTTATTACAGTTCTATTTTACCCGAAAAAATTTTTTTTATTAATTTTAAATTTTATTGCAACCTTTTTGCGTTTTGAAAGGTATTATATATGACAGCACAAAATGCAGGATATTATATGACGGCATAAAAACGGCTGATTATTAAATTGAAGAGAGGTTTTAATTATGAAGAAAAAAATTTTTATATCGATTATGGCAGCAATTCTTACGCTGGGACAGGCAGGAGTAATGGCAGAGCAGACGGCTGAAATAACGCCCGTAATTGCAGCAAGACCCGAAACAACGGAAACAAAAGCGTTTGTACAGAAAAGCGGAACAATAAAGAGTGTTGAAGCTGATATGTACATAGCCGAATATGACGGCGGTCAGGAATTTTGGGTTGAAAAAACAGCGCTTATCACCGATGAAAAGGGAGAGAAGGCAGAGCTTAGTGCAGGAGATAAGTTTACGCTTTTCGTAAATGCAAACGCACCGATGCTTCTTTCTTATCCTGAAAGATATTCTCCGGAGCTTATAGTTGTTCAAAAGGGCGAGGAAGCTTCTCTTCCCGATGTTGATATGTATTATAAGAGCGGCGAGGACGATTTCGGCGATTATATAAACTCGGTTAAAAAGCTTGCGCTTAATGTATCCGAAGAAACAAAAATTGTTGACAAGGACGGCAATGACTATAAGGGCAGCCTTGACAGCAAGGAGCTTGCGGTATTTTATTCAATAACAACAATGAGCATACCGCCGCAGACTCCGCCGGATAAAATAATCGTTTTAAATTCCGATATAGACAGCGCTTTGGTAAAAGGTGAGAGAGTTATTTTCAAACCGTGCAAGGCTGACGCAGAGCTTCTTCCGCTAAGAGCAATTTGCGAAACTCTCGGCTTTGATGTTACATGGGATGGCGAGCTTCAGAGCATCAGAGTGGGAAACGCATATACCTTACAGATTGGCAAAAACTCATATGTTAAGGGCAAGGCAATGCCGATAACATTAAAGAGCGCACCTGTTCTTGAGGACGGAGTTACGTATGTACCGGCTGAATATTTCAGCGAGGTTCTCGAAGCAACAGTTGACACAAGCGGTGACAGCGTTATTATAACTGATGTTGACGCTGCTGCGGCTGATATCGAAAAAGAGTAATTTGCTTTCGGCTCGGAGGGGATAAAATCCTCTCTGAGCCGATTTTTTTTTGTTGGGCAAATTTTACGGATTACATTTTTTGCATGGTGTATACCCTTTTTCAATTGCTCTTTCACGTGTACAAGTCATGTATGCTTTATTGCTTTCGCTCATTTGTAAGATGCTGCTGCATTCGGGTTTATGAAATTTTTTTGTGCTTTTGTTGCCTATGTAGGTAAACTCCTTAGGAGCATTGTGTTTTTCAGGAGATGCTGTTTGTGCTGCGGAATACGTCGCTTTTGTCGCTGCCGGCTTAGGCTTTGTCTGCATAGATGAGGTTGTGGTGCAGCCGGATATACAAAAAATCAGACATATCCATAAACAATATAATTTTTTCATTTCTTTTTTTCTCCAATCTGCATATATGTAATGGTTTTAATTTATTATACTATATTAATTTAGTAAATACAATGCTGTTATTAAATAAATCAAGAATTTTTGTTGATATTGTATAAAATAATTCAAGTTATCAAAACTGATTTTTTGTAGTATAATAAACATAAATATTGTTTGTTATGAGGCTGAATTTTATGAGCGAAGAAAAGGAAAGAAACCCGTTTATTATAGAAGTGGGTCGGCGAATACAAAAGTATAGACTGCAAAACAATTTAACGCAGGAAGAGCTTGCCGAAAAGATAGGAATTTCTCAAAAGCATTTATCAAGAATTGAGCAAGGCTATCATAATCCGCGCTTTGATATGATAACGCGTATTTCATCAGCGCTGTCCGTTCCGACGGATGCGCTTGCGAAAGATATCGGCGATGACGATATAAGTGTTTTCCTTGAGGGCATAAAGCCGGATATAGAGAAAATGGGTTATAGTAAGCGTGAGTATGTTAAAAAGAGTATAGAGCTTTTGACAAAGGTTTCGGATTGAACGTTCGTATTTTACGATTGACAAAATCAAAATTTTGAGGCTATTAATATGGGTGTATATGAGAAAAAAGATCCGTTTATCATAAAAGTGGGCGAGAAAATACAAAAATATAGGCTTAAACGCGGATTAACGCAGGAACAACTTGCGGAAAAGGTCGGTATATCTCAAAAATACTTGTCCAGAATTGAACAAGGCTATCATAATCCGCGATTTGATATGATAACGCGTATTTCATCAGCGCTGTCCGTTCCGACGGATGCGCTTGCGAAAGATATCGGCGATGACGATATAAGTGTTTTCCTTGAGGGCATAAAGCCCAATATTGAGAGAATGAGCTCCAAAAAGCGCGAATATCTTAAAAAGAGCATAGAGCTTTTGGATATGCTTGATGATTAAAAACAAAATAAATTTTATTATATCCTTGACATAATAATATAAATATGGTATTATTTTATTATGTAAGGGATATTTTTGTGTTTTAAAAAATTGAAATATTGCGGAGGATTTTATGAATTTAAGAGAAACGAAAGCGGCGGAAAAATTATTTGGCTTTGTTAAGGATAGGCTTATGTGCAGCAGTACAAATTTAATATATGATCACAGCATATCCGGCGGTGCTGATGATTTTCCAAATGCGGACGACTGTAAAAAATCATTCCCCAATCCGTGCGGATGGGGAACGGGCATGGAGGACAGTATGCTTGCCGGAGGGACAATGCTTGAAGCGTGTATTGATTTGCGCGGAAGCCTTGATAATGCGGACGAGTTTATAAAAAAGACAGCGGACGGAATGCTCAGGTGCAGCGAAGCGGCGCTTTCGGAGGGGTTTATTCCGCGATCTGTTTGTATAACCGACGGCAAAAGCCATTATGTCGATTCGTCAAGAGATCAATATACTTTGTTCATATACGGGCTGCATAAATATCTGCGCTCCGGCATATGCTCATGTAATGACCGTGCGCGCATAAAGCGTGCGGCTGAAGCTGTTGCAAGGCGCGCAAATAAAAATGTGACGCGCGAAAACGGATATGATATGCTGCGTGAGGACGGCGAAAAATCCATAGCGACTGTAATGTGGGGTAAGCTTGAAAACCATGAATTTATGCGCCTTGCAATGATATATTTGTTTGCGTATGAGGCCGGCGGAGATGAAAAATGGCTCTTTGAGTATGAAAAAATTTTTTATAAATCCATTGAAAACTCACTCCCGATGAAAAGCTACTGGCATTTGTATGCAATACATCAGATGCAGGCGTCGTTAAGACTTTGCTACGAATCCGATACCGATCCCGTCAGAAAAAAGCTTATAGCGGACGTTATGAATACAGCCGCCGAATATGTTGTCGGGCAGGCGGGAAAAATCGCTTTAAAAGACGGCAGGGAGCCTTATAACAAAAAGCAGCTTCCCTTTCGCGAATGTGAAACGGAAGTGCAGCTGTCGTTTAAAAACATGGGTATAGACTGCGTATCTCCGATAAGACCGGATATGAATGATTATTTTACACTGCTTGACTGCGCGGATATAATAATTTCTACATATCTTGCGCCGAACGGAAAAGAGATAATCACCGATAAGGCGATAGATCTTTTTTGGAGCGCATATGAAAAGCTCGATTTTTTAAAGCATGACCGTAATTTGCCGGTTTATTTTTTAAATGCACTTTCAAAAATTCAAAAGCAATAAATATATGGGGTGATCCGAATGTACGGACTTGCACTTGAGGGCGGAGGAACAAAGGGCGCATATCATGTTGGCGTAATGCGTGCGCTTGATGAGCTTAAAATTGATATAGGCTGCGTAGTCGGCACATCAATCGGCTCGGTAAACGGCGCGCTTTATGTTCAGGGTGAAACGGATAAGCTGACTAAGCTTTGGAGCAGCATTTCAGCCGATGATGTTGTTGTAATGCCCGAAAATATGCCTGAGGCGGATAATCTGTTTGATATAAAGAACATATTTGCGTTTTTGGCTGAAATGAAGAAAAACGGCGGAATGGATACAGCGCCGCTTGAAAAAATTCTGCGCGAGGTTACGGACGAGGAAAGGATAAGAAAAAGCCCGATCAATTTCGGACTTGTAACCTATTGTGTTTCGGGGAAAAATGAGGAGCGGCTGTTTTTAAAGGATATTCCGTATGGAAAACTTGTTGACTATCTCCTTGCAAGCAGCTGTCTGCCGTTTTTTAAGGAGCGCAGCATAAATTCAAAGCGGTATATTGACGGCGGAGTTGTAAATAATCTTCCTGTTAATATGCTGACCGGAGCAGGAATAAAGGATATAATTTCGGTTGAGGTCGGCGGACTCGGAATTTCCAAAAAGGAAAGCGGAGCCGGGTGCAATGTAATCAGAATAAAAATGACTGAGGACGCCGTAGGCACGCTTGATTTTGATAAAAACCGAATTTATTTTGCGGAGCAGCTCGGCTATTTTGATACTTTGCGCGCGTTCGGCATGGCAGTCGGCGGAAAATATTATTTGGGCAGCGCAGATTATTTTAAATGCCGCAGAAAATACGGCAAAAACATTTTAAACGGAATTGAAAAGGCGGCCGATATTTTTAAGCTTGACAGATTTCGCATTTACACCTTTTCGGAGCTTTCGGAGGCTGTTTTAAATAAATATAAAAGCATGACGCCGCGCAGTGATATAATGCAGATTTTAAAGTGGAGTGATGAGGAAAAGACTGTAAGGCTTGCCGCTGCAATGAAAGCCGGTGAGGCGGAGCTGCTTTCAAACCGCATTGTGTCGAATTTGCTTGGCGAAATTTTTGAGGCGGCTTCTGCAATTGCATATTTTTTGTAGGCCGACAGCTTTAAGTAGTCAAAATACACAATCTCATCAAAAGAAATTTGTAAAATACACGAAAATAAAAACGAATAAAAAATATTTTTGTACAAGCTATTGATTTTTTTCTTTAAAAGTGTTATTATATAATTGTATGTGTATCGGCTGAAGTAGGACAGTTTATTTTTTTCGTAATATCCGATATGCGCAATTTAATTTTTAACAGGAGGCGATTTCTCGATGGGTAGAAAAATGAAGACAATGGACGGTAACAATGCTGCTGCTTATGCATCATATGCGTTTACAGATGTTGCCGCAATTTACCCGATTACACCATCATCGACAATGGCAGAGGTGACTGATAAGTGGTCTGCTGCCGGCATGAAAAATATTTTCGGCAGAACGGTAAAGGTTGCCGAAATGCAGTCAGAAGCAGGTGCCGCAGGAACGGTGCACGGCTCGCTTACGGCAGGTGCGCTCACTACTACATATACGGCTTCACAAGGCTTGCTTCTTATGATTCCTAATATGTATAAAATAGCAGGAGAGCTTCTCCCGTGCGTATTCAATGTATCGGCACGTGCGCTTGCTTCTCATGCGCTTTCCATATTCGGCGACCATCAGGACGTTATGGCCTGTCGTCAGACCGGATTTGCAATGATTGCTTCTTCAAATCCGCAGGAGGCTATGGATTTGGGTGCGGTTGCTCATCTTACAACAATTAAGGGCAGAGTGCCTTTCCTTCATTTCTTTGACGGCTTCAGAACAAGTCATGAGTATCAGAAGGTTGCTTGCTGGGATTATAATGACCTTGCGGAAATGGTTGACTGGGACGCTATCAATGCGTTCAGACGCGGAAGCTTAAATCCGGAGCATCCGGCTCAGAGAGGTACGGCTCAAAACCCGGACGTATTCTTCCAGGCAAAAGAAGCTGCAAATAAATATTATGAAGCAATTCCGGCGCTTTGTCAGGAATATATGGACAAGGTTAATGCTAAAATCGGAACGGATTATAAGCTCTTTAACTATCACGGAGCAGCTGATGCAGAGCACGTTATAGTTGCAATGGGCTCTGTATGCGATACTATTTCCGAAACGGTTGATTACCTGAATGAAAACGGCGCAAAGGTAGGTCTTATAAAGGTACGTCTTTACAGACCGTTTGCAACGGAAAGCTTTATTAATGCAATTCCGAAAACAGTTAAGAAAATCAGCGTTCTCGACAGAACAAAGGAGTCGGGTTCGGTTGGCGAGCCGCTTTATCTTGATGTTGCGGCAGCTGTTATCGGAACGGAATTTGCAAATGTTGAAATTGTGGGCGGACGCTATGGTCTTGGCTCAAAGGATACAACTCCGGCTCAGATTATTGCCGTTTACAACAATAAGGATAAGAAGCACTTTACAATCGGTATCAACGATGATGTAACACATCTGTCGCTTGCTATCGGTAAAAATCCGGATACAACTCCGAAGGGCACAACAAGCTGTAAGTTCTGGGGTCTCGGAGCAGACGGTACTGTCGGTGCAAACAAAAACTCGGTTAAGATTATAGGCGACCATACCGATATGTATGTTCAGGCTTATTTTGACTATGACTCAAAGAAGTCCGGCGGTCTTACGGTATCTCACCTCAGATTTGGTAAATCAAAGATTACCTCGTCATACCTTATCAATAAGGCTGATTTTGTTGCCTGTCATAAGGCTTCATATATCAGACAGTATGACATGGTAAGCGATATTAAGCCCGGCGGCGTATTCCTCCTTAACTGCGGCTGGAATGCAGAGGAGCTTGAAACTCATCTTCCGGGTCAGGTTAAGAAATATATCGCCGATAATGATATTAAATTCTACA
Source organism: uncultured Clostridia bacterium (assembly GCA_934489015.1). GTDB lineage: Bacteria > Bacillota > Clostridia > UBA1381 > UBA1381 > RGIG9115. The sequence continues at coordinate 27,483 of CAKSSN010000001.1, forward strand.
CAATCGACGGTGTTGCAATAGGTAAGGAAATAGGTCTTGGAAACAGAATTAATACTGTTTTACAGTCAGCTTTCTTTAAACTTGCAGATATAATCCCGTCAGATGACGCTATTAAGTATATGAAGGACGCTGCTACGGCATCATACTCAAAGAAGGGTGATGCTATAGTTAAGATGAATCATGACGCTATCGACGCAGGTGCAGAGCGCATAGTTAAGGTTGATGTTCCGGAAAGCTGGAAGAATGCACAGCCCGAAAAGCTCGGCGCAACACATGACGGCGAGGGTGATTTGATTGATTATGTAAACAATATCCTTGTTCCGATTAACTCTTTCAGAGGTATGCAGCTGCCTGTATCGGCATTTGAGCCTTATGTAAACGGTCAGGTTCCGCTCGGCTCGTCCGCATTTGAAAAGAGAGGTATTGCGGTTGACGTTCCTGTTTGGAACGGTGACGTCTGCTTGCAGTGCGGTCTTTGCTCGTATGTATGTCCTCATGCTTGTATCCGTCCGATAGTTCTTTCCGAAGAGGAAGCAAAGAATGCTCCGGAGGGCATGAAGTATGTAAACATGAAGCAGATGGACGGCTATTATTATGCTATGGCAATTTCAGTTCTTGACTGTACGGGCTGCGGATCATGTGTGAATGTATGTCCTGAGGTTAAGGGAACAAAGGCGCTTTCAATGGCAGGTCTTGAAGAAAATCTCGGTGAGCAGGCAGGCTTTGACTATGCGGTTAAGCTTGATACAAAGCCCGAAGTGCTTGATAAGTTTAAGGATACAACGGTTAAGGGATCGCAGTTTAAGATGCCTTATCTTGAGTTCTCAGGCGCTTGCGCAGGCTGCGGCGAAACTCCTTATGCTAAGCTTGTAACTCAGCTTTTCGGTGACAGAATGTATATTGCAAACGCAACAGGCTGCTCGTCAATCTGGGGCGGATCTTCACCGTCAACACCGTATACCGCAAATAAAGAGGGTCATGGTCCGGCTTGGGCTAACTCATTGTTTGAGGATAACGCAGAGTTCGGCTATGGTATGTTCCTTGCACAGCATACGCTCCGTGACAGCGCAATAGAAAAGGCTGCTAAGGTTGCAGAGGAAAATGCCGATGTTAAGGCTGCATTTGATAAGTTTATGGAAACAAAGGAATGCGGCAAATGCAATAAGGTTGCGGCAGACGAGCTTATTAAGGCTGTAAGCGCCGTTAATTCGCAGGAGGCTAAGGACGTTTTGGCTGATAAGGATTATCTTGCTAAGAAGTCTGTATGGATATTCGGCGGTGACGGCTGGGCTTATGATATAGGCTTTGGCGGTCTTGATCATGTAATTGCATCGGGCGAGGATGTAAATATTCTCGTATTCGATACAGAGGTTTACTCAAATACGGGCGGTCAGTCCTCTAAGTCAACTCCGACAGGCGCTATCGCACAGTTTGCGGCAGCAGGTAAAGAGGTTAAGAAAAAAGACCTTGCCGCTATTGCAATGAGCTATGGCTATGTATATGTTGCACAGGTTGCGCAGGGTGCGGACTATAATCAGTGTCTTAAAGCGTTCCATGAGGCTGAAAGCTACAACGGACCTTCAATAATCATTGCATATGCTCCGTGTATCAATCATGGTATTAAGGGCGGTATGAAGATTGCTCAGACAGAGGAAAAGAAGGCAGTTGCGGCAGGCTACTGGCATTTGTTCAGATTTGACCCAAGACTTACTCTTGAGGGTAAAAATCCGTTTATGCTCGATTCAAAGGCACCGACGGCTGACTATGAGGAATTCCTTATGGGCGAAGTTCGTTATAATTCACTTGCGCGTTCTAACCCCGAAAGAGCAAAAGAGCTGTTTGAAAAGGCAGTTAAGAATGCGAAAGAAAAGTATGATAAGCTTGTTAAAATGGCACAGGATAAATAATGATAGCTTATTGAAATTTGATTTTGTGTAAAAATTAAATATGGTCGGGGCTTCCCGTGTGCAGGCTTAAATGCTTGCATTTGGGATAAGCCCCGACCTTTTTTATAAAAAACAGGCTGAGCGACAAAAGTCGGTTGACTTTTCCGCTCAGCCTTAATACAGCATTAATATGCTTTCTTGCAAGCTTTTATCTGCTTTAATTGTTACTTTGAATAAGCGCACATCAATTCCTTATTTCCGATAATATAATAGTCGCAGTATTCACCGCCGCCGGCAAGTGTATGATTGCGGTGCAGCACTCCGTGCTGAAGCGTAATCATAACCTCGTCAAGCTCGCATAAAAGCGGCATAAGCTCTCTTACGCCGAGCTTTTCAGTGTAAAGGCAAATCGGGCAGCGCGTTATGCGGTAGTAGCACGCGTTTTCGTGCGGCTGACTGACAAAATCCACCTTAAAAGAGGTAGGATATTTCTCTTCCTTTTCCGCCGTATACCATTTTACATATTTTAAAATATTCCTTTTGTTTTCCGCCTTACCCTTCTCGGTATTTAAATCAGTTCTGCTGAAATACCATTTTACATGGTAAAGCGCGCGGCGCATCATCTCCTGAATGACCTCCGGCTGAATTTCTTTTTCGCTTGCTATGTACGGAGATATAAATACAAGCGCAAAAAGCTCGTTGTATGCCATAGGGTTATTGCTGCCGATGTCGTCCGCCTTTTCAACCAATGAGCGATAAAGCTTTTTGCTCTTTTTCATGATTTTCTCAGCATATTGCGTGCTGTATTTTTCTGTCAAAACCTTTTTCATAACGCCCTTGAACAGCCAAAAATAAAACCCATTGTATTTCATAGTAAGTATCCTTTTGTAAATTCCGCAAACTAAAAATTATATGGCAGGTATGCCGCCAAAACGGCAAGTAAAACAGCCGGAAGCATATTTGCCACATTGATTTTTTTGCCGAAAACAAGGTTTATTCCTATGCAGAAAATTAAAACAGACCCGACTAATGATAAGTATGCAACAGCGGTGTCCGTCATAATGGGTGAAACAAGCCGCGCAAGCAGCGTTACGCACCCCTCAAAAACAAATACCGGTATAGCGGAAAATGCGCAGCCCTTTCCCATAGACGAGGTCATAACCGCAATAATTATAAAGTCCAGGACCGATTTAACGGCAAGCGTTGAAAAGTCGTTTAAAAGCCCGTCCTGTATTGCTCCGACAATAGCCATTGCACCTATTGAAACGGTTAGTGACGCGGTAACGAAAGCGTTTACAAAGCCTGCGTCGCCGCTGTTTCCCGTTTTGTTTTTAAGCCACTGCCCAAATTGTTCAAATTGCTTTTCAATGCCGAGCAGCTCACCTATAGCTGTTCCTATTGCAATGCAAAGCACAACAAGCATTGATTTGCCGCTTGCAATTTTTAAATCTTCAATTTTCAGCATTCCCTCCATAGCCCCCGAAATTGCTATGAAAATAACGCTTACGCCGCAGGCCTTGTTTAAAGCCTCCTGCTGCTCTGTTTTAAATAGTTTCCCCGTAAGGTGTCCCATCATGCCGCCGGCTATTATGCTGACGCTGTTTATTAAAGTTCCGAGTCCCAACAATTTTTTCTCACCGTTTCTTTTTGTATTTTGAACCATTATATCATAAAAGCTAAGTAAAAGCAATTCGGGCTGTCGTTTTCTCGCTTTTGCACAAAAATCAACTCGGAAAAGATATTGATAATATTAAAATATAAATTTTGTGCTGTCGGTATCGCACTCAAAGCAATCCTTTATATTTTTTTCGCTTATTACCGCGTCAACATCATCAAGCGAGCAAATGTTAAACATTGATTTGCTTCCGATTTTGCTCGAATCCGTCATGTACACAATTTTCGATGTGTTTTTCATTGCTGCCTGAAGGCTTGTAACAATGCTTTCGCTGTACTCAGAGATAATTCCGTCGCGCGATATTGACTTTGAAGCAAAAAACATAATATCGGTGTTAATTTCCGAGAGAATATCCACCGTGAGCTTGCCGAGCAGTATAGGTGTTTGCGGCAGTATTTCGCCGCCGGTACAGAAGCCCTTTATATTTTTTTGCTGAAGCTTTATGCAGCTTTCAAGGTTTTGCGTTATGACGGTTATGTTTTTTCTTTCGTCAAGAAAATCAATAATCCCTGCGGCAGTTGTCGAGCCGTCTATAAAAATAACGTTGTTTTCCGAAATCATATCCGCCGCAAGCCTGCACATTGATTTTTTTTCGTCCGAATACGTTTTTTCTCTCAGCTTATAGGGGAGAATGTGGCGCTTGTCAAAATCAACAGCCGAAGCTCCGCCGTAGCTTTTTTCTATGCAACCCTGCTTTGCAAGATAAACAAGGTCGCGCCGCACCGTTGCCGGGCTGTAGTGCAGCTTGTTCGCAAGATATTCAACCGTTAAAAAGCCCTGACTGTGCAGCAGCTCTAATATTTTTTCGCATCTTTCTTCTTTAAACATGATTATTTCCGCCTTGAAATTGATTATTTTATGCTTTTAAAATGATTATTCTGCATAATTTGTTATCATTATTGATTTTTATATGATTGTTTGATATAATTATATACGCAAAATATAGAAATGTCAATAGTTTTTTTAAGAGGAGATAAGGTTTGAAAAAAGGCCCATAGCACTATCTTTTGCTTGGGGCGGTATCAGACTTAAGTCTTGTGCCTTACAGCACGGAAAGGAATGAACATAAAATGTATGATGCAGCTGTAATAGGAGCCGGAGTTGTCGGCGCAATGATTGCAAGAGAGCTTACAAAATACAGTCTTAGTGTCTGTTTGCTCGAAAAAGAAAATGATGTTGCTAAGGGCGCAACATCCGCAAATTCCGCAATTGTTCATGCGGGCTTTGACGCTAAGGAGGGAAGCCTGAAAGCAAGGCTTAACGTTCACGGCTCGGAGATGATGGAAAAGGTTGCTCTTGAGCTTGGTGTAAAATACATAAAAAACGGCTCGCTTGTAATAGGCTTTAACGAGGAGGATAAAAAAACGCTTGAAGAGCTTTATCAAAGAGGAGTTAAAAACGGCGTTAAGGGGCTTGAGCTTATAGATGAAAAAAAGCTTAAAAGTCTTGAAAAAAATATTTCCGATAATGCGAAATATGCACTTTACGCACCGACCGGAGCAATAATCTGTCCTTATGAGCTGACATTCGCGGCTGTGGGAAATGCGATGGATAACGGCTGCGACTTAAAGCTTAATTTCGCTGTTTGTTCGATTGAAAAAAAGGACGGATATTTTGAGGTGAAATCCGAAAGGGAAACCGTCTGCGCAAAATATGTTATTAACGCTGCCGGAGTTTTTGCGGATGAGGTTGCAAAAATGGCAGGTGATAACAGCTTCAATATACATCCGCGAATAGGCGAATATATTCTGCTTGACAAGACAAGCGGAACCCTTGTAAGTCATACAATTTTCAGAACGCCAACCAAAATGGGAAAGGGCATCCTTGTTTCGCCGACGGTTGACGGAAATCTTTTGACGGGCCCGACATCTGTTGATACAACGGATAAGACGGATAAGAAAACTACCGCCGAAGGCTTTGAAAAAATAATCAGGGAAGCGGCCGAAAATGTATCGGCAGTTAATTTCAGACAGAGCATAACGTCATTTTGCGGTCTGCGCGCTGTAGGTGATACAGGCGATTTTATAATAAATTCACCGTTTGATGGCTTTGTAAACGCTGCCGGGATAGAGTCGCCGGGACTTTCATCATCTCCGGCAATTGCCGAATATGTGGTGCAAATTCTAAAGGAGCAGGGTGCGGAGCTTAAAGAAAATCCAGAATTTAATCCGAATCGCAAGTCTCTTCATTATTTTAAAGTAGCGTCTGCGGAAGAAAAAAACAGAATAATTTCTGAAGACAGCAGCTTTGGCAGAGTAATTTGTCGCTGTGAAACGGTTACGGAGGGTGAAATTTTAGAGGCAATCAGAACAAATCCGAAGCCAAGTGATCTTGACGGAGTAAAAAGGCGCACACGCGCGCAGATGGGAAGATGTCAGGGCGGATTTTGTATGCCTTATATTGTGGAGCTTCTTTCAAAGGAGCTTGGCGTGCCCTATGAAAAGGTAACAAAAAGCGGCGGAGAGTCGTATATAAATGTCGGAAGAACAAAATAAGGTTTAGGCAATTGCGGAAAGGAAACGAAAAAAATGATTGATTTGGTAATAATCGGCGGAGGTCCTGCCGGAATGAGCGCTGCCGCTGCCGCAAGAAAAAACGGCATAAACGATATACTCATAATTGAACGCGATGAGCATTTGGGCGGCATTTTGCAGCAGTGTATACATAACGGCTTTGGGCTTCATAAGTTTGGCGAGGAGCTTACAGGACCTGAGTATGCGCACAGATATGAAGAGGAAATAAAGGCTCTTGGAATTGAATATAAGACAGGAACTATGGTCCTTGATATTACAGAGGATAAGGTTATAACGGCAACAAACACAAAGGACGGAATTTTTACAATAAAGGCGAAAGCGATTATTCTTGCTATGGGCTGCCGCGAACGCTCAAAGGGCGCGCTCAATATTGTCGGAACAAGACCGTCGGGAATTTTCAGCGCCGGTACGGCTCAGAAGTTTGTAAACATGAAAGGCTATCTGCCGGGCAAAGAGGTTGTCATATTGGGGTCGGGCGATATAGGTCTTATAATGGCGCGCAGAATGACGCTTGAGGGCGCAAAGGTTCATGCTGTCTGCGAGCTGATGGATTATTCGGGAGGGCTTGCGAGAAATATCGAGCAGTGCTTAAACGACTTTAATATTCCTCTTAAATTAAGCCACACTGTAGTTGAAATTCACGGAAAGGAGCGCCTTACCGGCGTTACAATTGCAAAGGTTGACGAGCGGAAAAGACCGATACCCGAAACGAGGGAATATATTCCGTGCGATACGCTTTTGCTGTCGGTAGGCCTTATCCCCGAAAATGAGCTTTCAAAGGGCTGTTCGGTTAAGCTTGACGCGGTTACGGGCGGCGCGGCAGTTGACCAGGACAGGCAAACGTCGGTTGACGGCATATTTGCCTGCGGAAATGTTCTTCATGTTCATGACCTTGTCGATTTTGTATCCGACGAAGCGGAAATAGCGGGGCGCGGAGCGGCTGAATATATACTTGAGAGCGGAGGCAAGGAGTGCGATATACCAATATGCACGGACGGAAAAATACGATATACCGTACCGCAGAGAATAACGAGAAAAAAAGATGTAAGAGTATATTTCAGAGTTGCAAATATTTATAGAAATGTAAAAATAAGCGCATTGGATGAAAACGGAAAGACACTTTTTGCCGTGAAAAAGAAAAAGACAGCGCCGGGCGAAATGGAGAGCGTTATGCTGAAAAAGGAATTGCTTGACAGCTGTGGCAGGATTGAGTTTAAGCTGGAGGAATTGGTATGAAAAGAAATTTAACGTGCATAGTTTGTCCTATAGGCTGTAGTATTGAGGTTGAAATAAATAACGGAGAGGTTTTGTCGGTTACCGGAAACTCTTGCATGCGCGGTGCGGAATACGCAAAAAAGGAGTGCATATCTCCCGAACGTACCGTTACAACAACAATGCGCTGCACAAACGGAGAAATGCTCCCTGTCAAGACGTCGGTTACTATTCCTAAAGATAAGATTTTCGAGTGTATGGAAATAATCAATAAAGCCGTTGCCGAAACACCCGTAAAAATGGGCGATGTGATAATTAAAGATGTTTTCGGCGCGGATATAGTTGCGACGGCGGACAGATAAGAGGGGGATTTTATGGATATAAATAAGCTTTTGTCTGGCGGAAAATGTGCGTGCGGGAAAATACATAGCTGCGATATAAAATATGTTTATATTGAAAGAGATGCTTATAAAAGGTTTGAGAAAATCTGCGGTGATTATCGGAAAATACTTCTTGTTGCCGATGAAAATACATTTAAAGCGGCAGGCGAGCAGGTTGAGCGGGCATTATGCGGAAAAGATATAAGAAGGGTGATTTTCCCCGGAGATACAATATTGATACCCGATGAGCGCGCCGTTTCTGAGGTGGAAAAAAATCTTGACGGCATAGACTTTATTATTGCAATAGGATCGGGCGTTTTGCAGGATATTTGTAAGTTTGCATCTCATGAAAAAAATATTCCTTATGCCGTTGCGGCAACAGCTCCGTCAATGGACGGCTATGCTTCAAGCGGCGCGGCAATGATTTATAAGGGAATGAAGGTCACGTTTCCGGCAGGCGTTCCGGTGGCAATTGTCGCCGATACGCAGGTTTTGAAAAACGCGCCTGAGGAAATGATAAAGGCAGGCTATGGCGATATAATAGGCAAGTATTCCGCGCTTAATGACTGGAAGCTCAGCCGCGAGGTTAATAATGAATATTTCTGCGGCTATATTTATGATATGACATATAAAATGATAGAAAAAACACTCAGCCTTACCGACGGAATTTTGTCGGGTAATGAGGAAAGCATAGGCGTTCTTATGGAGGCTCTTGTTGTTGTGGGAATTTTGATGAGCTTTGCCGGAAGCTCAAGACCGGCGTCGGGCAGTGAGCATCACCTGTCGCATTTTTTTGAAATCACTGGTATACTTGGTAAGCAGGGTTATTTGCCACACGGCATTGATGTTGCGTATTCAACGTATATAACAGCGAAAATAAGAGAAAAAATCTTAAGCGGCAGCTTTAAATCCGATCCTTATTGCACCTGCATACAGGAAGAGGAAATAAGAAAAATGTACGGCAGCATTTCGGAGGAATGTATTTCTCTTCAGAAAAAAACAGGAAATTATGCAAAGGACAGGTGCGTGATTTATAAGGAAAAGGAGAGCCTGATAAGAGAAATTCTCGGAGAAATGCCAAGCTCCGAGAAAATAAAGGAGATACTTGAAAAAGCGGGGCTTTATATAGATGACTTTTATAAAATGTACGGCGCGCAAAGGATAAAAAATGCCGTAAAGTATGCAAAGGATTTGAAGGATAGGTATACGGTTTTGTGGATGAATTATGATTTTTACGGAGGAGAATTTGATGAATAATATAAAGCTTGTTGCAATGGACCTTGACGGAACGCTGACGCAGCACAAAACAAAGCCTGAGCCTCAAATTAAAGCAGCGCTTGACAGGCTTTCCGAAAAATACAGGCTTTTGATGGTCGGAGCCGGGCAGGTTATGCGAATATTTAATCAGCTTGAGCGCTATCCCATTGATATTATCGGAAATTACGGCTTGCAGTACGGCGAATACGATCCCGATAAAAATGATATAAAAATTATTCGCGACCTTTCCTTTGACTGCGACAGACGGAAGATAGAGGAAAGAGTGACGCATTTGAGAGAAAAGTACGGATATACAAGGTATTCGGGAGATAACGTTGAATATCACCCGTCCGGCTGCATAACTTTCCCGATTTTGGGCACAAAAGCAAAAGCCGCCGATAAGCTTAGCTTTGATCCCGACAGAAAAAAGCGCAGAAGGATATATGATGAGGTATGTGAAGCGTTTCCCGAATACTGCGTTTTTGTCGGCGGCTCATCATCGTTTGATATGGCTCCGAAGCCGCATAATAAATATTACGCCCTTGATGATTATTGCAGAGAAAAGGGTATATTACACAGCGAAACGGTTTACATAGGAGATGATTACGGCAGGGGAGGAAATGACGAGTCTGTTTATAAATCTGATTTTAATTATTTGAAAATTGATAACTATAAGGATTTCCCGAAGGTTATATCGGATATTGTTTAATATATGTCAAGGCCTAAAGTCTTTTGCAATTTATTTGGCGAATTGCAGAGGGCTTTTTTTTCTTTTCGGGAAACGGGCGGCTGCGGTTTAAATTTTTCGGATAATAAGGCTTTGAAGTGCAAAAAACCTAAGTAAATATGCGAAATGCCTAAAAGTTTAAACCGTTTTATCAATTTTTAAAATTGAAAAACAATGTCTGCTGTGATATAATTTTGTTGTGAAAAGCAAATGCTTTATTATTGCAGACAGGAGATGTGACAATGGAATTTAAAACAGCAGACTTATCCGATATTCAAAAAGCGGTTAAAATGTCGGATCGTATTTTCGGCACCAATTTAAACGGTAAAAGTATCGGCAGAAGATACCCCATTTTATACAGTGCGGAAAATAAGGAGCATATAAATGTTGCAAAGGAGGGCAGCGAGGTATGCGCCGTGCTTAACTGGCGGATGGTTAATTTCAAAAGCGGAAGCAGGGTAATTACGGCAGGGTGCGTAGGCGGCGTATGCACGGACGAAAAAGCAAGAGGAAAGGGCTGCGCCGGAAGGCTTCTTGAGATGGCTTACAGTCAGATGGAGCAGCTTAATGTTGCACTTTGCTTTATATCCGGCACAAGAGGGCTTTATTTAAGAAGCGGAGCGCGGCTTGTCGGAGAGGAATACATGGCTGAGTTTTCGGCTCCGATTTTGTCGGATGGCATAAATGAAGCGTCGTATGAGGAAATTCCTCAGCATATCGACGCTGTGGTAAGAGCGCATAACAGGCAGGCTGTAAGGTTTTTAAGGAGCTATGAGGAAACAAAGCGTATGACGGAGGCTGTTGTGTGCGGTGAAAAGGAATACAAAATGCTTTATAACGACAAGGCGTACATATTGCTTTTTGTGAATGCCGACTCGGCAGTATTGTTTGACTATTCCGGCGAAGAGGAAGAGGTTGCAAGGCTTATAAGGCATGGCGCGGCGCTTTATAAAAGAAGCGTTTCGGGAACTGTAAACCGTGCGGATAAGCGTCTTTTGGAGCTTGCCGACAGGGCAGAGAAAAGAAAATATTACGGTACGGTTAAAATAATAAATCCGGAGCTTTTGCTAATTCAGTCGGGCTTTTGCTTTGACAGCCTGGAAAAGACGGAAAACGGATATATTATAGAAAAGGACGGCAGGCGGATACAAATCGGCGAGGACGAATTTTACAGCGCCGTATTTGACGGAAATAATGAGATATTCGCAAATACATTTCCGCTTGTGCTTCCTGACATATGCGGCATTGACGGTATATAATTTTCGGAGGGCAAGATGAAAAGAAACAGAATTGAAAAAAACGGTTTTAAGAGGGATACGGCGGTTTTGACAAGTATGCTGCTGCCGGCGGTTGTGCTTACGTTTGTTTTTATGTATATACCGATGTTCGGCATAATTATTGCGTTTAAGGATTTTAAATTCAATCTCGGAATTTTGGGAAGCAGCTGGAACGGGCTGAATAATTTTGTGTTTTTATTTAAGTCAAAAACAATGTTTACGCTTGTGAGAAATACGCTCGGCTATAATATTATAGGCCTTATTGTTGAAAATGCCGTCCCGATATTTATAGCCATATGTCTTGAGAGAATAACGAGTAAAAGAGTTATAAAGCTTTATCAGGGCGGAATGTTTATTCCGTATTTTCTTTCGTGGGTTGTCGTTTCGTATTTCAGCCTGGCGCTGTTTGACTATGAATCGGGGCTTATAAATGAAATTATTGCAAAATTCGGAGGTAATAAAATCAGCTTTTACGAATCCCCTAAATATTGGCCTGTTATCCTTGTTTTGTTTAAGCTTTGGAAGGGCATGGGATATACGGTTTTGATTTATTACGGAAGCCTTTTGAGTATAGACCCGACGATTTATGAAGCTGCGGCGGTGGACGGCTGTACATATTTTAAAAGAGTAATCCATATAACTCTGCCGCACCTTGTTTATCCGTGCATTATACTTATGCTGCTTAGTCTGGGAAGCATTTTCAAATCGGATTACGGACTTTACTATTTTATTCCTAAGGACACGGGAGCGCTTTTAAAGGTCACGGACGTGTTCGACACATATATTCTGCGCGCACTCAAAAATGCGACAAATATAGGTCTTTCCTCCGCTATGGCGTTTATTCAGTCGGTAGTCGGGCTGGTATTCGTGCTTGTGGGAAATACTCTTGCAAGGAAGGTCGACCCGGACTGTTCGCTGTTTTAGAGAAAGGAATTACGCGATGATTGAAAACACAAAAAATAAAATAATTTCAAAAATAATTTTTAATACTCTGCTCGCTGTTATAACGGTTATATGCGTTATACCGTTTATAGTTGTTTTGTCGGCGTCCTTTTCGGATGAGAGTACGCTTATAAGTCAGGGCTACGGAATTTTTCCGCGCGGCTTTTCACTGGGAGCGTATAAAATAGCCTTTGCAAATAACAAACAGATTTTATCGTCCTATGCGCTTACGATTATAACAACGGCTATAGGAGCGACGCTTGCAACTCTTGTAACAACTCTTGCGGCATATCCGCTTTCGCGCAGAACATACACGCTGAAAAAATATTTTAACCTGTATTTTTATTTTACAATGATATTCAGCGGCGGAGCGGTTGCGGAGTACATATGGATTTCGCAGGGGCTTGGGCTTCGAAATAACGTGCTTGTTCTGATTTTGCCCATGCTTTCGAGCGCGTGGTATATTTTCCTTATGAGAACGTATATGTCGCAGATACCGCTTGAGCTTATAGAGGCTGCCAAAATTGACGGAGCCGGAGAATATTATACACTCTTTAAAATAGTGCTCCCGGTAAACAGCGTTGCAACGGCAACCATATTTGTAATGTTTGCTCTTAACTACTGGAATCAGTGGTATTCGTGCCTTATGTATCTTGACGATGACAGATACATAACGCTTCAATACTATTTAATGCGTCTTATGAATAACATTGACGCTATTATGAACTCGCAGAATACACAGGCGGCTTCGATAAATATATCAAAGCTGCCGAGCGAAACTACGAGAATGGCGCTTTGCGTTATTAGCGCCGGACCGATGATATTTTTGTTTTCATTTTTTCAGAAATATTTTGTCGGCGGAATAACCGTCGGCTCAGTAAAAGGATGAGGAGGAAAAAGGTATGAAAAAGATGAAGAGAGTTATTTTGCTGTCGGGAGCGATCGCGGCTGTGCTTGCCGGTGCAGGCTGCAGCAGGGGCGGAGAGGGCGATACAAAGCTGACATGGTATATGCCCGGAGTTAAAACGGACTCGTCATATGATGATGTGTTTAAGGCGGTAGACGATAAGCTTTCCGAAAAGTATGGCTTGGGACTTGACATACGGCTTATCGACAGTAAAAATTTCAGTCAGAAAATGCAGATGATGAATGCTTCGAGAGAAAAGTATGACCTTGTTTTTACAAGCAACTGGAGCAATAATTTTTATACCAATGTGGATAACGGTGCTCTTGCGGATTTAACGGACGTTTTAAAGGAAAATGCGCCGAATGTATACAATTCGCTTTCAAAGTCGGAAAAGGATGCGGTTACGGTAAACGGAAAAATGTATGCCGTGCCGAACTGGCAGGTGCAGGCGCGTGCGGCAGGCTTTTGCTTCCCTAAGGAAATGGTTGAAAAAACGGGGATTGATATTGATTCAATCAATTCCTTTGAGGATTTGGAGCCGTATCTTGCAAGCATAACATCAGAAAATCCCGAATGTAATAAAATCGGCGGCGGCTGGCATCATGCAATGACATATTATGGTATGGTAACTGTTGTTCAGCAGGGGCTTCCGGGCGCTGTGTATTACAATAAATCAGGAAAGCCGGAGGTTATCAATCAGTATGAAACGGAGGAATTTGCGCGCTTTGCAAAGCTTATGCGCAAGTGGGTAAATGACGGCTATTCCTCGTGCGTGCTCGGAACAAAGGATTACAGAAAAAAAGAATATAAGCAAACTCCCGTATGGTGGGACGGCTGGAAGCCGGGTCAGGATATTGAGGATTCAAACAATTACGGCTATGACATTGTAACAAAGCAGATTTCGCCGGCTGTAATAAGTGCCGAATCAATTTTGGGTACGCTTACGGGTATTTCGGCAAATTCGGCGCATATTAATGAAGCCTGCCGCATGATTGAGGTGTTTAATACCGATAAAGAAATATATAATCTTCTTGCGTGGGGAATTGACGGCAAGGATTATGAAAAGGTTTCGGACAATATTATAAAGATAAATGATGACAGTACATATTCCATGTCAAACTGGATGATAGGCTCTGTTGAAAATTCGTATATTATAGACGGCAACAGCGCAGATCTCTGGAAAAAAACAAGAAGCTTTAACGATGCTGCCGTTGTTTCGGCGCTCAATGGTTTTTCACCCGATAATTCGAGCTTTAATGCGGAGCTTGGAAACTGCGAAACGGTTGTAAAGGAATATCTTGACACAATTCAATACGGCCTTGCGGACCCTGACGAAACTATTGCAAAATTTAATGCCGACTTAAAGGTTGCCGGCGTTGACACTGTTTTGGCGGAGGTTCAGAAGCAGATTGACAAGTGGTGGGAAACACAAAATAAATAATACGGAGGCTATTTATGAAAAAATATAAAAATGCGATAGCGGTGCTCCTTTTGCTCGCTGTCGTTTTGCAGGCGCTTCCGGCATTTGCGTATACAGCCGGGCCGACGCGCTTTTCGGTTAAATTGGAAAGCGTGTCTGACGGCTCAGGCTCATATGCCGGCGAAGCTGCACTTCATATATCTGCCGGAGGCTATGCGCTTTATGACTGCTTTGTACCCTTTGTAAGCGACGGCGTGCAGATAAAATATTCTTTCTCTGCGGACGCTACTCTTACATTTTGCGCGGATGATGAGAGCTATTCCGTCATGCTGCCGAAAAATCAGGGTGCGGCGGAGCTTGCATTCCCGGCAGCTTTGGAGTATGGCGATAAATATATAAAATTATCCTCAAATGCGGATGTTGATATATCGGAAATAGCTTTTCTGAAGAAAAATCAGTTTGACGCTGCAGACTATGCGCCGGGCGAGCTGAACTATACGGAAGCGGAGGATAAAATGCAGACCTCGTTTATCGGCATGACGGGAAGCAGCATTTATATTCTCAGAAACGGAAGAAAATATACAGACCCTAAGGATGAAAGCGCGGTTTTGGAGCTTTTCGGCGGCAGCGCTTATATTCCGATTGAAGCGGCGGCAAAGATTTTTTCGTGCTATTTTGAGGCGGATTTTTCTTCAAGGTATGCTTTCATGCGATTGGGAGATGCAGAGCTTTACACAAACGGAAACGGAGAGGTTTATGTAAAGAAGGATAACGCTGTAGCAAAATCTGACGGAGCAGGCTTTGTCTTTGAAAAAAATAGAGTATATGTGCCGCTTAGGAGCGCGGCGGAATTTTTCGGATTTACCGTTTTGTATAAGGACGGCGTTATTGTCTGCGACAGCAGCAGAAACAGGGCAAAGGATATAATTGAGGATAAAAAGCTTTTTTCGGATATTGTATCGGAGCTTTCGCAGAGCCGCCCGGATTTTGGCGGCAGCGTATATTATGTATCAAAATCGGCTGCGGCAAGCGATGAAAACTCCGGCAGCGCAGATAGCCCGTTTGCAACAATTTCAAAAGCGTGCGATATGGCAAAAGCAGGCGATACGGTCATAATCGGCGGCGGAACCTACAGAGAGGTTTTAAAGCCGAAAAACAGCGGAACTGCTTCAAAGCCGATAGTGTTTACTTCGGCTCCCGGAGAAGAGGTTATAATATCGGCAGCAGAGCCTGTCGGAAAGCTTACGGAGTATAAGGGAAATATTCTCACCGGCACTATAGACTGGGATTTAGGCAACGGCAAAAATCAGCTGTTTTTAAATAATACAGCTCTTGATTATGCAAAGCACCCGAATACAAATACAGGCAAGAGAAAATATCCCGATCACTTAAATTTGAGCAACATATGGCCTAAGCAGGGAAATATTTTGGTTGACGCAAATGATGCCGCAGCGGCTGTAAGCGAAACCGATTTAAATCAGACAGAGCCTGATTACTGGAAGGGCGCTGCTCTTGTAAGCTTTCACGGCTATGCATGGTGTACCGGAATTGCTGAGGTTACGGGCTCAAGCTATGGCAGGCTGACTCTCGGAAATACAACAAAAATGTGGTGGTTTGACAGAAATAAAGAGGGCAGAGATACCGACTTCGCGTTTTTAACCGATCACGTAAACTGCATAGACTTGCCGGGCGAGTACATTGTAAAGAATAAAAGAATATATGTTTATCTGCCTGAGGGCTATAATAAGGATAATTTAACTCTTGAAGCAAAAAAGAGAATGAATGTCATAGACCTTTCAGACAGGGAGTATATACGCGTAAACGGAATAAAAACAATAGGTGCAAGCGCCGTGCTTAAAAACAGCAGAATGTGTACTCTTTCGGATATGGACATGAAGTATGTAAGCCATGTTATATATTCTCAGGACCAAAGAGACGGATATATAGATGACGCCGTTGCGACAAATTCAAACGGTGCGCCGCAGCGCGGAGAGGTCGGAAGCTATATAAGTGGACGCGACAATACCGTTATAGGCTGTGATATACAGGACAGCTCAATGGCGGCAATTTATATTGACGGAAACTATATTAATATAGAGGATAATTATATTTGCGACTGTAACTATCTCGGCTCTGACCTTCCGGCAGTTTTTGTAAACACATCGTGGGAGGATAATCTGAATGCGCAGACGTCTGTCGGGAACGTAAGAGGCGGACATATAATGACGCGAAATACCATAAAGCGCGTAGGTAGGTCGGCAATTGCGATAACCGCTTATACAAACTTTTTGCATACCGCGAAAAAGGTAATACCCATAGCGCCCATGGATGTGGCGTTTAACGAGCTTTACGACGGAAATATTGTTGCGAGAGATACGGGCCCGTTTTATATGTGGAGCATTACCGCAGGCACGGATTTTAATAAAACTAAGGTGCATAACAATATGGTTTATGATTCCTGGTGCAGTGACGGACATAATGCCGGATTATATTTTGATGACAGAACCAATATGGCTGAAGCATATGATAATATAATATTTTCAAGCAACAAGGAGCTTTCTGCGGTTCCGGTCAGCTTTGCCGTGCTTGAACAGGTTGACGGATATGTTGAAAAATGGAACAATAACTTTATTTCCTATCTTCCGGGCGGCAGAGCGGCTCTTACAGACGGTCTGTATCCTGAGGGAAAAACCTTTTATACCGGATGCGACAGGCTGAAGGATTTAACAAAGGGAAACAAGGATAAATTTTTTAGTGATGATTTGTGCATTCTGGCAGAAAAGGCGTCCGTTTCGGACGAAAGTATGCTGAGCGGCGGAAAGATAAAGTTTGCTTCCTCCGGCCAAAGCGCAAAATTTAAGAGCGTGGCAATCGGCGGCGATGACAATATACTTAGAGTTTATTTCGGCGGCAGACAGTACGGAGTCGGAGATGAAGTAACCGTCCGTCTTAACGGTGACGGCATCACCTCCGATTACAAAAAAATTCTTGAAGGCGAAATTGTTTACAGTGAAAATCCGCCGTATAAAAATTGCCTTACCTATGTTGACGTTGTTATGTACGGTTTGCCGAGCGGAACGTATGATATTGATATTATTTGTGACAAGCCCGGCGATATGGAAATTAACAAGGTTCTTGTTATGAAAAATTATGACGATACGAATATAACCGCAAATGTGTTTGCCAAGAACTATGAAACGTTTAAAGCCGGAGACGGCGCGGAATATCCGTGGGCAATGACGCGGGACGGTAAAGAGATATTCGGATTGCAGTACGTAAACGGTACATGGGACGGAACGTATTATTCATATGATGTGACAACACTTTCGCCGTCCGAAGCGTTTTACATTTGTGCAGGCTCTGACGGCAGCTGGCTCGGCGGAGAGGTTTATGTGCATATAGGAAGCCCCGACAGCGAGCCGATAGCAAAGGCGGTTATATCGAATTTCAGCTGGTCTAATTTCTCTTATATCTATGCAAAGCTTGATAAGCCGCTTGAAGCCGGGAAGCGTAAAATATACCTGACATATCACGGCGACGGAAAATGCTCAAATGTGGAAAGGTTTGGATTTGTAAAAAATATGCCAAGTGCGGAGGTTAGTGAATGAAAAAATTATTTATAGCTTTTACCGCTGTTTTTGCTGCTTTCGTTATCTCCTTGTCTGCCGAAGCTGCAACGGAGGTATTTGATTTGCATATAGAAAACGGCGAAATATCAGACTCTGTCGGCGGCACTGCGATAGAAAAAGGCGGCGCTGCGGAGATAGGATATATAAGCTCGGTTATCGGAGATACGCCTTATGTAAAATTTGCGGAGAAAAATTCAAATACTGATGCTTATTTGTATGCTGACGAGAGCTTTGATGAAAATCTTAAAGAGATGTCTGTTGAGGTTTGGGCAAACGCGCAGATAAAGAGCGTTCGCGGCAGCGGAAGAATGTTTGCTTTCGGAGAGCGCGGCGGAGCGTCCTCCTCAGAGGTGCGCCTTTATTCAAACAAGCTTTATTATAAGGCAGGCGCGACTGTCTCCGGAAAGGATATTGAAAAAAGCTCCGCGTCGCTTGCGGAGTACAGCGGACAGTGGGCTCATTATGTGTTTACAAGAAAAAGAAACGCCGGGAATACCGAGTATGCGGTTTATGTAAACGGCGTAAAGCAAAGCGAGCTTTGCGGAGAAGCAGAGGCTTGCGCGATTGAGAACGGCGGATTTTTTATAGGAAACGGCTGCAGCGGCACGGACGGATTTCGCGGCTCTATAGGAAAAATAAGAGTATACAGCGGAATAATTTCCGAAGCGGAGGCAATGGAGAAATATTCATCTGAGGTTGATTTATATTCGGAAGCCGGAGATACTCTTGAGCTTAAAAAAATAACGCCTGACGGATCTCTTGACGCGGGCGGCGGAAAAATCAGACTTGAATTTAATAATATACTCGATAAAGCGTCGGCACAAGAAGCGGTATCGCTTAAAAGCTCGGACGGAAAAACAAACAGCGCGTTGATTGTCGAGGCGGTAAGCAATAAGCTTGATATTACATACGGCTTAATTGAGCCGGGAGAGTATATTCTTGAAATTTCGGGCGTTCTTTGCTCGGCAAACGGTATATATTTCACGCCGCAGAGCTTTTCGTTTACGGCAGAGCAGAAAATGATAGTAAACGATGATTTTGAGGACGGCGTTATGCCGGACGGCTATTCCGTAAGCGGCGGCGGAAAAATTCAGGTAAAGGAAGAGTGCGGAACGGGCGGCAGCTTCGGACTTAATTTTTCGGGCGCTGTCGATCCGGAAAATCATTATGCGGCAAAATCGGTTAGGTTTGAAAGTCGTGATGGATTTGTGGCGGAGTTTGATCTTAATACTGCTCTTAAATACGAAACAAGATTTTATCTTTTAACGCCCGGCGGCGATGCTTTTATATATTGCATGAGCGCCGGTGACGGCAATTTGTATTACGGTGACGGCAATCTGGGGTCAAACTGGTCAACTCTCGGTAAGGGGCTGTTAAATCCCGAAACGTATTATCATATAAAGCTTGAATTTTTTCCTAAAGCAAATACCGAGAATGCGTTTGATTATAACATTTATATAGACGGCGTAAAGTACGGCGGATATACGGTTACGGGAGTTAAGGATAATTCGGTTGTAAACGGCTTTAAAATCTACTGTAAGTATAACGATCAGGCAGGATCCGGCGAGGTGTCATATGACAATATCAAGCTTTATAGTATTTCCGCGCCCGATATACTTAAAATAAATGCCGAAAACGGCGGCGGCGAGGACGGATATATTGATATTGTTTTTAACAGCGATGTAGATCCTTTGACATTAAACGAGGAAAATATTATACTAAGCTGTAACGGAGAGGTAATCGACTGGACTCTTTCGGGCTATAGCAGCGAGATCAGAACAGCTTCCGTTTTCCCGCTTCAGTATCTTCCGCAGGGCGCTGTATGCACGGTTAAATATAAAAATATAGCCGGAGTATTGTCGGCGGCAATGGTGAATGAAAAGGAGCTCAGCTTTACTGTCGGCGAGCAGATAATAGATGTAAGGTCATGCACCTTTAGAGGCGGCTCTTCGGCAGGCGGTGCGCAGGGAGAAATGGGAGCAAGGCTGTCGCTTAAAAATGCAGGTCTGCAGGGACAGAGAATTTTTGCGGTGTTATGTGTGTTTGACTCAAGCGGCAGGCTTGTCGGCGCAGCCGATAAAACGGCGGAGCTGTCTGCTTCTGAGCAGAAAACAATTGAGCTTGAGGCCTTAAAGTCGGAAAACGGTATATCGGCGGCTCAGGTTTATGTGTGGAATATATCAGGCGGAAAAATGGTTCCCGTTTTAAATGACGCACTTAAATATAACGGCAGATGAAAGGGGAGAAATTAATTGAAAAAAACATTTTCATCATTTATATTGCTGTGCATTATTTTCGCCTCATGCATGATATGTGAAGCAAAAAGCGCGTTTGTAACAATCGATGCAACGCAGTATGACGGAAAAAGCGTAAATAACTCACCGGATTTTAACACGGCAAACGGCGATTTGTCAAGCCTGACCTCAAGCGATTACATATATTACGATGATGTTGAGTTTACCTCACAGCCGGCGGCGATTGTGGTGTCGTATTCGTATGAGTCGGGCTATGGAGATAATCTTCCGATTACGTTCAGGCTCGATTCGCCGGACGGACCCGTGCTTGCGACTGTTAAATGTAAATGCTCAGGCAGCTGGCATAATCCGATTGAAACAAAGGCAGAGGTTACTGTAGAGGTTACCGGAACGCACAGCATTTATTATCAGAATACAAACTCAATCGGAAATCTTGCTTCATTTTATTTTATAGAGGGTGACGAGAGTGGCGCACGAAAAAACTACAATTTCATTGATTTGGAGCGCTATAATGATGAAATTCAGATAGCGGCCCAGCTCGGTATTCTCGATTTAAGCTCGGAAATATATTATGACCCGAAGCTTCCCGTTACAAGAGCTGAAGCGGCAAATGCAATCTACAGACTTTGCGGAGCGGAAAGCGTGTCAGGAAACAGCTTTGAGGATGTTAAAAGAGATCATCCTTATGCCGCAGCCGTAAATTACCTGAGAGAAAATAATATTGCATACGGTTACGCAGGCAAATTCTATCCTGATGATATGATTTCCTCGCGTGACGCAGTGCTGCTTTTTGAGCGTATGCTCGGCTTTGATAAGCTTCTCAGCGTTAAGGGCTCGTCAGTGGAGGATTATATGGAGATTGCCGCACAGGCAGGGCTTTTGTCGGGAATTGATATTAACGATGTTTTGCGCAGAGAAACTCTTGCAAGGCTTGTGTATAATACTCTCAGGAGCAAAAGCCTTAATATAAGCGAGGTGTCGGACAGCTCCGTAACGTATAAAAACGATGAGCTTGTTATCGGCGAGCGAAAAGTAAAAAGACTTGTCGGCATTGTTGAGGAAAACTCCATGACAGCGCTGCGCACGCCGTACACAAGTATTGAAAATGGATATGTAAAAATCGGCGGAGAGGAATATTTGTGCGGAAGCACTCCCGCAGCAGAGTACATAGGCTATATGTGCGAGGTGTTTTACACGGAGTCGGACGGCGAAAAATCAATTATTGCGGCTGTAAAAAGCAGCAGAAACAAAGAGCTTATAAGCGTTAAAACTCTAAACGGAGATTTTCTTGACTATATAGGCTATGACAAAATTTCCGCTTTTGCAGGCGGAAAAACAAAGACGGTAAATTTAAAAAATACTCTTGTAATTTACAATAACAAGGCGCTTGACAAGGATTTGTTCGATAGCTTTGACACGGAAAAGTTTCACGGCAGCGTTACCGTTTTCAGTAATACCGAAAACGATATAATGATAATTGACGCTTATGAAAATTTCAGAATTACGAATTTATCCGATAAGTCGTTTACAAACGAGTTTACGGGCGAGCTTATAGAGGTTGATCCGGACAGCGCAAAAATCAGCATTGACGGAATGAAGCTTCCGCTTAACCAGTGCGCTTTCGGTGATGTGGGAATTATGAAAAGGAGTGTCAACAGTGAGGGCGAAAAATACACCGAGCTGATTATCGTTCACAAAACCGTCACGGGAGCGGCAGAGAAAATCAATGAAGATAAGGTAACAATTTCTGGCGTTGAATATCCCGTTGCCGCAGAGTGTGCGAAAATAGAGCTCGGAGCGGATGTGGAATTTTATCTTAACGCATACGGCGAAATAGTATACTTTAAAAAATCGTCCGTAAAGGCAGATAATATCCGATTTGGTATACTTATCGGCAAAAGCTTCAGCGAGGACGACGATACCGTTTCCGTTAAGCTTTCTGTTGAGGGCAGTGCCATACAGCCGTATAAGCTTGCCGAAAGCGCGCTTTTAGACGGAGTAAAGGTAAAGTCTGCGCAGGCGGCAATGAACGGAACAGGAGCGTTTAAGGGATTGTCGGCAGTTGATAATCAGTCACCTGTTTATTTCAGATTAAATGAAAGCGGAGAGATAGCAATGCTTGACACATATCTTGAAGGAGCCGGCGGCAGCAGCGATAACCTTATAAGGCTTTGCGAGCCGAAAAGCCTTTATTTCTGGGGAGATAAAATTTTTGAAAACGGCTTTGCAGTTTTCGGCGGAAATGATAAAAAGGTTGTAAGACTTTGGAAAACGTCGGGAGATCCTAAGGTTGTGTACGGCGCATTTCCGAGATTAATTCCCGATTCGGGAACGGTTTACGGAGCAATTTATTCTTCAATCGGAGATGAGGCGGACGGAGATATTTTTATTCAGACAGATGTGTCTTCAACCTACTGGAGATCGCTTTGCGTTTTCGACAGCTTGTCGTATGTTTATAAAAACGAAAGAGAGAGCATATGCATTAATGCCTACAGGGGTAAGGATAAGCTTCAGTATATCGTTGACCCAGAAATATGCACGGAAAAGTCAGTGCTTGAGTTAATGGTAAAGGGTCTTGAAAGAGGCGACTGCTTTAAGGTTGACCTCAGCGATGAGGGTCTTGTATCGAGAATTGAGCTGAATTTTCTGCACGGCGGTAAAAAAGCAACATCAACCGGGCAGAGCGCGGCTGTTAATGCGGAAAGTCAGTATTCCGGAGATACTCGTCAGGAGGAGCGATATACATACGGAGAAATTGAAAATGTTTACGACGATTTCTTTATTATGAGTCATAACGACGGAACGAAAGAGAAAATATATGCAAACACAAAGTCAAAAATCATTACCTTAGACTCCGATAATAAGCTGAGAAATGATGAGGTGACAGGCTCGCTTAAAAGCGGCGATAAGGTGTTTGTATGGATAACCTCGGCAAGTGTAAGACAAATAGTAAAATTTGAATAAACGGGGGTGAGTAAGCTTGAAAAAGATATTTACGGTAATTCTTGCAGCTATGTGCTTTTCTGCGGCAGCGGAAGCGGCAGAGCTTAAGGATATAAAAGCGGAATTTAACTTTTCCTCCGGCGGCGCCGAAATAAGCGGAAGCATATCTGCCGAAAAGGGCAGCGCGCCGATCGGAGCGGTAATTTATTATAATGATAAGGTGGCTGCTGCGGCGCAGACAGCTGCCGCAAGAGCCCGCGTGGACGGCGGCTATAAATTTGAATTTGAGCCTATTAAGCTTCCGTTTTCTGCGGAGGACGGCACATATACGGTTGAGGTTTTTTCGGATATTGCAAATTCCTCCGTTAAGGCTGAATTTACATACGAGGGACCGCAGACGGTTTATAACAATATAGAAAAAATTATAGGCTATGCGGCCGATAAAAATCAAAGCGCGTTCACGGAATTTTTTTTGGGCAGGGCGAAAGCGTTTAGTAATATGAACGCTGACGGAAAGAAAATTTTCTTTGAGTTTTTCTCGGATTGTGAATATACTCTGCCGGAAAACGCCGACACCTATGCAAATAAAGAAAAGGTGTTTGACGAAGCAGCAAAAATTTATAATGATTACACAGATGTATATATACCTATAGCGTCGTTTTCTCAAATCGGCAGCGCATACGGCGTCGGAGCATATCTTGATGAGTTTTCGGACAAGTGCGGGGTTTATCTTGATGATGAAAAAACCGATTTTGATGAAACGCTTTATAACAGGTATATCAAAAAGGCAAAAGGCAGTGCTTCATATCAGACTGCCGTTGCCGGCTATTCAAACGTCCTTGATTTTAAGGGTATAAATAATATTTTAAGAAAGGAGGCACTGTTAAACGTTATTTACGAGGGCAACGCTGTAGAGTTTAAGGAGATTGTCGATACATTCCCGGATGAGTTTTCCTTATCGGGAACGGCTTTTTCAAAGCTCGGCAAAAACGATAAGGCAAAGGCATATGCATCTGTCGGAGGAAAGAAATACGCGTCTTTTGATGAGGTGTCACGCGCTTTGGAAATGTACGCGGAAAATATTAAAAAAACATCCGGCAGCTCTTCCGGCTCGTCATCGGGCGGAAGCAGCGGCGGAGGCTCAAAGAGCGCGCCGATTGAGGTGAAAATAAATACACCTGTCGCAAATAATGAAGCGGCCGATACAAATGATATGCTCTTTGAGGATATTTCAAAGGAACACTGGTCATATAACGCGGTGAAATATCTTTACGACAGAAAAATCGTAAACGGCCGCTCCGAGAAAATCTTTTCTCCGAAAGACCCTGTTACAAGAGCCGAATTTGTAAAGATGGCTGTATGCGCGCTTGGCTTTGACACAGACGTGGCAGTGAGCAGCTTTGCGGATGTTGATGGCAGTGAATGGTTTGCACCCTTTGTTAATGCGGCGTATGTCAAGGGTATGATAACGGGTGATGAAAGCAACAGCTTTAATCCGTCAATGCCTGTAACTCGTCAGGATATGGCGGTTATACTTTCAAGAGCGCTGGCTCTTGGCGGCGGCAGGGCAGATTTTAGCGACGCGGGCGAAATAGCGCCCTATGCTTTAGGCGCCGTCGGGGCTATGAAAGAAAACGGTCTTATAAACGGCTATGACGGAGGTCTTTTTAAACCGTGCGCGTCTGCCGACAGAGCAGAAACGGCACAAATAATTTATAATGTATTGAAATGGAGGAGCAATAATGAAAAAGGTTAAAAGAATTTTATCTCTTACGGTTATGCTTGCTATGCTATGCTCGCTTATAACTGTTCGGGCGCAGAGCGTTCTTGAGATAACCGCAATGAACGGAATATCTGATAATGCCGCTGCGGTTGATGTTAATTTGTCGGGCTTTGATATTTTGTTTAATGCTGATATTGATGAAGAGACGGTTAATAAGGATAATATTTATCTTACAACGGCGGATGGAAATGCGTGTGACTATGATGTTGCCGCGCTGACAAACGGCTTTACGGTGAATATAAACAGCCGCCTTGAATACAACACAAAATATAATCTTACCATATATACAGATGTAACAGGAATAAACGGAGAGAAAATGACTGATGATAAAAGCATAACCTTTACGACTGTATACAGCAGCGGAATATCAAAAACTCTTCGCAGCTTTGATTTCGAAGACGGTATTCCGTCCGACTGGGAGGTGCAGGACGGACTTGAAATGGTAAGCGATGAGTCGGGAAACCATATGGCTTGCTTTACTACGGGTCAGAGCTTTGTAAAAAATATCGGCGGCAATCTCAATGACGGAATTGTTATAAGCTATGACTACAATTTTGAAAATTTTAATACAGGTCTTGAAACGCAGATAAGAATTACAAATGATACCGATTCGACAACAAATGTTATCTGCGTTGAGGCAGGAACGCTTCGTATATTTAAGTTCGGCTCCGGCTGGAGTCAGCTTATGTCGGCAAATAATTCCGACTGGCATAAGCTGATAGCATACATGAGATGTGACAGCGAAAATAAAACTTCTGTTTTGTGCGATTTGTATGTTGACGGAGAAAAGAAGGCGGAAAATGTTAAGGTAGCGGAGCTTGGCGGCGATGCAGCCGACGGACGCTTTGAAACAATAGCGCTTAACAATAAAAACATGGGAAGCTGCAAGCTTTATATGGATAACCTTGTTTTTTATTCGGGAATGCCGGAGAGCGCAGCAGCGGATGAATATATAAAATTAAAATCCGTTGCCGGAGTTAAAAATAACGGTATCGGTGTTGAGGGCGCGGCAGAGTACTTTGATATTTTATTCGACAAACCGCTGAATACCTCAACAGTTGCGGATAATTGCGTAAGCCTGTCCTGTTCTTTGGGCAGTGCGGTAAGCTGCACGGCAGAGAGCATTGAAAACGGAATAAGAGTAAATGTTCCGGGCGGCTTAAAGTATAATGCGCTGTATACGGCGGCTTTATCGGCGGACATAAAGGGAGAAAACGGAGAGATATTTTCATCTGCAAACGGCATGAAAATAGCATTTAAGACAAAGCCGGGCAAAAATGCTTTAAATTCTCTTTACAGTGAGGATTTTGAGGATTTGTCATGGCCGTCGCAGTGGTGGACGGACGGCTGCGGCTCGGTTGCAAGCGACTATTTGTCGGAAACGGGCAACAGAGCGGGCAAGCACTTATCAGGTGCAAGCACAATAAATAATGTAAACGGAAACTTTAATGACGGCTTTGTATTCTCGCAGGATTTCATGTTTAAGAATTTCAACTCATCTCTTGAAATGCAGTGGAATTTCTTATCTTCGGAAAACGGCTGGGAAAACATAATAAATATAGAAGGCGGAACGCTTAATCTTCATTCGCTGTCAGGCTGGAGATATTTGAGAAAAATAAGCTCGGATAAGTGGTATAACCTTACGGCTTATATGCATACGGGCAGCGTATCTACGGATATTTTGTGTGATTTGTATCTTGACGGAGAAATGATAGCTTCCGATGTGGCTGTTCTTAATCTTGCTGAAAAGGAATATTCCGACGGCAGAGTTCCAAAAATTATTCCGTTTGCAAAGAATTTCGGCTCGGCAGAGCTGTATTTTGACAACATTCAGATATACAGCGGTGAATACGGATCGGCTGCCGGCAGAAAGCTTTTATATGGTGAAAATTTTGAGTCGGGCAGATGGCCGTCGCAGTGGTGGACGGACGGCTGCGCGTCCGTTGAAGTTAAAAACGGAAGCTATGCCGGTAAGGTTGTAACGGGAAACACGACAATTAACAGCGTAAACGGTAATTTCAAAAAGGGCACCGTAATAAGTCAGGATATTATGTTTGAAAACTTTTCGGGTGGTCTGGAGCTCCAGTGGAGAATACCGACAAATTCCGGTGACAACTCAAATAATGTCATTTGCGTTGAGGGCGGAACGCTGAGAGTTTTTGATGCGGAAAGCGGCTGGAAGCAGATTAAAACCATTTCATCGGATATGTGGTACAATATGGTCGTATATCTTCGCATGGAGGATAATTCGGGAAGTGTTTTGTGCGACATTTACGTAAATGACGAAAAGCTTGCCGAAAACGTGAAAATTCTTGATTTGAGCAGTACGGAGTATTCCGACGGCACGTTTTCAAAGCTTGTGCCGATAGCAAAGAATTTCGGTGACACGGCAGTTTACTTTGACAATGTTTACATATATGAGGGAAGCTATGAAAGAGCGGCATATATGCCGAACAACACACTTGGAGCAGATACGAAAAGAATAGATTTTCTCAGCGATTCGGGAATAGACGCTCAGTCGCTCGGCGGAAATATTACTCTTACGGACGAAAGCGGCAATGCTTTGAATTTTACAGCCGCTATAGCCGAAAACGGATTTTCGATATATCCGTCGGAGCCGCTTCACTATAATACAAGATATACGGTTGCCTTAAATTCGGCCATTAGGGGTGCGGACGGAAATTCGCTTCTTGGCGATAAATATTATTCGTTTACCACAAAGCCGTTTATAACGCCGCAGGACAGCGTAAACGCCGTAACAAACCTTGCGTTTGATGACGGAAACCCGAATGTTCCCGTATGGACAAACGGTGATACAGTAGTAACAGAGCCTCTTTCAAAAACCTTTAACAGCGTTTTGAAGCTTGCTGACGGCGCGTTCTACTGCATTAATGACAGAGCTACATCAATTGATGAAATGTATATATCGCAGAGAATAAAAATAGAAAACATGAGCTCATTAACGGAAATCCCGATTATGACGTGCGATATGACCGTTGCCGATGATGCGGGTGCAGCCTTTTGCAGTATTGAGGGCGGCAAGCTGCGCTTTAAAAAATATCAGGGCGAGTGGACAAATCTTGCCGATGTTGAGGGCGATGTATGGCATACAATCGAAGCGTATTATCATCTTGACGGTGACGTTGTGCTTGGAGATATGTATCTTGACGGCAAGCGCATTGCAAAGGATTTTCGGCTTATAAACGTAAATGATTATGATTCCGATATTGTAAGAACTGTTACATATCATGCCAGAAACCTGAACGGAGCAACCGCTTACCTTGATGATATTCAGATTTTGCGCGGTGTATATTCGCAGAATGTAAACCTCAGCTCAGTAAGCGAGGACGGTGAAAATACCGTAGCGGAGATTATGATTGACAAATCCTCAATGCCGAAAGATTTTAAGCTTTATACGGCAGCCTATACGGAAAACGGGTCGCTTGCAGCGTGCGTATTAAACAGCATAACTCAAGCTTCAGGCGATAAGCTGCAGGTAACGCTTGAGGGCAAAAATCACAGCACAATCAAGGTTTTTGCATGGGACGAAAATAACAGACCTCTTACAGACGTAAAAAAAAACTAAAGCGGGAGTATTATTCAATGAAAATAATGACATTTAATATTTGCTCCGGAACAAATTATCCGGAAAACGAGCGTGAAATAAATCTCGATAACTGCGGTGCGGTAATAAAAAAGGTTGCAGCGGATATTGTCGGCTTAAACGAGGTTCATAATGGAGGAATATGGGGAAATCAGCCGCAGCAGCTTGCGGAAAAGCTCGGCTATGAATATTATGCATTTGCAAGAGCAACGTATGTAAACGGCAGCGACTACGGAAACGGCTTTTTATCAAAATATCCGATAGTATCGCTTGAAACGATTGAAATTCCCGACCCGGAGGTTAAGGACGATGGCGGCTATTATGAAACGCGATGTGTTTTAAAGGCTGTTATTAATAACGGAAAGGATGATATATCCGTTTACGTAACGCATTTCGGTCTTAACGTAAGTGAGCATAATAACGCTGTCGAAACTCTTCTTTCGGCTATCGGTGATAACCCCGAAAAAACGATTGTTATGGGTGATCTTAATGTTCCTCCGCATAACAGCGCGATTTTAAAGCTTAAGGAAAAGCTTGTTGATTCCGCCGGAAGCAAAGGCAACGAGCTTTTAACCTTCCCAAGCCCTGCTCCGACCGATAAAATAGATTATATTTTCACAAGCAGCGACGCGGTTATAAATTCCGTGTATGTTGAAGAAAAAATGGGGTCTGACCACAGAGCATATGTGTGCAGCGCAGGCTTTTAAAAAGAGCCTTTGAGGCGTCTTTGGCGAACTTTTTTACAGGTAAAATCGGCAGCATTTGAAGGGGCGCTGCTTAATGCGGCGCTCCTGACATTTTTAAGACGCTCGGAAATATTTGCATGACAGAAATTTATAAGCTTTCTTTTAATTAATATTGACAAAGCAAGCGGCTGTATGATACAATATAAATACTATCTTTGGAGGGGACTGTTTATGATAAACATGAGGAAAATAAAAAATTTGTCAAAGTATTTTGCTATGTTTATAATATTGGTAATTACCTTTGCGATATATTTTTATAATGTGTTTTTAAAATTTCAAAAGGAATATTCGGCTATGTATGCCGAAAGCATTGTTTCGTCGGCGTCGGACTTTCAAAATGATTTTATCAGGCTTTCATCGGCTTTTTTTACAAACAGCGAGATTATTTATTATATAAACGGCAGAGAATACAGCGACCATTATAAAATAACACGTCAGATAAAAACGATTGTAAATTCCTCAACAATAGGGAATATGGTTGATGATGTTTTGATTTTTGTTCCCAAAGCAAAGGTCGCATTCAGCACAATAGAGGGGCAAAGGCTTACATATGAAAGATTTTTCGATTTATATCCGGACTATATAAATCTTGCGGAAAACTGCAACGTAAGCTGGAGAAAGCTCGGCGAAAAATCGTCATTTGTTTATAATGACGGATATGGTCATATTACTGTTTTTATGCTTAATAAAACGGAGCTTAGAAATGCCTTCGTAAAAAATAAATATCCGATTATTAATTCAACAAAGCTTTTAAATACCGAAAACGAAATAATAATGAACAGCGAAATGGATAACTGTAATTATCCCGAAAGCGTTGTAAATTCGGAAAAATCCGTTTTGTATAAGGGCGGATATATGTATATAAAAGCGCAGTCGCCGCAGCTTAAATGCATAAACGCAATTAAAATAACCGATGTTTTGCTTTTGACGGTAAAAACGGGCTCGTTTTTAATTCTTATAGGCGTGTGCTTGTTTTTGCTTATAATGTTTATATATCTGACTCATGTCAGGAGGGAAAAGGAGCTGCTCGGCTCCAATCTCAGCCTTATGAAGCAAAACAGGAATATTACCGCAAACAATACGATTAATATGATGTTTATTTCAAAAACGGTGTCGCAGGAAAATAAAAATCAGCTGATTAAATATTTTTCGGATAATTCGGTTTTGTGCCTGCTGCCTATGGTTATTTTCATGGATAACCCGGAGTCGTGGACAAAGCTGTACGGCGCGGATGATATAGAGCTTTTGAAGTACGGCGTTAAAAACATATTTCATGAGCTTTTGGAGGAGTTCGGAGATATAATCATTTCGCATATAGATAACCATACCTCCGGCGCGCTTTTGCAGATAAAAACGGAAAATATTGATAAAAAGAAGCTCTATGGAAAAATAAACAGGGGCATTGACATTATAAGCGAAAACTTCAAAATTAAGCTTTTTGTTTTTATCGGCAGCAGTGTGAGTGATTTTTCCGAAATAAATAAAAGCATAAGCGAGTTGTCGGCAGCGGCATCTTTCAGGTTCGTAAGCCAAAGCGGCATTATGAAGGTTTCGGATTTTGATAAAACCGAAATCGAATATCCGTCCGAAATTCAAAATAAAATTCTCCAGTCGGTAAATATGGGAAATATAAGCGGAGCGGAGCAGCTGCTTCATGAATTCAGGCTGTACCTGACGGATAACGGCTGCGTTGTTGCAAAGAGATATTTTATAAAGCTTTATATGGGGCTGTATAATGAGCTGAAGCCTGAGGGACAGAGCATAGGAGAAGAGGAATTTGAAAGGCTTGTAAGCAGCAAATCGGCGTCGGAAGCTGAGGAATGTATAAAAAATACGTTTATGAAGCGGCATACATCGCCTGTTGTTCGGGAGGAAAGCTTTGAAGAAATTGTTGACAGGCTTGTGAGCGAAAATTTTTCAAATGCGGAGTTTTGCATGAAAAGCGTTGCGGATGTGTTTGAAATATCTGCGGCATATTTCGGCAAGAAATTTAAGCAGAAATTCGGAATTTCGTTTAATTCCTATCTTCTCAGCTGCCGCATTAAATATGCTGTCTTTCTGCTTGAGAGAACAAATAAGTCAAATGCCGAAATAGCTCTTGAATGCGGATTTAACAGCGAGTCGTATTTTATAACAAACTTTAAAAATTGTATCGGAACAACCCCTAAGGAGTATAAAAAGAAAATCAGTATGGAATAAATAGTCGCCCATGCCTGCCTTTAAGGAGCGCATGGGCATAATATTATTACGGAAATTTTTCAGCCGCTTTAAGTTATTGCGGCGGAACGGAGATTATTGTGAAAAAAGTATTTGACAGCTGGCAGGCTGTTCGGGAAAATCATACAAAGGATAAAGTGACGCTTGAGGTTACGGGCAGAGAAATTGAATTTGACAAATCGGTTTTTCCGACGTCAATTAAAATCGGAGGAAACGAAATACTTTATAGCCCTATAAGGCTTTCGGCAGAGTTTTCGGATGTTGTGGGACAGTGGAAAAAGCAGAGCGTTATTCTTACCGAAAGGAGCGATGAGACTGTTCGGTTTTCAGCGACGCAGACGGCGGAAAATCTGATTGTAAATGCCGATATTTCAGCCGAATTTGACGGACTTGTCAAAATAAATCTGACGCTTGTTCCTTTCTGGAGCTTTGATGAGGATAACAAGGTAAGGCTTACAAAAATGTATATTGATGTGCCGATAAAAAAGGAATACGGCAGGCTTTTTCATTTTTGGCCGAACTGCGAAAGCGGCGTATGCTTGTCGGGCAGAATTTTAAACAGCTTTGCGCTTGAGGACGGAGAAACCGCGCTGCCGTTTAAGCCGTATATATGGTCGGGGCGCGAGGACTGCGGCTTGGGTATATGCTGTGAGAGCGACAAGGGCTTTGAAAGCGATGATGCGTCGCGCTGCATTGTAATAGAAAATAAGGGTTATGTAAATATACGCATATCGCTTCTTGACCACACTCCGAACGAGTGGAGCGGAAGAAGTGACAGCTGGGGAAATAATGTTAATCCCATTTCCTATTGCTTCGGTTTTCAGCCCACTCCGGTAAAGGAGTTTGACAAGGATAATCTTAAAAGCTGGCGCGCGTTTCATCTTTATGATGTGGCGGAGCATGATATATTCGATAGGTCGCTGGGCAGAGGCGAGCAGCTTATAAAAAAGCTTTGCGAAAACGGCATGAAATGGCTGATTTTGCATGAGGATTGGTCTGTAATACAAAATTACGGTCTTGCGGAGAATGAAGATGAGTTTAAAGCGTTTGTTACTTGCTGTCACAAGGCAGGTCTTAAGGTTATGGTGTATTTCGGCTATGAGCTTTCGTCGCTTTATCCGGGTTTTGCCGATAATTGCGGCAGGTGGCTTAATAAAAACGATAAAGGAAATTTTGTCGGCGGCTGGCAGCGCGAGCCTATGCAAAGAGCCTTTACCGTTTGCTATAGCGGCGGCTATTCGGACGTTTTCCTTGAAAGAGTAAAATATGCAATGGACGAATACGGCGTTGACGGGATTTACACGGACGGAACATATGTGCCGTGGGAATGTGCAAATGCGGAGCATGGCTGCGGAAGAGTCGGCGCGGACGGCAAAATATACTTTGAATATCCTATTTTTGCGGTGCGCGAGCACGTGAAAAAGCTTTACAGCGCAGTGCATGAGCGCGGCGGAATTATCGACACTCATCAGAGCAGCTGCTGCCTTATGGCAACGCTTGCGTTTGCGGACAGCTATTTTGACGGTGAAAATCTTCAGGATTTTATGCGTGAAAACATAAGAAATATGCGCCTTGATACGTTTCGTACCGAGTTTATGGGGAGAAATATGGGTATTCCGTGCAATTTTATATCGTATACTTCAGAAAATATGACAATTGAAAAGCTTGCGGGCCTTACGATGATACACTCTGTTTTTCCGAGAGCGAACAGGCTTGAAGATATTGATTATATAGGGAAGCTCTATAAAATATATGATGATTTTGACTGCGGAAGCTGCAGCTTTAATCCCTATTGGGAGCAGAGCGATGTTGTACCCGTACAGGAAAATGTATACGTTTCATATTATAAAAAGGATAACGAGCTTTTGATTTTTCTGCTTTCCTATAACGAAGGTACGCGTGTTGATTTGAAGCTTGACGATACATATTCGCGCGGCGCGAGCCTTTGCGGCAAAAAGAAAGCTCCGCTGATTTGCGGCGTAGCCGCAGCCGTTGAGGCAGCTCCCGAAGAGCTGAACGTTTTCCGATTTATTAAAGATTGATATTTTGGTAAAGATATTTTGCCAAAGCGTAATTACAGTCGGGGCATTTGCCCCGACTGTAATTAATATGTATTTATTCAATACTCCAGCTTTGACCCTGCATTTGCAGATCGGACATTCTTCTGAATATACCGTTCTTAGCCATAAGCTCAGCCGGTGTACCCTGCTCCGCAACAACGCCGCCGGAGAGCACAACAATTTTATCCGCACCGGCAATGGTTCTCATTCTGTGGGCAATTACAAGCACTGTTTTATCCTTAATAAGCCTTGAAAGCGCCGTTTGAATAGCCGTTTCGTTTTCAACGTCAAGGCTTGCGGTAGCTTCGTCGAGAAGAATAATCGGCGCGTTTTTCAAAAATGCTCTTGCAATTGAAATTCTCTGCCTTTCTCCGCCTGAAAGCTCGCAGCCGTTTTCGCCTATATTTGTATTCCAGCCGTCAGGAAGCTTTTCGGCAAATTCCTCGC
Source organism: uncultured Clostridia bacterium (assembly GCA_934489015.1). Classification (GTDB taxonomy): domain Bacteria; phylum Bacillota; class Clostridia; order UBA1381; family UBA1381; genus RGIG9115. The sequence goes on from CAKSSN010000001.1 coordinate 61,384, forward strand.
AGTTTGCAAGGCGTGCCGCCGCGAGAACCTCCTCGTCCGTTGCATTTTTCCTGCCAAGCCTTATGTTTTCCATGATCGTGTCGTTAAACAGCGTAACGTCCTGAAATACTATAGAATATAAATCCATAAGCTTTTCCGGGTCAACATCAGCTATATTCATGCCGCCGACCGTGATTTTGCCCTTTTGATTATCCCAAAACCGTGCGGCAAGGCGCGACACTGTTGTTTTTCCGCCGCCGGACGGTCCGACAAAAGCGGCTGTTTCGCCTTGATTTATTTTAAGCGATATTCTGCATATGACGTCCTTTTTCCCGTCATAGCTGAAATGAACGTTGTCAAGCTGGGCGGAAGCGTCTGTCGGGTGCTTGGACAATTTTGCTTCCGGTATGGGAGCGGCGTCCAAAACGCTGTCAATTCTCTCAAGCGCGTCCTCGACAATCAGGTTGTTTTCGCTCATAAACATGATTTTTGTAAGGGTAACGGAAATAACAGGCGTTATTATTATGTAAAAAAGAAGATTGAGCAAAAAGCTGTCCGTTACGCCGCTTTTGGTAAAGAAGAATGCTCCTGCTATCAAAAATGCGAACACGCCGTTTATTGCCGCCGTGTAGAGCATCATTGGCATACGCATATCTTTTGTGTAGGCGATAACCCATTTTTCGTATTCATCAATAGTTCCTTTAAATTTTTTAAAGGAGAATACCGACTGACCGAATGTTTTTACAACAGGTATTCCGCGCACGTATTCAACCGCTTCGTTTGACATTGCGGCGAGCGCGTTTCCGTATTGCTTCATTTTTTCTTCCATGCGCTTGCCTGTCATTGCCGACATAATAACAAATCCCAGAATAACGGGAACAAGGCTTAAAAGACCCAATCTCCAATCGAATGCCATGAGCAAAACAAGAAGCCCTATCGGCGTTGCGATTGCTCCGTATTTGTCGGGGATCTGATGTGCAAGATACGTTTCCGTTGCTCCCGTGCTGTCGTTTATGATTTTGCGCAGCTTGCCGCTTCCGAAAGCTTCCGTATATCCGACTTGTAGTTAGTCGTACCTAACTACAAGCTATAAATTAAAGGGCTTTAAAACCCCATAATTTTCTGCCAGCCGGCAATGTAAAATTTTCTTAAATTATGAACATATTCCTTTGCCTTTTCGTAGGGCATATCATGTATAACAAGCTCAAAATATGCGGAAAACAGACCGCTGCACAGCATATGCTCAAGCTGCGGGTCAACGTCATATTTCGGATAGCCGAGCTTTTCTAAAATTTTTACGAATTTGTGAGTTGCGTTTACTTCAATTTCAACCATGCTGTCAATCAGGTTTTCGTATTTCGTGCCTTCCGAGCAGCAAAGAATAAGCTTAAATTCATCAAAATTTTCGTATATGTAGTCTGTCATCAATTCCATGCAGTCGCCCGATATTTTGCCCATGTTGCCGCACTGACTTTCGGGTTTGAGCTGTTCAAATGTTTTTTGAGCTTTGATAAATTCAGTCATAAGCTTTTCGTATTGCTTGCCGACCAAAGCGTCAAACAGTTCTTCCTTACTTTTATAATATCCGTAAAATGCGCCTGTCGTAACGCCTGCGGTTTTTACTATATTGCGAAGCGAGGCTGACTTAAAGCCCTTTTCGAGAAATTCATTTTTTGTCGCAAAGAGTATTGCGTTAAGTGTTGTGTTTTCAGCTTCACTCATTTGTTTACCTCCGATATAACACTGTTATATTCAATTCAAAGTATAACACTGTTATATAACTTTGTCAACAGCTTTTTTATTTTTGTCAAATTGCAAAAAATAATTGCCGCATTTTATTTTTATTGTGTGCATAAATTCCTTTTGAAAATTCATCTGTGTAAAGCAGTAATAAAAAGTAATTTTAATGGCAAAAATTTTTCAGAATATATATCGCGTATCTGAACAAAATATGAGTGTAGTCGATACAAGTCGACACAAAAAAACAAAAATTATTAAGGAGGCAATTAAAATGAGTAAGAACAAGATTATGGTTCCTGAAGCAAAGCAGGCAATGGAGAACTTCAAGATGGAGGCCGCAAGAGAAGTCGGTGTTGATTTGAAGCAGGGTTACAACGGTGACCTTACCTCAAAACAGGCCGGCAGCATTGGCGGACAGATGGTAAAGAACATGATAAAGGATTACGAAAATAAAGTAAAAGCGTAAGCATTTATAATCTATTTTCAAAAGACGGCTGTGCCGAAGCGGATATATATTATTCGCTTCGGCACAGCTTTTTATTCGCAGGCTGTTTTGCGGAATTTAATACCGCTCTTTTAAAGGAAATTAAGCTTTCGGCGGCGAATAGTATAAATGTGAACATAAAATTAAAAAAAATTTGATTGAAAATGTAGATAATGATTAAAAAAAATAAAATTGTGTTATAAAAAGCAAAAAGCGGGTAAATAAAATGTGAATAAATTGTGTTTGTTCGGGAAACAATACAGGGGGTGATTGTGCTTTGCCGAAATATTCGGAGGATCTCATTGCGGATATATTTGCCGCGAACGATATTGTCGATTATGTTTCAAGATATGTTACGCTTAAGAAAAACGGCAGAGATTATATGGGGCTTTGCCCTTTCCATAATGAAAAAACGCCCTCCTTTCATGTCAGTGCGGACAAGCAGCTTTTTCACTGCTTTGGCTGCGGAGCGGGCGGCAATTTAATTCAGTTTGTAATGCGCAGTGAAAATCTTGATTTTACGGACGCGCTGAAGCTTCTTGCGGATAACGCCGGAATAGTTTTGCCGGAGGATACCGATTCGTATGATGATAAGCTGCACCAAAAACGCAAAAAAATTTATGAAATGAACAGGCTTGCGGCAAGGCATTTTTATGAAAACCTTGTTGACGAAAAAACGGGCGTGGCTGCGAGAGAATATATTTCAAATCGACGCCTGAGCGCAAAAACCGCTAAGGTTTACGGTATAGGATATGCAAAAAAAAGCTATGATGACCTTTTAAATAAGCTCAAAGAAGCAGGCTACAGCGAGGCGGACGCCGTTGAAGCGTCGCTTGCGGCGGAGCGTGACGGAAGAGTTTACGATAAATTTCGCGACAGGCTCATGTTCCCAATAATTGATGTAAGAGGAAATATCATAGGCTTTGGCGGCAGAATTATTTCGGAAGATAAAAATTCCGACTATAAGCCGCCGAAATATTTAAATTCCGGAGAAACGGCAGCCTTTGATAAGGGACGAAATCTTTTTTCTCTTAATCTTGCAAAAAAGGCCGACACAAAGCAGCTTATTTTGTGTGAGGGGTATATGGACGTCATAAGTGTTTATCAGGCAGGAATTGAAAATGTTGTCGCAACTCTCGGAACGGCTCTTACCGAAAATCAGGCGAAAATAATGTGCAGATACGCGTCGGAAATTCTTATATGTTATGATATGGACGAAGCCGGGAGAAAAGCGGTAATGCGCGCTATAGACATTTTTTCATCTGTCGGAGGAAGAACGAGAGTTGTTAAAATGAAGGGCGCTAAGGACCCCGATGAATTTATAAAGGCAAACGGCGCGGCGCTTTTTAAGAAGGCGCTAAGCGAGGCGGTGCCGTCAACTGAGTTTAAGCTGTCTGCGGCAAAAATAAACTATAATATAAACGAAACCGACGGAAAAATACGCTACGTTTCGGAAGCGGCAGGCATTTTGGCAGGCGTTAGGGATCCGATAGAGGTTGACGCGTACATAAATAATCTGTCCGAACAGACAGGAATAGGGAAAGAGGCAATTTATGCCGAATACAGAAAGCATATAGCTCCGAAAAGGGAAAACAGGGAATTTGAAAGACGACGCAGTGCGTCGGCCTCATCGGCGGGAGCAGTCACGAAAACGAGTGATAAAAAAACGGAAATAGAGCTTTTAAATCTTATTTCAAGGGACGGTCATGTTTTTCGTGCGGTGAGAGAGCATATTAAGCCGGAGGATTATTCTCTTGAAACGCTGAGAATCCTTGCGGATTATATATATAAATGCAGACAGGACGGGCGTGAGCCGGACGCTGCGGGGATAATGAATGAATTTTCGGGAAATAACGAGGCGCAGAGCATTGCGTCGGCGGTTTTTTACGTTCTTGCGGAGTGTGCGGATAAGAGAAACGCCGTTCGTCAGATGGTTATTAAAATTCTTCTTGATAAAAACAAAAGACAAATCAGCGAATGCGGCAGCGACAGCAAAAGGCTCGGTGAGCTTTTGGCGCAGCAGCGTAAGATACAGGAAATTAAGCTTTCATGGGAATAACGGAAAGGATTTGAATTTTTTATGGCAGATATGAAGCAAATTGTTAAGGAGCTTGTAGAACGCGGGCACAAGGTGGGATTTCTTACCTTTGACGAAATAAACAGCGCGTTTGAGGAGCTGGAACTTTCTCCGGAAAAGCTGGAGAAGATTTATGATATTCTTGACAAAGAGGAAATAGAGGTCGTTTCCGAAACAATAGAAAAGAAAATGAAGGAAATGGAGAAAGAGGAGCTTGAAGTAACAAAGGAAGAGCTTGAAGACCTTTCTATTCCCGAAGGCGTAAATATTGACGACCATGTAAAGATGTATCTTAAAGAGATAGGAAAGGTCGGACTTCTAAGCTCCGATGAAGAGCTGGAGCTTGCAAAGAGGATGAAGGACGGCGACGAGAACGCAAAGAAAAAGCTTGCCGAATCCAATCTCAGACTTGTTGTCAGCATAGCAAAGCGATATGTCGGAAGAGGAATGCAGTTTCTCGATCTCATACAGGAGGGAAATCTCGGTCTTATAAAGGCTGTTGATAAATTTGATTACACAAAGGGCTATAAATTCAGCACATATGCAACCTGGTGGATAAGACAGGCAATTACCCGTGCAATCGCCGATCAGGCAAGAACGATAAGAATACCCGTGCATATGGTTGAAACGATTAATAAGCTTGTGAGAGTTTCAAGACAGCTTGTTCAGGAGCTCGGCCGCGAGCCGACGCCTGAGGAGCTTGCGGAGGAGCTTAAAATGCCGCTCGATAAGGTGCGTGAAATTTCAAAAATTTCGCAGGAGCCCGTATCTCTCGAAACACCGATAGGTGAAGAGGAGGACAGCCATCTGGGCGACTTTATAGAGGATCATGAAGCGCCGGCACCGTCTGAGGCGGCAAGCTTTGTGCTGCTTAAGGAGCATCTCGGTGATGTTTTAAAAACTCTTACGCCGAGAGAGGAAAAGGTTTTGCGTCTGCGCTTCGGGCTTGCGGACGGCAGACAGAGAACTCTTGAAGAGGTCGGCGGAGAATTTAATGTTACAAGAGAGAGAATAAGACAGATTGAGGCGAAAGCACTCAGAAAGCTTCGTCATCCGTCAAGAAGCAAGAAATTAAAGGATTATCTTGAATAAAAATTATCGGGCTGCTTCCCGTTCGCAGTGCATTTTGTTTTGCAAAGCGACTCGGCGGCAGCCTTGATTTGCGTTTTGAGAAAAGAATTTAACGAAGGGATGAATTTTATTTATGCAATGGATTAAGGCTTCTGTTTATACAACGTCTGAGGGGATAGAAAGCGTGTGCGGAAGAGTATACGCTCTGGGAATAACAGGTGTTGAAATAGAGGATTTTAACGATTTTACGGATTTTCTTGAAAATAACAAGCAGTATTGGGATTATGTTGACGATGAGCTTATAGAGCAGAAAAAGGGCGAAACAAGGATAATCGTTTATATAAGCGACACTGCGGAGGGAATGGAAACTCTTCTTTCTCTTAAGGCTTCAATGGCAGAGCTTAAGGAGTATGACAGTGACGGCTGTTTCGGACGGCTTGAAATTGAAACCGATACGCTGAATGAAGAGGACTGGGCGAATAACTGGAAGAAGTATTTTCACCCCATGAAAGTCGGCAGTAAGCTCCTCATTTGTCCCGAATGGGAAGAAAGCGAAAATGAGGATGGCAGGATAGTTTTTAAAATAAATCCCGGAATGACGTTCGGAACGGGGTCGCATTATACAACAAGACTTTGCCTTGAGGAGCTTGAAAAGTATGTGAAAGACGGAAGCACGGTCGCCGATCTCGGCTGCGGAAGCGGCATACTTTCGGTCGTTTCTCTTATGCTCGGAGCAGCTCACGCAACGGCGGTTGATATAGATTACAATGCGTATGATATTGCATACGAAAATGCGGCGAGAAATAATGTTGACAAGGAAAAATACCGCGTGTTAATCGGAAATGTGCTTTCGGATGAAAATCTTACGGAAGAGATTGCTGACAGAAAATATGATATTGTATGTGCAAATATCGTTGCGGACGTTATAATAGCTCTTGCGCCGTTTGCAAAAAAAATCATAGCGGACGGCGGAATATTTATAACGTCGGGAATTATTGAGGACAGGGCAGACGAGGTCAGAGCGGCAATAGGTGAAGCAGGCTTTGAGGTAATAAACACACGTCAGGAAAAGGACTGGGTGTGCTTCACGTGCAAAGCGGCAAAACAGGTGAGGTGATTTTCGGTGCGTATAGAAAAAATAACGCTTGGTGAAAATGCATCATATGCGGTGATCGGAGAAGAAAAGACTGCGCTTATAGATGTTCCGCTCGGAAATCCCGAAGGGCTTATTAGCGAATTGGAAAAGGTAACGAAAAGAATAGATTATCTTGTTATAAATCATGTAAATCCGGCAGCTGAAAAATGCTTTGCGGCGCTTCTGGGCAGCTACCCCGATATTACGGTTTATTCCTCAGCGGCAGGTCAGAAATTTGCCGAAGAGCTGATAAACAAAAGCTTCAGGGCGGAAGTGTGCAAGCATGAAAGGAGCATAGAGCTCGGCGGAGGGAGCCTGACGTTTTATATAACTCCGAATATAACATGGCCCGATACGATAATGACGTATGCGTCCTGCGGCGCGCTTTTTACGGGAGAATTTTTGTCGGGTAAGGCTGATAAAAAAGAGATAGAGCGCGTTTTCGGCGGCTGCCGCGAATATGTAGCATCAGCGCTTGAGGTTATAAAAGGCATAAATCCCGATGAGATTTTTACATATTCGGGACTTGCGCCAAAAAGCGTTTTGGATTTGTATAAGCTCTTTTGCAGCGAGAAGAAAAAAAGCGGCGTTGCCATTGCATATTTGTCGCATTACGGATACACAAAAAAGCTTGCAAAGGCGCTTTCGGAGCATATTGAAAATGCGGAAATTTTTGATTTGTCGGAATGTGATTTGTCGGAAGCCGCAGATAAGATTAATAATTCGGACGCATTTTTTCTCGGAACTCATACGGAAAACGGCAATTTGCCGGAGAGGGTGTGGAGCTTAATCGGTCTTCTTGACACACGGAAAATTAAAAATTTGCCCTATCTTGTTTTCGGCTCCGGCGGCTGGAGCAACGAGGGTATATATATTGCCGACGGCGTTTTGCAGCGCCTTAAAATGCGCCGCATTGACAGGCCGTGCATTTCCTGCTTAAATCCGTCGGAGGAAGAGATAAAAAAGCTCATTTCGGCGGCTGATAAATACAGGGAGGAGGAATAGTATGCCGAGATTTTTTGTAAGTCCAGATAAGGTCAGCGATGGCAAAATAGTAATAGATACGGATGATGTGGGGCATATAATGAGAGTCCTCAGAATGAAAATGGGTGATATTCTCACCGTGTGTGACACGTGCGGAAATGATTATGAAGCAAAAATTTTTGCGGCGGAGGACGGAAAAATAGTGTGCGATATACTTTCCTCGACGCAGTCGGCAACAGAGCCGTATACGTGTGTTACTCTTTTTCAGGCGCTGCCGAAGGCTCAGAAAATGGAATATATTATTCAGAAAACAACGGAGCTCGGCATTTCGCGGATTGTTCCGGTTAAAATGTCAAGGTGCGTTGTCAAATGGGGCAAGGGCGATGAAAAGAAAATTGCAAGGTGGCAAAAAATTGCCGAAGCGGCAGCGAAGCAGTCGGGCAGAGGGATAATTCCGGAGCTTGCCGAGCCAGTAAGCTTTGATGAAGCACTCAGGCAGCTTTTGGAAAACGAAATTTTCTTTGCACCGTATGAATGTGAAGAAAAAACGAAGATAAAGCAGGTTTTATCAGGGGAAAAGGCTAAAACGGCAGGCTTTATTATCGGCTCTGAGGGCGGATTTGATTTATCGGAGATAGAAAAAATAAAAAGCGCCGGTATTCAAACCGTAACGCTCGGAAAAAGAATACTCCGGACCGAAACAGCAGGAGAAGCCGTCTTGTCAATGATGATGTATGAATTTGACGAAATATAATAAAAGGAATGATTACAAAATGAAAAAAAATATTCTTATCGCGCAGTCCGGCGGCCCGACAGCCGCAATAAATGCAAGCCTTGCAGGTGTAGTAAGCTATGCGATAAAAAGCGGAGCGTATGATAAGGTTATCGGAAGCGTAAACGGAATAGAGGGCGTTTTAAAGGAAAACTTTGTTTCTATGGAGAAGTTTAAAAACGAAGATAATGTAAGGCTCCTTAAGCAAACTCCCTCGTCATATCTCGGCTCGTGCAGAAAAAAACTTTCCGATGACGGTGAGCTTTATGACGAAATATTCGGCATATTTGAAAAACATAATATCGGCGTATTTATATATATCGGCGGAAACGATTCAATGGATACCGTTGATAAAATTAGCCGCCATGCAAAAAAAAGCGGCAGAGATATATCCGTTATCGGCGTTCCTAAAACGATTGATAACGATCTTGTTCTTACGGACCATACGCCGGGCTACGCAAGCGCTGCAAAGTATATAGCAAATTCGGTAAGGCAGCTTGCGCTCGATACGTCAGTGTATGATATGAAATCAATTATAGTAACCGAAATCATGGGCAGAAATGCCGGGTGGCTGACTGCTGCCGCCGCTCTTGCAAATGATGATATATTGGCGCCGGTTGATATTATATGCTTGCCCGAAGTGCCGTTTGATATGGATAGTTTTATAGAAAAGCTTGCCGAAACAGAGGAAAAAAAGCAGACTACAATAGTTGCCGTTTCAGAGGGTATATGCGATAAAAATGGCGAATATATCCTTGCCGGAATACAGTCGCAGGCAAAAAGCGACGGCTTTGCTCATGCAGCGCTCGGCGGAGTCGGCAAGCATATAGAGCTTGAAATTGCAAAGCGGCTCGGAATAAAAACGCGCTCCCTTGAATTCAGCACGCTCCAGAGATGTAACGCCGAAACGGCTTCACAGCGCGATATTGACGAATCGTTTGCGCAGGGTGAGGAGGGCGTAAGGCTTGCTATAAACGGTGAGAGCGGAAAAATGGTCGGCATAGTAAGAGAAATCGGAGAGGAATATAAGCCGAAGATAACTTCTTTTGATGTTTCTCTTGTTGCGAATAAGGAAAAAAGAATACCTCAAAATATGCTTTTGTCCGATGGCTTTGGCGTAACCGATGAATTTATAAAATATGCAAGACCGCTTATTTGCGGACAGCCGCATATTATTTATAAGGACGGAATAATGGACCTTATTTTAAGGGATTAATCTTTCGCGGGAGGCATATAAATGAAGCTTTTTGAAAACAAATGGTTTGATCTTGTGCTTTGCGGCATTGTGCTTATAATTTGCTATAAGGTTATTGACAATTACCGCGATATTTTTTCCGTTGTGGGAAAATGCGTCGGTGTTTTAACGCCGTTTATTGCAGGCGTTGTGATGGCGTTTTTCTTTTCAAAGCCTGTCGGGAAAATACAGGCATGGCTTGAAAAGAATAAAAACAGCTTTATAAAGCGCAGCGCAAAGGCGATAGGAATATTATGCGTTTATCTTGCTTTGGCGGCTTTTGTCGGGTTTATGATAATGTTTATAGCTCCGCGCCTTTATAAAAATATCCGCGAGTTTGCGGCAAATCTGCCTAAGTACTACGGTGTTTTAACGGATTTTATAAATAAAAATGAGGTTTTGTCGAAATATATTGCCGCAGACAGTTTTAAAAATAAGCTTTTGCAGATGATAAATCTTGAAAATGTGAATAAGTGGGTGTCGGTAGTTTCCGGCGTTGCAAACTCGTTTGTTTCGGTATTTCTGGCGGTTGTGTTTTCGATTTATCTTATAATAGAAAAGGAAGATATTTTCGGGTTTTTCCGCGTTGTCAAGGCAAGACTTTTTAAAGGAAAGTCGGTTGAGATAGCCGTAATGTACGGCAGAAAAATTATAGATATTTTTTATTCGTATATATCCGGAATGCTCCTTGACGCGATTTTAATCGGAGCAATTACGGCAGCGGCGCTTTCGCTGTTTAAGGTGCCTTACGCGGTTTTGCTCGGACTTCTCGTTGCTGTCGGAAATATGATACCGTTTTTCGGCGCGATTATTTCAACGGTTATAGTCTTTATCATAAGCGCAATAACCTTAGGCCCGATAAATGCGCTTTGGATATTGCTCTTTCAGCTTGTTTTGGGGCAGATTGACGGCAATCTTATTCAGCCGAGAATACTCAGCTCGTCTACGGGAATAAGTCCGCTTCTGGTGCTTTTGTCGGTGCTTGTTTTCGGAAATCTTTTCGGAGTGGTCGGAATGATTGCCGGAGTCCCGGTTTGCGCCGTTATAAAAATAATAATACTTGATTTTTTGGATAACGGCAGAATTGATGCCAGCAGAGAATAATAAAAAGCCATGACTCTTGTTTTTAGAAGTCATGGCTTTTTAATTTTTTTTTTGCGCAGCGTGGCAAAAAGCGGAATGTGGCATTAGGTTTTGACTAACCCGAAATGAGAAACATCGTGTACGGCTGTGTTTTTTTAAATTAAATGACCTCCGGCGCGGTGCGCGGGAGGTCATGTTCTTTTATGCGATCAGAAGTTTTTTTATTTTGCGATGCTTCTTTTAATTGTTTCGGGAACGGAAACAAATGGCGTTAAATCGTCCCAGACAAATATCTTAACAGCTTCAATATCACCGTTTAATGTAATTTGGATTTCGGAAGTGTTATTCAAAGCTTCTTGTATATCGGATAGTCTTCCGTCCGCCGAGAAGCCGGCGGCGGTGATTTTTTTGCCGCTTGGGATATTAATCGGTGAAATATTTATCATGCAGCTGTTTTCCGAAAACTCCGCCGTGCTTTCGGTATAGGGCCCCGTGTATTCAAATTCCGCATTTTCAAGCGGAGTGTTTTGCTCCTCTATAACTATTTTTTTCCACTGCTGCGGACTGCCGGAGTATGTAACCGTTTTAAGTGCGCTGCAGAAGTAAAAAGCGCCGTATGATATTTTTTGCATACTGCTCGCAACAGTCACAGATTTTAAGCTGCTGCAGAAATAGAATGTGTTTTCCTCCAAAACAGTGAGGCTTGACGGAATGTCAACGTGTTCGAGCGCATAGCATGACGAAAGAGCGTACTTCCCTAAAAGCTCAAGCCCTTCGTTTAGCTGTATTTCGGTTAAATTGTTGCAGCTTGAAAAAGCGTCGCTGCCTATTTCCTTTACCGTTTCGGGAAGAACTATTTTTGTAAGATTTTTGACGGATTTAAAAGCCTCCGGAGCAATTTTTTCAACCTCCGGAACTGCAAATTCCGTCACCTGTCTGCTGCGCGGATAAAGCAGAAGTGTTTTTCTATCTTTGCTGTATAAAATTCCGTTTTCATCTGATGAAAATACTGCATTATCGGGTGATACGGTGATTTTTTCGAGAGCGGTGCTGCTCATTGCGTTCTGCCCAAGCTTTTCAACGCTTGACGGAATATAAACCGACTTTAATTTATATGAAGAGCAACAGCTGTCTGCAAGCGCTTTTATGCCCTCTGCTATGGTAATGCTTGTTATGTCGGAGGAAATGTCAAGCAGCCAGTCGCCGCTGTATACACAGCCATCGGCCAGATTATTTTTAAAATAGGCGGTGTTTACCAATATTTCCGGGCCGACCTCTTCAACGGAGTTCGGTATTTGAATAGTTTCAAGCTGTGCGCAGCCGTAAAATGCTCTCCTGTTTATTGTTTTTAAGCCGTCATTTAAATTGATTTTTTTAATATTATTGTTTTTACTGAAAGCTTCGGCGCTTATTACAAGCGTTGTCGGAGTAAGTGTATATTCTTCAAGTGTGCAGGCTATCGGAAAGAGGACAAGCTCTGTTTTATCCTTGTTGTATAAAATCCCGTATTCGTCCGAGCTGTACGAAGTATTGTTTTCGCTTACGGTTATCCTTTCAAGTGCGCTGTCGCCCTCAAATACATTTGTCGTCAGCTTTTTAATTCCGCTGCCGATATATACGCTTGAAAGCATGGTACAGTTTTTAAATGCATTTGAATAAAGATTTTCCACATTGTCGGGAATAACTAATTCTTCAAGCTGTGTACAGTTTTGAAAAGCCCATTCGTCAATTGATTTGACTCCGTTTCCGAAATCAATATTTTTAAGCGATGAGCAGCGCGAAAAAGCGGTAGCTCTTATGGACTGAACGCTGTCGGGTATTTTTATTTCGGTGAGAGCCGAGCAGCCGGCAAAAAATCCCGTGTTTATGTATTCAGGTCCGTCTTCAATAGTAACATCTGCAAGCTGCTTGCAGTTCCAGTATACGTCGCCGCTGTAGGAAATATCGGCATAGATAACAGCTTCCGTAAAGCCGCAGCCCTGAAAAGCTCTGCCTTTTATTTCCTTTACGTTATCCGGTGAAAATTCTATGCGTTTAAGACTGCCGCAACCCTCAAAAGCGCCGCTGCCGATTACGGTAACGGTATCCGGCAGTGTAAAGCTTTCGGCACTTAGTGCAGGCGGGCAGCGCAGAATTTCGGTTTTATCCGCATTGTAAAGTCTGCCGTCCGCATCAGATGAAAAAAATTTATTTTGTCCGCTGACCTCAAAGCTTGAAAGTGATGTGCAGCTGCCGAAGGCAAGATAACCGATTTCGCAGACGTTTTGCGCGATTTTAACGCTTTCAATGCTCTTGCAGCCGAAAAATGCGTATGCCCCGATTTTTTCATGACTGTTCGGGAGCGTTATTGAGTATAATGCGCTGCAGCTTTGAAATGCATATGCCCCGATTTCAGAAAGCGACTGCGGCAGAGATACTACACTTAGCTTGCTGCAGCTGTAAAAAGCATTTTCGCTTATTTTTGTAAGCGAGCTGTCCGACGCGTTAAGTACGGTAAGCTTATTAAGACCGCTGAATGCGTAAACGCCTATACTTGTTACGTTTTTCCCGATTTGAACATAGCTTATGCTGCTTTTGAAGCTGTCCCACGGCGGCGGAGAAAAATAATCGTAATCATACATATCTCCGCTTCCGCTTATTACAAGTCGGTTTAAGGATGAAATATATTCCCACGTAAGATTATCTCCGCATTTGCCGCTTGTTTCGTCGGCAAGCGCCGCAGCGGGAAGTATTGAAAACATCACGCACAGCGCGATTAAAGCCGATATAATTTTTCTGTTTATGTTCATAATGCCTCCTTATCTGTTATTGAGCTCATAAGAAAATTTTGAAAACATGGTTGCCGTAGCGGCTCTTGTAGGAGCAACCTTCGGATAGATTGCATATTCATATCCATTTACGGAATGAATAAACATAACATTCTCATCAAAGCACCATGCGACAGGAATTTTTGCATAGTCCGATATATCCGAATAGTCGTTGTAGCCCTCAAGAGCAGATGAAATATCCGAATTGTCAAGCGATACGTCAAGTCCCTTTGACTGTGCGTACCGATAGAATATAGCCGCAATCTGTTCTCTTGTTATAACGTCATCGGGTGAGAAGGTTGTATCTCCCGTTCCGGTAATTACGCCGTTTGACGCTGCCCATGAAACAGCCTTTTTATACCAGTCCTGCGTTAAGTCGGTAAATTTTGAGCTTTCGCTCGCCTGCGGGCTTCCGGCAAGACGGTAAAACATTGTTGCAAACTGCGCTCTTGTTATTGTATCGTCGGGGGAGAAGGTGTCATTGCCTGTTCCTGTCATAATTCCGCTGTCGAGACAGAACTCTATGCCGGAGTGATTTGGATCACCGTCCGCGCTTTGTATATCCTTGAATTTTTTAACAGCGCAGCCGTTTCCCTTTTCCTCGCAGGTATATCTGTCGTCAGCCGCCGCCGTCGGCTCACCCTTTTCGATAGTTTCACCCGTGTCGAGTAAAATGCATTTAAAGCCGTTATCTTTTGCATATTGTTCGGCAGCTGTGCCGCTGTAGCATTTGATTACAAGATTTTCATTTCTGACGTCATAGTCGTCTACATAGTCCCAGCCGAAAGCGTGCATATCAATCTGAGTTACGCTTCTTGGTATTGTAATCTCGTTTAAATTGTTGCAGCGGAAAAACGCCGCCTGACCTATATGCTCAACTCCTTCTTCAATTGTGAGATTTGAAAGGCTTTCACACCATGAAAATGCATTGTCACCTATTTCCTTAACATTTCCGGGAATTACAACATTGTTAAGATTTTTGCACCAATAGAAGCCAAGCTTTGAAATTGATTTTAATGTTGATGGAATTTTAACCGATGTAATATTTGACATTTCAAATGCGTCAACGCCCATCAGAGTTATGCCTTCTCTTATTTCAATATCGCCCGTTGCTTCCCATTCGTGAATTTGCTTGTTTAGCGTAGGTGCAGACGGGTCGGAATTTTCTATTGTCGCGTAGCCTATTCTTATTCCGGCTATTAAATATTGCCCGTGATACTGTATGCCGCCTGAACGGTTATTTGCGTCTTTATCATATTCCGTGCCGTAAAATATTCTCTTGCCTATATATTCAAGTCCGCTCGGAAGCGTTATGTTTTTGAGCGCTTCTCCGCTTATAGCCTCACTGCCTATGTATTTTACACTTTCGGGGATAACAAGAGTGTCAAGCTCATCGCCGCAGTTTATTGCGAAATCTTTTATAACCTCAAGTCCGTCGTTTAATTTAAGATACTTTAAATAACGGCCGTATATCGAGTTGACGCCGATTTCTTTTATAGAGGACGGAAGTGTAATTCCGAAAATTCTCATTGACCCCTCACGAAGTGCGCCATCGGCTATCGCGGTAACAGGGTGTCCTTTTATTTCGGAAGGTATGTTTAATTCAATACCAAAGCCGGAGTCCGAATTCCCCATAAATCTTGCCGAATAATCGGTGATCATCGCCGACCCGTCCTCACGAATTGTATAAACAAGCGAAGTCAGATCGTTCGGGTCGTCCTTTTCCCGCATTTGTTCCATATCGTCGGTTACTGCCGTTTTGCTTTGTTCATAGTATTCCGAGCCGTATTCCGTATCGTAAACGTTCCATGCATTTGCAGGCTGACCGACTGCGGCGAATAACGCGGTAAAGCTTAGCATAAAGGTAATGATTTTTTTGAGTTTCATAAAACATCTGCCTTTCGTTTGGAATTGTAATAAATATCTATAAGCATTTTACCATGTTTTAATAAAAAAGTAAATAATATTTCTGAAAAAGTCATTGACTAAAACGGAAATTTTTAAATTTCCTATTTATTTTATTAAAAATGTGTGATATAATGTTATCAGAATAATGTGCAGCGGCAAAATGAGGGGTTATAATGTTTTGTGATAAGTTAAATGAGTATATGCTGAAGGTTTCATGCCCCGCAAAGGAGCTTAGCCGCCTTTGCGGAATTTCCGAAGCAACAATAAGCAGATATCGCTCCGGTGAGCGCACGCCGGATGCCTGTTCTCCCGAAATGGAGAAGCTGTGTCGCGGAATTTGCGCGGCGGCGGAGCAAAGAGGCGCTGAGGGGATTGCTTTTGAGGAGGTTTTTGAAGCGCTGTGCGGCTGCTTGGGCGGGGGAGAGTTTGATTATGACACGTTTCGCATAAAGCTTAATATGCTTTTTTCATCTCTTGAAATTAATGCGGCGGAAATGTCGAGAACGCTTAAATATGACTCGTCTTATATTTCGCGTATAAGAAGCGGTCAGAGAAAGCCGACAAGACCGGAAATATTTGCACGCGCGGCGGCGGACTATATTGCGCGCAGCTGCGGCGGCGACAGCGATAAAAAAATTGTTTCGCAAATGATCGGAAAGCAGCCTGACGATTTTAATGAAAAAAACAAATATGCTCTTTGTATTACCGAATGGCTCACCGATGGCGCTCCTGCGGAAATTTTCAAAAATCCGATGTCCGAGTTTCTCGAAAAGCTTGACAGCTTTGATTTAAACGAATACATACGCTCCATCGGCTTTGACGATTTAAAGGTGCCGACGCTTCCTTTTCAGCTGCCGTCCTCAAGGAGCTATTACGGTATTGAGGAAATGAAAATGGGAGAGCTTGATTTCCTTAAGGCGACCGCGCTTTCAAGAGCTTCTGAGGAGGTTTTCATGTGCAGCGATATGCAGATGGACGATATGGCGGCGGATATGGACTTTTCAAGAAAGTATATGTTCGGTCTTGCGGCAATGCTTAAAAAGGGACTTCATTTAAATGTGGTACATAATCTTTGCCGCCCGTTTGACGAGATTATGCTCGGCCTTGTCTGCTGGATACCGCTTTATATGACGGGACAGATTTCACCGTATTATTTAAAGGGTGAGCATAACCGCATATTTTGTCATTTTCTGAATGTTTCCGGCGCTGCCGCGCTAAGCGGAGAGAGCATAGCCGGATTTCACGATAAGGGTAAATATTATCTGACAAAAATTAAGGATGAAAAAGCGTATTACCGCGAAAGAGCAAAATGTATTCTTGAAAAAGCTCTGCCGCTTATGGAGATATATAAAGAGGACAGAAAAAATGCATTTGAAGCGTTTTTAATTTCTCAGGCGCAGGTCGGCGGAAACAGAAAGGGCATACTTTCCGCGCCGCCCGTATATACCATGACGGACGACTTTTTAAAGAGCTTTCTTAAAAAGAGAAGTGTCGGCGGCGAGCTGACCGAAAAAATTCTGCTCGGCGCGGCAGAGAGCAGAAATCGGGTTTTAAAAATCCTTGAAAATAATTTTATATGCGATGATATACCAGATATTTCAAAGGAGGAATTTTTAAAACGCCCCGTGTCGCTTTCACTGCCGTTTATGTTCTGCGCCGAAAGCTTTGAATATACATATGAAGAATTTGTGCAGCATTGCATACTCACGGATGAGTTTTGCAAAAAGCAGAAAAATTATACCGTGAAGCACACGGGCGCAAATGAGTTCAGAAATATACAAATTTTTATACAAGAGAAAAAATGCGTTGTAATATCAAAAAATAATTCTCCGGCAATTCATTTTGTCCTGAAGCATCCGACATTGGTCGATGCTATTGAAAAAATGGAGTTTCCGCTGCTTAAATAAGCATAAGGGCGCTGCATCGTGCAGCGCCCTGTTTATGTGTTGACGATTTTTTTGTCTTTGAACGGTCTGCGCTAAAAGCAACACTTAATTAGGGACTGCTGATTAGATGCGGAATTCACGAACAGAGCTTCTTATCACAAGCTCGCCGTTTATGCAAATGCACCTGCGCGGACAGTAATATTTATTTTCCATGCGCCTGATTAAAAGATCGACAGCTTCCGAGCAGAGAAAATTATAATCCGTTCTGACGGATGTAAGCCCGGCGGCAGACGCGGCGGAAATATCGTCCATACCAATAACGGAAATATCTCGCGGTACGCAAACGCCGCAGCTCCCGAAAAAGTCAATTGCTCCCATTGCAATATAGTCATATGCGGCAACAACGGCTGTCGGACATGTTTTAAGCGACAAAAAGCTTTTTGCGCCCTCTTTCCCGGCGTCATAAAATCGGCCGTTGCTGATGTGGATATAATCGTTGTAGACGGGAAGAGCGAATTTGTTCATTGCTTCTTTGAAAAGACAGAGTTTGCTTTGCGTCAGAGCCTCTCCTATAAAGGCTATATTTCTGTGACCGTTGTTTTTGAGGTATTCTATAGCGTCGAATACGGCGTTTTTTATGTTTACGCATATACACTGCGGATTTTCCTCATCGCATATTATAACCGACGGAATATTTAATTTTTTGCCTGTTTCGCGGTCTGAAAACATGATTATACCGTCCGCCATAGAGCGAAACGAAAAAAAGTCCGCAATTTCAACACATTTACTTCCTGAAAAATTACTCTCGGCAAATATAACCTCCATTCCCGCTTTTTTTATGCAGTCGGACATCATGGCGGCAATACTGCTGTAGTATTCGCTTCTTATTTCGGGAATAATTACGGCAATAACCTTTTTTTCGTATTTCTTTTTGCTGTATTTTTCAAAGCAGCCGAGCTCTTTTGCAGCTTTTGTTACGGCATCCTTTGTCTTTTCGCTTATTTCGTCGCTTCCGTGCATAACCTTTGATACGGTTGAAACCGAAACGCCGCTCATTTTTGCTATATCGCTGAGCTTCACATTTTTCCCTCCGGACATTATATTTAATTTTATTATACATTAAATATCGGGAAAAATCAACCCCAACGAAAATTTTTCGCTTAAAATTTCGTTGACAAGTCTTTTTTATGTGCTAAAATAAATAGTATCCGAAAAAGATGGGAGAGATTAATTTGATTTATATTTTAATAATTCTTGTAATGCGCGTTGTTCAGGCGGTGGAAAACAAAAGAGCGAGCCAGCTGCTTCCCGAAGCTTTGACCGGTAGAGTTAAATACATAACCTGCTACTGCGCGATTGCGGCGGCGTTTGCCTTTGTAACGCTTGTTTTCAGCGGAGAGATAAAAAATATTGATTTGCCTACAGTTGTAATAGCCGGGCTTTCTGGTCTTTCGCTTGCCGGCGGCTCCGTATGCGGACTTATAGCAATGCAGAGCGGAACTATGACGCTTTCATCAATGTTTTCTTCTGCCGGGCTTTTGGTGCCCTGCTTTGCCGGAATATTTTTATTCGGTGAGCATATAGGAATATTTCAGTGGGCGGCTATGGCGCTTCTTATGGTATCGGCGTATTTGCTGATAAAGTCATCAAAGGATATTTATCCGCAGTTTTCTTTAAAAACGTTTATACTGCTTATTCTTTCAATGCTTACAAACGGTCTTACAATGCTTTTTCAGAAGCTTTTCAGCTATTATGTAACGGACGGAAGCGTCAGTATGTTTTCTTTTTTGACGTTTGCAATCCCGGCAGTGCTGCTGGCTGTATTCGGGAAATGTATTTGCGGCGCGGATAAGGAAGAAAAGAGCTTTCGTATGCCGAAAAAACTTGTTTTGGCGGCAGTATTGCTTGCGGCTGCCGTGTTTGTTATAAATCAGCTTGCAACGCTTGCCGCATCAAGTATATCCTCAATTGTGCTTTTTGCCTCGATAAACGGCGGAGCAACAATAATAACCGCTCTTGTCGGAGCAATTATGTATAAGGAAAAGCTAAACGCAAGAAGCACGGTAGGAGTTATACTCGGCATAGCGGCGCTTATATTAATTAAGGCATTTGAATAAAAGACTGTTTCGGGAAAAAAAGGTCAATCATCTTGAAAATAAGAACGGGCAGCTGTCAAAAAGTCAATCGACTTTTGACAGCTGCCCTTGATTTTTAAATATAATGATATTCGTTTTTCTTTGCGAATATAAAAATTGTTGATATAATAAACGCGAAAAATTCAGCGGCGGCAATAGCCCACCAAATTCCGTCTATGCCGAAAAATACAGGCAGAATTAAAACGGATGCCGACTGGAAAATAAGCGTTCTCAAAAATGATACGGCAGCTGAAACGGCGCCGTTGTTAAGCGCTGTGAAAAATGACGACACGAATATATTGTAGCCCGCAAGCACAAATGCAAGAGAGAATATTTCAAATGCGTGCTTTGTCATTTCAAAAAGCTCCTTGTCATATCCAACAAATATATGTGCGAGCGGCGCTGCAAGAGCGAGCGCAAGCACCATAAGGATAATTCCGGAGCTCCCCATTAAAATTACGCTTTTCTTTAGCATACCCTTTAGCTCCGAGTGGTTGCCGGCACCGTAGTGATAACCAACAATCGGCGCCGCGCCTATTGAAAAGCCTATAAATATTGCAACGAATATAAACTGTACATACATCAGAACGCCGTATGCCGCAACGCCGTTTTCGCCGGCTATTTTCATCAGCTGAAAATTGTACAGAATACTAACAAGAGAGCTTGAAATGCTGCTCATAAGCTCTGAAGAGCCGTTTGCCGCAGCTTTAATAAGCGGCTTTGCTTCAAGGCGTGTTTTTGCAAAGCGCAGACGGCTTTTGTTGTTTTTCCGAAAAAAATAGATAAGCGGAATAATTCCTCCGACGCATTGGCTTATTCCGGTTGCTATTGCCGCACCGGCAACGCCCCAGTTAAATACCACGATAAAAAGCGCGTCAAGCACCATGTTTGTAAGCCCTGCCGCAACGGTAATCAAAAGGCCGAGCTTCGGTCTTTCGGCTGTTATAAGAAAGCTCTGAAATACGTTTTGGAGCATAAATGCCGTGTTAAATGCAATTACAATTCTGCCGTAAATTACGCAGTCGGCAAGCATATCCTCCGAAGCGTGCAGCAGCACGGCAATCTGCCTGATAAATATAAAGCTCACTAAGGATAAAATAACGCCGCAGATAGTCGTAAAATAAATCATCATTGTAAAGAGCCTGTCAGCGAGCTCGTCCCTTTTCTCGCCGAGAGTTTTTGCAACAAGCGCGCTTCCGCCAGTTCCTATCATAAATCCGACGCCGCCCAAAATCATAATAAACGGCATTATGAGGTTTATTGCGGCAAAAGCCGTCTTGCCTACCCAGTTTGATACAAAAAGGCCGTCCACAACTCCGTAAATTGATGTGAAAACCATCATTATTATAGACGGAAAAACAAATCTTAGAAGCTTTTTGTAGGTGAAATGGTCTGAAATACGGATATTCATATCTATCTCCTTTCATTTTGTCTGATAGTTCGGTTTCTCTTAAAATACGAAAAAAAGACTTGAAAACAACAAGTCTTTTTTGGAGCTGGCAAGCGGACTTGAACCGCCGACCTACGCCTTACCAAGGCGTTACTCTGCCAACTGAGCTATGCCAGCAACACTAATAGCTATTATATCAAAAAAATAATGCTTTGTCAAGGCTTTTTTGCGCATTTTTATAAAATTTTGATTTTTTGTGCCAAATGTATACTTTTTGTAAAGCTGCTGACGATTGGAATTTGCAAGCTGTATGATTTTACAGTATTTTTTTTACGCCGAAGCCCTCGCCGAATATTCCCTCCGAGCGCACCGTTGTAACAAATGCGTTTTCGTCTGTCGACTGCACAATTTCTTTAAGCACGGGAAACTCCTGCTTTCTTACGGCGCACATGATTATTTTTATTTTTTTGCCCGAATATCCGCCCTCTCCGTCAAGAAGCGTAAGACCGCGATCAAGCACCGAATAGATTTTATCCGAAATTTGCTCAAAGTGCGGAGAAAAAATAAAAACGATTGTGGCGCTCTCTTCCGCATAAACAATATAATCTATCAGCCGCGAGGAGCAAAAGAGCGCAATTATTCCGTAAAGCCCGGCTTCAATATCCCTGTAAACGATAACGGAAACAGCGAGAATACAGCTGTCGATTATCAGCATTGCAATTCCTATTCTAAGATGCGGAAATTTCTTTTTTAAAAACAGTGACAAAATATCGGTGCCGCCGGTTGTGCAGCCGCGACTGAAAATAATTCCGAGCCCCGCGCCCATAAAAATGCCTCCGAATACGCAGCCTAAAAGGCGGTCTCCGACATATTCGGGAAGATAAGGCGCGGCAAAAAAATCAATCATAAGCGACGAAACCAAAAGCGCGGCGGCGGAGCGCTTTATAACGGAGCTGCCTATATAGAAATATCCTGCCGTAAGTATGGGTATATTTATAAGAAGCGAAAGCGTACCGATAGGTATGCCGAAAAGATAGTTTATCATTATGCTTATTCCCGAAACGCCGCCCGGCGCGATGTTTGACGGGTTTAAAAAGCAGCTTATGCTTACAGCGTACAGAGCTGCTCCGAGTAAAATCCAAAGACTGTCCGATATTTTTTTCATAAAAAATTTCCTACCTTCATTGTTTTCCTATTTATTTTTGCTTTTTTTGCGGCTTTTATACAATCCGCTGTGTCAGGTTTTACAAAATAATCGGATAAGTCTTGATTTATTTGCGTTTATGATATATAATCTATTTAATATAAAACTTGTGTGAGGAGTATTAATATGATTAAGCTTTGTGTTTTTGATGTTGACGGTACACTGATGGATACGCTTTCTTCAATTGCGTATCATGTTAATACCATGCTTGAAAAAATGGATTTTCCGCAGATTGAAACGGAGAAATTTAAGTATTTTGCGGGCAACGGGAGAACGGTTTTAATTGAAAGATCGCTTAAATATGTCGGCAAATTTACAAAAGAGAACATGAAAAATGCGTGCAGAATATATGATGAAGCATATGAGTCAAACCCGATGTACCTTACAAAGCCGTTTGACAAAATAACCGAAGAGGTGAAAAAAATACAGGCTATGGGCATAAAAACGGCGGTTTTGTCAAACAAGCCCGATAACGTTGTTCATTTTGTGATAGAGGATGAAAACACGTTCGGAAAAGGATTTTTTGACTTTATAAAGGGCGGAACGGATGGCGAGCCTATGAAGCCCGATGCAAAGCCGCTTACGGATATAGCAGGGAAAATGGGAGTGCCGATCGGCGAGGTGTGCATGATCGGTGACACAAATGTTGATATATTCACGGGCGTAAATGCCGGAGCAAAAACAATCGGCGTTTTGTGGGGCTTTCGCGACAGGGAGGAGCTTACAAATGCCGGCGCGGATATAATTATTTCCGAGCCCTCCGAGCTTTCGGAGGCTGTCGGGAGACTTTAATATTACGGTTATATTACAAATTACGTTGTGAAGTGAATTTCTACTTGAAAAAAAGCAGGTGTTATGTTATAATTAACCTATAAAATTGCACCTTTTATATGCCAATCGGATGGAGGAGATAAAATTGGTTAAACATATAATTCTTTGGACACTTAAGGATGAGTATTCAGCTGATGAAAAAAAGGAAATTAAGAAAAATATAAAAACGGCTCTTGAGGCTCTCGGCGGAAAAATACCGGGACTTTTGGAAATAAAGGTTAATATCGACGGTCTTTCTTCTTCAACGGCAGACCTTATGCTCGACTCGTCGTTTGAAAGCGAGGAAGCGCTTAAGGGCTATTCCGTAAATCCTATCCATGTTAAAGCGGCAGACACCTTTGTCAGACCATTTACGGCTAACCGCAGCTGCCTTGATTTTGAAATATAGCGAATATATCGGCTTTTGGAAAATAAAAATTAAATGAGCCTTGTTTTTGTGCGCCTGCACGGGCAGTGCTCACCCGGTAAGGCATTTGACAATATTTTAATCGGAGAAGAAATATGAATACATTGGAAAAATATAAATTTGTATCATTCGACCTATATGCATTTTTAGTCCTGATTGCTTTTGAAATTTTAATGTCTTTTACATTTCTGGGCTACATTCATATAGAGCCGATTTCGATTACATTTGCATATATACCTATACTGATTGCGGCGTGTCTTCTCGGAACGGTGCAGTCAACCGTTATGGGACTTATTTTCGGCATAGCAAGTATGTATAAGTCAACGGCTTACTATGTCACTTCGGCTGATATACTGTTTTCGCCGACGCTGAGCGGAAATTTCTGGGGCAGTCTGATTTTGGCGGTAGGAACAAGAGTGCTGTTCGGCTTTTTAACAGGCATAGCTTTTGCGGCGGCAAAAAAGCAAAAGCGCAGTAAGCTTTGGATCGGAATTGTTTCGGCGGTTATGCCAAGCGTACACGCATTTTTTGTTATGTGGGCAATGGACTTTTTCTTTCCCGGAAGCACAAAGGGCTATTTTCAGACCGGCTCTCTTGTTGCAAGCCATCTGCTTTCATCCGCTGTATGCGTTTTGATTGTCAGATATTTGTGGGCGCAGTACAGCGAAAAATCGCTTAAAAATGTAAGGCGCATTGTAAACCGTTCAAAGAAAATTCAGTATATAGATTCAAGTCGGGAAAGTATTTTGATTAGCATTTTTGCGGTTTTTGTTTTTACGATGACGCTTGCGGCGGCAATTTATTTTTCCGAAAGAGTGTCGATAATGCTGAAAATACACGATGTAGATGTTTCGGGCGAAATAATAAGCGATCTTTATCAGCTGCAAATTCAGTTTACGGCGGCAATGCTTTCTCTTAATATAATCAGCATTGTTGTATTTATTCTCGGCTATGAGTGCACGGCGTATAAAAACTTTATCGGCGAGCTTGACGCGGTTACGGGAGTTATGGGACGCAGAATTTTTCTGGATTATTGCGAGAAAGCACAGAAAAATTATGATTTGAGCTTTTGCAGATACGGCTGGTTTATGTTTTTGGATGTCGACAGCTTTAAAACGATAAACGACACTTACGGTCACAGCATGGGCGATGAGGTTTTAAAGGAAATAGCTTCAATTTTGCAGAAAAGGTTTGACAGCTGCGGCGCGGTCGGAAGAATGGGCGGCGATGAGTTTGCGGTTATTATTGATAAAAGAACTCTTTCGGAGTATGCGCTCAGAGAAATTCTTGACGGCTTTTATAAGGAGCTTTCGGAAATTTCACTGATACCGGGCGGCGTAAGCTGCAGCACAGGTATAAGCAGGTTTAATTTCCCTGCCGATGTTTCTTTTCTTATGCATAATACCGATACGCTTTTGTATCAGGCAAAGGAAAACGGACGTGCGCAGTATATTATAGCATAATTAGCGGCAAGGGGAAGCTTGCCGATGTAAAATAATCACGCCGCTTTTGCGGCAGTAAAGGAGAAAAAATATGGCTTACACATTTAACGGCGGTCTTCATATTGAAGACTACAAGAGCCTGACAAGCGCGAAAAAAACAGTTAAGCTTGCCGACTGCCCGGAGCATATTTATCCGCTCCAGCAGCATATCGGCGCTGTTTTAACGCCCGTTGTCAAGGTCGGGGATCACGTAAATGTCGGGCAGAAGCTTGCCGACAGCGATGCATTTATGTCTGTTCCCATTCACAGCTCCGTTTCGGGAACGGTTAAGCTTATCCGTCATCATCTGCATCCGTCGGGAAACAAGCTTGATTCGATTTTTGTTGAAAACGATATGCAGTATACCTTAGATGACGCTGTATGTCCCGTGAAGAGCTTTGAAACAATGTCGAGGGAGTCGCTTCTTAAAATTATAAGAGAAAAAGGCCTTGTAGGCATGGGCGGCGCAGGCTTTCCGACGTTTATAAAGCTCAGTCCGAAGCAGAAAATTGATTATATTATTGTAAACGGTGCGGAATGTGAGCCGTACATAACGGCAGACCACAGACGAATGATGGAAAATCCGCAGGAGGTTATAAAGGGGCTCAGAATTGCCATGAAGGTTCTCGGTCTTTCAAAGGGCTATATCGGAATTGAGGAAAACAAGCCCGACGGAGCTGCAAGCCTTCAAAGCGCAATCGGCAGCGACAGCGATATTGAAATTAAAATGCTGAAAACAAAATATCCGCAGGGCGCCGAAAAGCAGCTTATTCATGCGATTACGAAGAGGAATGTGCCCTCCGGTAAGCTTCCGGCCGATGTCGGCGTTGTTGTTATAAATACCGATACGGCTTATGACCTTTGGAATGCGTTTGAGTGCGGTATGCCGGTTGTCAGGAGAATTTTGACCGTAAGCGGCGACTGCGTAAAAAATCCGTGCAATTTCGATGTTCCGACAGGCGTTCCGTTTTCGTTCGTTTTTGAACAGGCGGGCGGCTTTACCGAAACGCCGAAAAAGGTCATATGCGGCGGACCTATGATGGGTGTTGCGCAGTATAACCTTAAGCCGACCGTTATAAAAACAACCTCATCGCTTCTTGCTTTTTCAAAGATAGATGAAATATACTCTGCCGAAACGCCGTGTATCAGGTGCGGAAAATGTGTTGAGCATTGCCCTATGCATCTGATGCCGCTAAACCTTGCAAGGTTTTCGGAGGCTGAAAATCATGAAATGGCGCAGAGGTATCATATACTCGACTGTATGGAATGCGGACTTTGCTCGTATATATGTCCGTCAAAGAGAAATCTTCTTCAGAGTATACGCATAGGCAAGCAGAACGTGCTTGCGATAAAGAAGTCACAGGGAGGTAAAAGATAATGGACGATTTAAAGCTTGTTGTGTCATCATCTCCGCATATACATACAAATGAGTCGGTAAGACGTATAATGCTCGACGTTCTTTTTGCGCTTTTCCCGGCGTGCTTTGCGGCGTTGTTGTTTTTCGGGTTTAGAAGCGTTGTTGTGATTTTATCGGCGGTTTGCGCCTGTATGCTTTCGGAATATCTTTATGAAAAGGCAGTTAAAAGAGAAACAACCGTTTCGGATTTGTCGGCAGCCGTAACAGGCGTGCTTTTAGCTCTTAATATGCCGCCCGATATTCCGATATGGATGCTTGTTATAGGAAGTGCGTTTTCTATTATAATAGTAAAACAGCTTTACGGCGGCTTGGGCAAAAACTTTTTAAATCCTGCGCTTGCGGGGCGCTGCTTTATGCTTATAGCATGGGCAGGAGCAATGACAAGCTTCAGAAATCCGGCGTTCGGCGCGGCAGTTGACGC
Source organism: uncultured Clostridia bacterium (assembly GCA_934489015.1). Classification (GTDB taxonomy): domain Bacteria; phylum Bacillota; class Clostridia; order UBA1381; family UBA1381; genus RGIG9115. The sequence continues at coordinate 87,829 of CAKSSN010000001.1, forward strand.
GGCCACGAGCGCAACTCCGCTTGCAATTATGAAAAACGGACTTGACGGCAGTTTGCCAACTCTTCTGTCGGCGTTTTTGGGAGCAAAGGGCGGCTCTATCGGAGAAACGTCGGGGCTTTGCCTTTTAATCGGATTTGCATATTTGCTTATCCGCCGCATTGTAACGTGCCGCGTGCCGCTTACATATATAATAACCTTTGCGGTTTTAACCTTTTTCTTCGGCAAAAATACAACCGATATGAATATGCTTTCCTATACGGTTATGCAGGTTTTAACGGGCGGACTTCTTCTCGGCGCGTTTTTCATGGCAACGGATTATGTCACAACGCCTACAACGCCTAAGGGTCAGTATATATTTGCGTTCGGCTGCGGAATACTCACGTTTGTTATCAGGCGCTTCGGCGGCTATCCGGAGGGTGTGTCATTTTCGATTTTGCTTATGAATGTCGCATCGCCGCTTATTGAAACTCTTACAGTGCCTAAGCCTTTCGGCTTTGATGGAGGTGCTTCAAAGTGAAAAATATTAAGGAAATTATAAAAATAGGACTTATTCTTTTTGCAATTACGGCTATATCTGCGCTGCTGCTCGCGTTTGCAAATAAAACGACAGCTCCGCTTATTGCCATGAACAATCAAAAGAAAACCGAAGCGTCAATGAAGGTTGTCTTTAAGGATGCGGACAGCTTTGAAAAAGCGGATATTCAGGCGGATAAGGTTGAGGAAGCGTATATTGCAAAGGACTCATCGGGAGAAAAAATCGGCGTTTGCATAGTAAGCACGGATAACGGCTACGGCGGTGAAATTAAGGTTATGACCGGAGTTGACACTGACGGAAAAATAACCGGAGTTGATATTTTAAGCCACAGTGAAACGCCGGGACTCGGTGCAAATGCGGCAAATCCCGAATTTAAAGACCAATTTTCCGGTAAAACAGCTCCCGTTGAAGCGGTAAAGGGAGAAGCCGGAGATAGTGAAGTATCGGCAATGTCCGGAGCAACAATAACGTCAAAAGCCGTTGTAAGAGCTGTTAATACAGCGTCCGAAGCGGCAAAAAGCATTTTGAAGGAGGGTTAAAACGGTGAAAAAATCAGCAATTATAAAAAACGGTCTTTTTACGGAAAATCCAACCTTTGTTCAGCTGCTCGGAATGTGTCCGACGCTCGCGGTAACAACCTCTCTTAAAAACGGTATAGGCATGGGACTTTCGGCAACGGCGGTGCTTGTTGCGTCAAATGTTATAATATCGCTTCTCAGAAAATGCATACCGGAGAAAATCAGAATTGCGGCATACATAGTAATAATCGCAACGGCGGTTACGATTATACAAATGCTTTTAAATGCGTATTTCCCGGAGCTTGCTTCATCTCTCGGAATATTTATTCCGCTGATTGTTGTAAACTGTATTATTCTTGCAAGAGCAGAGGCGTTTGCTTCTAAAAATACAGTCGGTGCGGCAGCTGCCGACGGACTCGGAATGGGGCTCGGCTTTACAGGTGCGCTTGCAATTATATCGGCAGTGCGCGAAATACTCGGAAGCGGAAGCATACTTGGAATAACTCTTTTCGGAAGCGGAGCGATAAAGCCGATGTCAATAGTTATTTTGGCGCCGGGCGGATTTATAGTTCTCGGACTTATAATAGCGGTTAAAAATTATATATCTGAAAGAAAGGCGGATAAAAAGGATGCTTAAACAGATAATTACTATTTTAATTTCCGCCGTTTTGACGGAAAACTTTGTTATGGTTAAGTTTTACGGAATTTGTCCGTTTCTCGGCGTTTCAAAAAAGGTTGAAACGGCGAGCGGAATGGGGCTTGCGGTTACGTTTGTTATGGCGATAGCGTCAATGTGTACGTGGCTTGTAAATCATTTTCTGCTTGAGAGGTTTAATATAGAGTATTTGCAGACCATTGCTTTTATTTTAATTATTGCAGGGCTTGTTCAGTTTGTTGAAATGTTTGTTAAAAAATCAATGCCGTCGCTTTATAATGCGCTCGGAATTTATCTTCCGCTGATTACAACAAACTGCGCCGTGCTGAGCGTTACGCTCCTTAATGTGCAAAACGAATATAATTTCATAATGTCGTTTTTATACGGAACGTTTGCGGCGCTTGGCTTTACTCTTGCCATAATTCTCATGGCAGGCATACGCGAATTTCTCGATGAAAACGCCGTTGCAAAATCCTTCAGGGGATTTCCGATTGCTCTTGTTACGGCAGGGCTGATGGCTATTGCGTTTATGGGTTTTTCGGGATTTTCGATATAAGGAGGTCAGGGCTGTGAAAGAAATTTTAATTCCTGTAGCCGTTATCGGCGGCCTGGGGCTTTTGTTCGGTCTTTTGCTTGCGTATGCGGCGGCTGTGTTTGCGGTTAAAAAGGATGAGCGTGTTGAAAAAATAGAAAAGGTTTTGCCGGGCGCAAACTGCGGCTCGTGCGGCTATGCAGGCTGTGCGGCATATGCGGCGGCAGTGGTTGAGGTCGGCGCTCCGGTCAATGCGTGCAGCGTCGGGAAACAGGCGGTTGCGGATAAAATAGCGGATATTATGGGCGTTGAAGCAGGTGACATACAGCCGATGACAGCTCATGTTAAATGCGGCGGCGTATGCGAAAAGTCAGGCTCTAAATTCGATTATGTTGGTCTTGATGACTGCGTTGCGGTTTCAAAGCTTGCAGGCGGCGAAAAGCATTGCAGAAATGCGTGTCTGGGTCGCGGAACGTGCGTTAAAACGTGTAAATTCGGAGCTATTAGCATATCCGACGGCATTGCTGCGGTGGATAGGGAAAAATGCGGCGGCTGCGGCGCGTGCGTTAAGGTCTGTCCTCACAGCGTTATAGAGCTTATTCCGAATAAGGCAAAGGCAGTTGTAAACTGCTCGAACACAGAAGCAGGTCAGTCTGCAAACAGGCATTGCAAGGCGAGCTGTATCGGATGCAGAATTTGTGAGAAAAACTGTGAGGCGGACGCAATTCGTGTAATAAACAATGTTGCTGTTATAGACTATTCAAAATGTATCGGCTGCGGAGTATGCGCTGAAAAATGTCCTAAAAAGGTTATAAAAATTTTGGCATAGAGGGATTTTTATGCAAGGAATTGTAGACAGAATTGAAGGCGGATTTGCGGTAGTTGAAAGCGGCGGAAAATTTATAAACGTTCCACTCGGAAGCGTAAGGGTAAAAGAGGGCGACGCGGTGGAGTTTTCCGAAAGCGAAATATTATCGGTTAATAAATCCGAAACGGAAAAAAGAAAAAAAGAGGCGGACGCTCTTTTAAAAAAGCTGTTCGGAAAAAATAAATAAAATTTCGGCTGCATGAAAAATGCGCCGCATAAATGAATCGGCGTGAACAAAACTGTCCGCGCCGACAATGGAAACCGGAAGTGTAAAAATAAAATGGCAAATAAGGATTTAACGGTCGGCAGTCCGGAAAAGGCTCTTGTGGGCTTTTCTCTGCCGCTTATGGGAAGCATAGTGTTTCAGCAGCTTTATAATGTTGCCGACAGCTTTGTTGCAGGTAAATTTATAGGCGATAAGGCTTTGGCAGCGGTCGGAAATGCGTATGAAATAACGCTTATTTATCTGGCGGTTGCGTTTGGGTGCAATGTAGGATGCTCGATTGTAATATCGCAGTTGTTCGGAGCGAAAAGGTATAAGGATTTAAAAACTGCCGTATCTACAACGTTTATTTCAAGCGCCGTCATATGTGCGGTTTTAACCGTTGTCGGCTTTTTGTTTTCTCCGCGCCTTTTGCACGTTATAAACACGCCGAAAGAGGTTGTCGGTGACTCGCTACTATACCTTAACATATATACCGGCGGACTTATATTTTTGTTCTTTTACAATATATCAAACGGAATTTTTTCCGCGCTCGGCGATTCAAAAACGCCGTTTTACTTTCTTGCAGTGTCGTCAAGCGCAAATATTTTTATGGATATTTGGTTTGTCGCAGGCTTTAAAATGGGCATTTCGGGCGTTGCGTGGGCAACGTTTATATGCCAGGGCGTAAGCTGCGTGCTTGCTTTTATCGCCGTATTGAGAAGGCTTCGCGGCTTTAAGGAAAAAGCGCCGCTTTTCTCGTTTGCGATTTTAAAAAGAGTAATGCGCATAGCGGTTCCGAGTATGCTTCAGCAAAGCTTTGTTTCGGTCGGAAACATACTCATTCAGAGCGTTGTAAACAGCTTCGGGCTTGCGGTTATGGCAGGATATTCCGCAGCCGTTAAGCTCAATACCTTTGCAATTACAACATATTCAACTCTCGGAAACGCCGTTTCAAATTTCTCGGCTCAAAATCTCGGAGCGGGGAAGATAGACAGAGTAAAAAAGGGATATGTGAGCGGACTTGCACTTTCAATCGGAATTTCGCTTTTCTTTACGGCGGCGTTTATCATTTTCAGATATAGGCTTGTAGGGCTGTTCATGAGCGGAAGCGGAAGCGACGCGCTGCATATCGGCGCAAGATTTCTGATGATTGTTGTGCCGTTTTATTCGATAGTCTGCGTTAAAATTACAACTGACAGCGTTTTACGCGGTGGCGGCGTTATGGGGCAGTTTATGTTTTCAACATTTTTTGATTTGTTCCTCAGAGTTGCGCTTGCGTTTGTTCTTTCAAAAGAATTTTTAAGTGACGGCATATGGCTTGCATGGCCTGTCGGCTGGATTTTGGGTGCTGTTGCTTCGGTTATATTCTATGCCGGAGGAAAATGGAAAAGCGGCGGTGCGGATATAGCTGACGTTGAATAAAAAGAAAATTATTTTTGCAGCCCGGCTTTTGTCAGCTTTAACGCAGGTGAAATAAATTTGCCCGAAGCTAAAAATATTATGTCGGGAAAGGATAAAAAAACTGCTCTGCTTACAAAAAAACAGAGCAGTTTTTTTATTAAAGGCTTTACAATACTTAAAACAAAGTTTTTTCTTTCATATTAAAAAGCTCTTCTCGCAATACATCGTCCTCCGCACAAATATTTTTAACCTTTACATTAATAAGCTCCGCATTTGATGCGGCGCATACCGCCGCCCTGCAGCAGTCGGGCTTTGCCGAATAATAAATATTTTCTATCAGCACGTTTTCGAGCGTTGTTTTTTTGTCGGGATTTTTATCCGCAATAAGCTGTTCCTTCTCACATTCCTCATAGCGCTCCGGGATATACATAAATACGTTTGATACATAAAATCTTCCGAGCGTTACGGCATGATGCCCCTTTTCCGTCACAAAAATATTGCTTGCGTGCAGATTTTTGATTGCCATTTCCAAGTGAATTGCGCTGAGCGCTTTTGAATAAATGTTGTTAATCGAAATATTATACATATCTCCCGGATTTGCACGCTCGGAAAATGACTCATAATATGCGTCCTCTCCTATTCTTAAGACCATTTGAGTTTTTGACTCAAGTCTTGGAAGCCCTGTGTCGAAAATGTCGCTTATTGATATGTTGTATATTTTATTTCCGTGCTGATTTAATAGTCTGACGATTGCACACATATTTGAAAAGCCTTTAACGTTTCTGATTGTGCAGTCATGAATATCTGTATCTCTTCCGTCTATTTTCAGCGAATGTTCAAAATAATTTTTGCTCATAAGAGCCGTAAGAGCTATTAAATCGTCGCCCGTTTCTCCGGTTATGTTTTCTATGCTTATATTGCTGCAGCCCACACGCAAATCAATGCCGTCCTGGTTTCTCCACACGCCGTAGCTGTGTCTTGAATTTATTTTAAAATCAAGATTTCTTATGCTTCCGTATCTCGCATACAGCAGAAGAATTGCCCACCAGCGCTGATCCGAAATTTGAAAGCCCTCTATTTTGAAGTTTCTTACGTTATAAAAATAAATCAGCACATTTGAGGTAATATGCGGATTTCCGTCCCGCTCCGAAGTAAATTCGTTAAGCTTGTTTTCCTTGCCGCCGCATATACAGGCGTTTCCTTTGCCGTAAATATTAATGTTTTGCTGCTCGTGCTGAGGATCGCTGCCGTTTTCGGCAAATAAATTTTCCGTCGCAAACATTTGGCAGTATGTATCGTCTGCCATAATCATAAAGCAATTGTCAAGAACAATTGTTATATCGGACGGCAGAAGAATAGTTTTGTCGATAATCCATTTAAAAGAATTTGCTTCTTTGTTATATTTCGGTATAACCACCTTGTCGGCACCTGTTCTTTTTGCCTCGTAAATTGCAGCCTTAATGCGTTCGCTGTCGCTTCCCGAAAACTCGTTCGGAGTATAAAAATCCTTTATCATGCTTTTTTTCCTTTCTGTGCTTGGAGTAAATTCTTGTTCGGTTTTAATTCTAACATTTTCGGGCCGTTTTGTAAATAAAATATTTTTACTTAATTGTTCGTTATCTTTACATATGGTGTTTCCAAAGGGTATAATCGCCGCAAATTACGTATGCAAAAGAATTAAAGCAGCGCAGAAGCGCCTTTTCCTGCATGACTATGCGGTTTTTGCCTTGATTATAATCACGGCAAAGAGGCATTGATTTATAAAAAAAGTAAAAATATCAGACAATTTAGTAAAAATATTTTATTTACATAACACAATATAAGTGTTAAGATATAATAAAGAATTTACATATGTATGAAACCGGCGGCTTAATACGTGTGTTTATAATTTAGTTTGTTAAGGGGGAATAGGTTATGAAAAAAACCATTTCACTGGCGATTGCTTTAAGCCTGCTTTTAGGCTCGACTGCGGTGCCAAACGTTATGGTCAGCGCGGCAAATGGTGCAGTGCTTGAAGAAACCGAAAGGGTTGATATGGACACATCAGAGGCGAGTGCTGATCCGTGGCGAATTGTTGTGGATAATGCAACAGGCGATTCATCTAAATGGGTGTATAATAATAGTACATCCGCAAGCGCGCCCGGCTGGGGAGTGCACACAAATGCGGATGATGTGAAGGTGGAGCCATCCAGTAACGGTTATTATGGGAAAGCGGGCAGCACATGGACTTTTAATTATAAAGGAGAAAGTGTTTTATCCAATCCGACATTATTGGGCACAAATCCACGCGGAAGAGAGGGTATGACATATTATTCGATACAGATACCGCATACCGGCAGGCATTTGCAGTACACCGGCGGAGCGTATAAAAATTTCGCAGTTACATTTGATTTGCAAATTCCGAATATGGTTATTAAGACTAAAAATCCATACCTTGATATAGGACTGATTGACGCTGCAACGAAGCCGGATGAAAAATTAAGTAATTACAGCACTGACGATTATATATCTATGGGCGAAACTGTTGATATGCGTGAAATTACAATTCCATCGGGAATTGCCGGTGGAAAAATAGCGCCGCGTGCCGCACTTATTGATCCAAGAACGAAAACCGAGTTTGCAGAGGATATGGAAGCTAATAAAAGCACGTTAAAAATATATTATGAAGCCGATACAGCCGTAACGGTGACAGATCCGATAACAAATAAGGAATATATACAAAGCTATGAAACGACCGACGGCACTGAATATTATTTAAATCAGGTAATAAACTGCAAGGCTGTAGTCGACGGCAGCGTGATGAGTCTTTATATGAAATTTGAGGATTCGGATGAATGGCTTCTCATTAACAGCTATGATATTTCGGCTTTAAAGGATAAGACTAAGAGGTTTTACATTACTTCTACAGGCTGTCAGCTGCTTATTTCAAACCTTGACATATGGCAAAGAGTAAGCGAAATAGATACCGACCCGGATGAGCCGGAGGACGATTGGCGGGTGGTTGCGGATAACGTAACAGCTGATGCTGCACAGTGGACGTACAATGATGATGCTAACTTCTCCCTGCCGGGTTGGAGAGCATACAGTATGGCTGATGATATAAGAGTAGAGCCGTCTTCAACAGGCTTTTATCGAAGCGGCATGATATACAAAAACGGAACAATCGCTCATCCGCTTTATTTGGGAAAAAATCCGCGCGGAAGAGAGGGTATGATATATTATTCGGTGCAGGGGGACCCTAAGGGAAGAAATTTGCAGTATACGGGCGACGCATATAAAAATTTTGCGGTTACGTTTGATATGCAAATTCCGAATATGGTTATTGATGCCGATAGTGCGTTTCTTGATGTGGGACTTATAGATTCGTCTGCGGCGGTAAGCAAGAGCCTTACGGATTACAGCAGCGATCAATATATATCTATGGGACAAACCGTAAGTATGAAAAACACTGCTGTGCCGTCAAAGCTTGCAGGCGGAAATATAGCTCTGCGTTCGGCGATTATTGATCCGAGAACGGTTGAAGAGCTTGCAGCCGATGATGCGGCAAATAACAATAAAATGATGTATGAAGCCGGAACAGCCGTAACGGTGACAGATCCGATAACAAATGCCGAATACATACAAAGCTATAAAACAACCGCAAAAGAAACCTATTACTTAAATCAGGTAATCAATTGTAAGGTTATTGCGGAAAACGCTGAAATGAAGCTTTACATGAAGTTTGAGGACTCGGATGAATGGCTGCTTATTAACAGCTATGATATTTCTGCCCTTGAGGATAAGACGAAGAGGTTTTATATCACCTCGCAGGGCTGCCAGCTGCTTATTTCAAATCTTGATATATGGCAAAGAGCAAGCGAGATAGAGCCGGATGATCCGAAAAATCCCGACCCGGCGGACGCAACGCGCGTTGCTGTTTTAGAGGAGAACTTTGAGAGCTATGCAGAGGGCTTTTCAAATGAAACCGCTTATGATACCGGAAAGGCGTTAAAGGTTTCGTCGGCAATCAAGAGCATTAAGCTTCCCGAAAAAACGTATATAACCGCAAGCGCAAATGACAATAGAGAGCTTTGGATAATGACGGAATTTGATATAAAAACGGAAAACGTGGACAGCACCGTAACTCCGTCAATATCGTGGACGGGAAAGGGCGGAAAGACCGTTAATACACTGACCCTTAATGATAATTATGTAACGCTTCCGTATGTCAATGACAGCGGCGCGGACAGGGTTAATACATACAAGCAGCTGAGCGACGGGTGGAACAGAATACGTCTTGTAATGAAATTTGCGCCCGAAAGCGAAAGCTATGTAGGACGTAATAAAAAGCTGTATATTAACGGAAATAATGTTCATTCACTCACGCCCGAAAACAGCGGAGGCAAGCTCACGGGCAGTGCTTCCGACGCGGTATATATTGATAGCTTTAATATTAATGCGGCAGGAGGTTCTACCGTTTATATTGATAATTTAACATTTACAAGATTTTATGCCGAAGAGTATGAGGACGTTAATTACGGACAGCTTTTAACGAGCATAAGAAAAGGCGATGAGGCTCTTTCGGGGGCAAAAGTCGGAGAAAACATAACACAGCCTATTTACGATACATATCTTGCAGCTCTTGAAAAAGCAAAGGCTGTATATACCCAAAAGCCGACTCTTTCCGAAACGGAAGCGGCAAATGACGAGCTTTGCAAAGCGTATTCAAAGCTTATCTTTGCGGATAAGGCGTATGAAATATGCTCTGTAAGCTTTGCGGATAAAAACGGAGCGGACGCTGCATATTTAACAGACGGCGGCAGAATAACAAGCGTTACCGTTAAAAAGAATGCGGACTACGGAAAAAGCGGAGTTTTAATCCTTGCGCTTTATGATAAGGACAGGGGTTTAACAAATGTAATGTCGCAGGATAAGGTGTTTGACGGTGTTGCCGCAGGAGATGAAAAGACGGTAGACTTTAATATGGATTTACCCGAAGCGATAGACGGCGACTATATAAAGGTTATGCTTTTTGATAATATTTATAATATAACGCCGCTGACAAAAGCGCTTATCCCCGACAATACGGTGAAAAGAACAATTTATGTTGCGGGCGATTCGATAGTTTCAACCTATGACAGCACATATTATCCGCGTCAGGGCTGGGGAACATATGCAGCAGACTATTTTAACGACAGCATTGAAGTGGCAAACCATGCGCACTCCGGATTTACAACGAGGACCTTTGTCGGCTTCAGCAATTTTAATAAGATTGAAAGCAGCATAAAGGAGGGTGACATACTTTATGTTTCGTTTATGGCAAATGACAGCGCTTTGGGTATAAAAAATGTCAGCGAATATGATTTTAAAAATATGCTGAGGCTTTATGCCGACACCGCAAAGGGAAAGGGCGCAGAGATTATTTTCATAACGCCGCCGCCCGTTCTCTATGACGTCGAGCCCGATGACTATAACGGGTATACGGCGCTCATGAAAGAAACGGCTGCAGAGTATAACGCTCCGGTTATCGACGTTTGGCAAAAGAGCGTTGATTTGCAGACGGAGAAGGGAAGAGCATATGTTGAGGCGGCTATTCATATTAACAATATGGATGTTTTGAAGCTTAACTTCGGTGAAAACATAAATAATTCCGCAAACGATAAAATTCATATTTCCGAATGGGGAGCAAAGAAAATTGCAAGCTGGATAACGGATGAAATGAAAAACACGGGCAGCGTACTCCGCTATTATGCTTCGGGTAATTCATTTGATTTCCCGAAAGATATTAAAACAAGTGCGGATGTAAAATAAATTCGGACAGATAATTTAAAACCGCCGACAGCTGATGAGCCGATTTCCGAATTTTATATTTTCGGAGGTCGGCTCACATAAATGCCGACGGTTTTTTGTATTGTTTTTCCGTCTGTTTGTGAGTAAATTGTACGTTAATTTGTCACAATCGTCAAAAATGTAAAAATATCAGACAATATAGTAAAGATATTTTATTTACAAAACATATGATAAATGTTAAAATATAATCAAGGGTTTTACATGAGAGTAGAACCAAGCAGTGAATACATGTATTTATAAATTTGTTTAAATAGGGAGGAATAGGTAATGAAAAGAACCATTTCGTTGACAATTGTTCTCAACATGCTTGTAAGCTTGATTGCTGTGCCGAATGTTATGGTAAATGCGGCAGATGGAAATGTTATCGGAAGCAGTGTTGACATGACAGACACAGCGGATGATAAGTGGAAAATTGTTGCGGAAGATGTAACGGGCGATGCTGACGCCTGGAAGTATAATAACAGCATCGGAACAAGCGCACCGGGCTGGGGAGTGTACGGCAAGTATACGGACACAGTAAGAGTCGAGCCGTCTTCAAAAAGCTATTATCTGGGCGGACTTAAATATAAAGGCGAAGCAATCAAAAATCCGCTTGAGCTGGGATTAAATCCGCGCGGAAGAGTAGGTATGACATACTATTCCGTGCAGACAACGCATAACGGAAGACATTTGCAGTATACAGGCGGCGCTTATAAAAATTTTGCGATTACCTTTGATGTTCAAACACCGAATATTTGCATAACAAGTGACAGAACGCCGTATTTTGATTTAGGACTTATTGATTCGGCCGCTGCGGTAAACACAGACCTTACCAAGTATGAAAGCAGCGAATACGTATCTATGGGCGATACAGTGAATATGCGCGACATTACAATTCCGTCGGGAATTGCGCAGCGTGAGATAACGCCGCGCGCAGCGATTATCGATCCAAGAACGGTTGACGAATTTGCAGCCGATGACGCGGCGAATAAAAATAAAATGAGGTATAAAGACGGAACGGCCGTAACGGCTAAGGATCCTGTTACAAATGCCGAATACATACAAAGCTACGGAACAACCGATAACGGAACAGAGTATATAAATCAGGTAATTAACTGTAAGGCTGTTGCGGACGGCGGCGTAATGAGTCTTTATATGAAATTTGAGGATTCGGATACGTGGAAGCATATCAGCAGCTATGACATTTCCTCATTGGCGGATAAGGAAAAGAGATTTTATATAGCTTCGGACGCGTGTCAGCTGCTTATCTCAAATCTTGATATATGGCAAAGAGAAAGCGAAATAGTTACAGAGCCTGAAGAGCCTAAGGAAGAATGGCAGGTTGTTAAGGATAATGTTACAAGTGTTTCGACCAACTGGAAATATAATATAGCACGCTCAAACTCATCAAAGCCGGGCTGGGGCGTATACGGAAAAATCACGGACGTTGTAAGTGTTGAGCCCTCTTCAAGCGGATATTATAAAACAGGAATGCCATACCGCTCCGAAAAAATCGGCAATCCTCTTGAGCTCGGAGCAAATCCGCGCGGAAGATTGGGTATGATATATTACTCGATACAGGCAAAGCATAACGGAAGACATCTGCAGTATATAGGCGGCTCTTATAAGAATTTCGGCGTAACCTTTGATTTGCAGTTTCCGAGCATGGTTTTGGATTCCGGCAGAAAGCCAAATCTTGAATTTGGAGTTATTGACTCTGATACAGATGCATATATAGATTTAAACAGCTACGAAAGCAACGAATACATATCTACCGGTGATACGATTGAATTGCTGAAAATAACACTTCCGTCAGGCTTTGCAAACGGAGAGGCAGCGCCTCGTGCTGCAATTATTGATCCGAGAACTCCGGATGAGCTCGCCGCAGATTTATCAAATTATAATCCCGGCTCTGCCGTAACGGCAACAGATCCGATAACAAATAAGGAATATATACAGAGCTATGAAACGACTAATGAAGTAAAGTATTATTTAAATCAGGTAATCAACTGCAAGGTTATTGCAGACGGTGCTTCTATGGACGTTTATATGAAATTTGAGGATTCGGACAAGTGGAAGCATATCGGTAGCTATGATATATCGGCGCTGCAGGATAAATCAAAGAGATTTTTTATTGCTGCCGACGCGTGCCAGCTGCTTGTTTCAAATCTTGATATATGGCAAAAGACAAGTGAAATAGTACCCGATCCTGGCGATCAGGTTGATCCCAACGCTCCGACCGTTTATACAAAGAGGGACTTTTTTGCAAAGGATGCAAACGATATGATTTCATATCCGCGTTTCGGAACACCGGCATTTACGGAGCCCGGAAGAGAATTAACCGTAGAGCTTCGTACCTCCGAAAAACCCGATTTGTCAGCTGACGGCTGGAAGCTTTATCTTGAAAATAAGCATAAAAGATGGGAATGTGAAGTAACAAATGTAGAATACGTTACACCTGTTACCGACCCGCAGACGGGAGTTACCTCCGGCGGTATATATCTCGGACTTAAACCGGGATATAAAATTACTATAAAAATACCCGATAAAGAAAATATAGCTTACGGCTTGATGAGCATAGTTTTAAGACACTCGCAGGATGAAAGTATAGAATATAAGTCACCTCAGTCAGTCAGCATAGTTGAAGACCTTGAAAGCAAGTTTTATGCCGTAGGTACTTCGGATACTCACACAGGCTTGTGGGAGCGCGGCTTCCAGACAGGCGGCGAGGGTCAGTCCTTGGAGGACCTTAACAAGCAGCTTGAAATAATTGGAGCAAGATATTTTTATAATCTCGGCGATCTTGTTCAGGGCGGAGGAAAGAAGGATGACGGCAGCATCTTCATAAGCGGAATTGAGGTTGTAGAGGATTTATATGCGGATTCCTTCACTAAATATGCTATACCGACAATTAATGTGTTGGGAAATCACGACTATGACAGCTATGTATATCCAAATCGCGGCCCTCGTCCTGTTGATGCTACAAAGAGAGATGTCACATACGATGAAGCGGCACAAATGACAGAGGAAGAACTCGATGAGGTTAATGTTTTAAACAATTTTGACTTTGACGAGGCAGACAGAATATACGGTATGAGATCGGCGCTTATCCCGATGGGCGATAACATGATTATTGCAAAGCACGATTTCGGTGCTTGGGGCTGGAAAACACGCGGCAAGGACTTGCCTGTCGGTGCGGAAACCAACGAAGAGTGGATGAGAGGCTATAACGGTACTGGAACCGCAGAGCCGTTTGTTTTAAGAGATGCGCTTGCACGCGAATGGAATAAATGGACCGCAAAAGAGGGCGATGGCTTCAGACTTATTTATCAGCATACGCCGAATACCGGTTCGGAATATCTCGATTTCGGAAAGGGCGATCCGTATGCCGTAAACGGATGGGCCGCATTTATGTCGCCTACCTTCCATGCACCGTGGTATAATTCGCTGCCGGGTCAGGAAAATCTTAAGGACTATGATTTCCAAATGGTAGGACATTATCATATAGTTGTACCTATGGGAGAAAAGCTGCTTGCTCTCGGTGGCTCCGGCTTTGGCGGAGGCCCGGGCTATTCTGGTCAGGCGGTTGTGAATGAATACACGTTTGATACGTCGGCAGACAAGTGGGTACATAATCTTGCCGATACGGTTAAAAATGACCCGTATATGATGCAGGCACCGCCGAGCTCAAAGGAGGGAAGACTTCCTGAGGGAAATCCGAGAAGAGAATATATTGATGAGCATTATCATACATATTTCCTTTTGGACAATCCGCATGAGAAGCCTGCCGTTTCGGACGAATATCTTTTCCCGAATGACGGCAATGCGGACTATAACGTTGCAACGATTAAAAACAGAACGGATAAAAATTTCTATGACGGCAGAGTAGAGTTTATTATGCCTGTCGGCAACTATGAGGTTGAGGGCGCAAATATTATAAGTCAGTATAATTCATACGGCGATAAATATACGGTTGTTCTTGCCCATGTTGATATTCCGGAAGGAAGCGAGAATTCGGAAGGTATAGCAACAGTGCTTTGCAAAAAAGCAAGCGGCAATGCTGATGATATATGCGAGCTTTACGGCGCAGAAACAGGCTTTGTTGCAGCAGACACAGCATATCTTGACTGGATTTCGCTCGATAACACAAGCGTTGATGATTTTGCGGTAAGCACAGACGGATATGCACTTGTGAAGGATGCTGACTATAGCGTTGAAAAGATTAATTCATATGTTGACAGAATAACCTTTACAAAGGCTCTTGTGCAAAATGCAAAATACACAGTTAAGCTTGGAGAGACGGAAAAATCGTTTGTTGTGCTTCCGGGCGATTATATCGCGCATTCGCAGTACGGCAGCAACACACCGGGCAATGTTTCAAAGGCAGTAGCTACTATGAGCATACCCGAAGCGGTCGGCGCAAACTGGGTTATGGACGTTACCGTTAAAATGGTTGTTCCGGCAAGCGAATATTTAAGAGGTGCGTTTAAAAGCGAGCCGGGCGACATGAGATTTATCTGCTTTAAGCCTGAGCATACCGATAAAAACGGAAACTACTTCAGATTTACAATGAGCGGAAACAGAGGATTTTTCACCGATAATACTTTCAGAGGAGCGGGAAGCTGGATTTATGCTCAGGAAGCGCTTGACGGCGTTACAACGCTCAACAGCAGATTAACCTCTTCTGTATTCAGCGGTGTTCAAAAGGATTTTACTTCAAGCATTAAGGAAAATCCGATTAATAATCTTGAGGTTTACGGAAACTATGATTTCAGATTTATCCGCTTGGGCAGCAAGGTATCGCTTTATGTACGCAAGAGCGGCGAAACAAGATATGACCATATATTCACATTTGACGGTATGTGGGACAGCAGCGTAGAAACCTATCCGGGCTTTGTATATACAAACGGCACCGGAGGCGGAGTTGTTTCAAATTTCAGAGTATATAATATCGGTGAGAAAACGGCGGAAGAAAACACAGGCTCGGCAGTTGAATTTGAGCTTGAAACGCAGCCGTCGGGAGCCTTTAATAAGCTGAATTTGATATATAAAAATGATGACGGCACAACCGAAACAAAGGAAATAACGGTAAAGCGAATAGGCGCTAAAAAATACGCAATAGATTTAAATGATTTGCTTGCCGGCGGCGCTTCTTGCCTGCAAATTCCCGCATATACGGACGTATACGGCAAAGCCGTCGGGGAAGCTTCAATTGATTTTAATATTGACGTGAAGGAAGACGGAATAACGTCGGTTAAAAACGATGACGGAACATATACCGTAACCGTTCCGGCATACAAATATTTCACAGACGGCGCAGCCGCAATATTAGCGTCAATGAAGGGCGAGGAATTGCTCGGAATAAGTGATGTAAAGCGTTTGGAGGTTAAGGATGCCGGAGCTGTCAGCCTTGTATTTGAGAATGTTAAGGCAGATGCCGAAAATCCCGAATTTAAATTGATGATTTGGAATAACTTTAAGAGCATGACACCGTATATTCCGAGTATTGTAATCAGACCGTAGCGGCAAAGCGGAATTTATATTTTAAAAACGCGGACGGGAGTGCCTGATGCTGTGCAGCTTTTGCATAACACCACGCGCTCCGCAGTCTGCCGTGCTTTCATAAGACAGAGAGAAAATATTTTTTGCAGAGTAAAATTTTTAATTAATGCAGTTGAATTCATATGGCTTATATGAATTATTTGGCGCATTATGTCAGGAGGAAGAAGATGAAATCATCATTAAGCGTTAAGTGCGCTGATAATAGAATTCAGAAAAAAAATCTTTCCAAATATTTAGTTGGCTGGTGTATGATTTTGCCAAGCTTTATTATGTTTGTCGGACTGACGGTTTATCCGATATTGTGGGCTTTAAGGTTTGTGCTATATGATTATGACGGCATTACAAAGCCTGTATTTGTAGGGCTTGATAATATTTTGCGTGTTATAACGCGAGATCCTATTTGGTGGAAATCTGTTTTAAATACCTTTAAGTTTGCTTTTTTTAAGCTGATTGTCGAAATACCTCTGACGTTGGTTTTGGCAGCAATTCTGAGGGGAAATCTAAAGGGCAAGGGCTTTTTCAGAGGTCTGTATTTTATGCCGTCCGTTCTCAGTGCGGCGGTAATAACCTTCGTTTTTACGTTTATTTTATCACCACAGAACGGGTTTTTAAATCAAATTCTGACGAAGCTTGGAATTATATCGGAGCCTGTAAACTGGCTCGGAACAAATTCGGCATTTTTTTGGGTAGTGTTCATGTCAATATGGCAGGTATTCGGGCATACCTGTATTTTGCTGCTTTCCGGTATGATGAATATTCCTAACGATATTTACGAAAGCGCGTCTATGGACGGTGCAACAAGGGTTAAGCAGTTTTGGTATATGACACTTCCGATGCTTGCGCCAGTATTTAAAACAATTCTGATGCTGTCGATTACCGGCTCGCTCGGAGCGTTTGAAACAATTTTCATTCTTACGGGCGGCGGACCTAATCATGCAACGGATGTTATGGCAATTAATATCTATAATCAGTTTTTTGCCGCAGGAACAAGACCGGCTTACGGTTACGGTGCGACGTTGGGCGTCTTTTCATCAATTATAATAGGTATAGTCACGATTATTTATCGCCGCGTTACCGCTAAAATTGATAAAATATATGATTAACGCGTGGAGGTATTTATGGAAAAAACAAAAAGATTTACTTTAAATGCGGTTACCTATATTTTTCTGACTGCAATCGGGTTGATTGTTGTTTTGCCGCTGCTGTATGCGTTTTTCGGCTCGCTTAAAGAAAATATGGAATTGATGACCGGTAATAATATACTTCCGCAAAAGATTACATTTGATAATTATGTGTATGCATGGAAAAATGTTCACTTTGTACAGTATACGAAAAACAGCTTGATTATGTCCGTAGGTGTGGTAATCGGTACGGTAGTCGTGTCTACAATGGCAGGATATGTGTTCTCGCGGTTAAAGGATTTGCCGTTTCTGAACATTATAAAGGGTGTATATCTGGCGTCAATTTTTATTTCGCTCGGACCTACAACCTTGTATCCGGTTTTTAAGCTGTTGACGGGACTTAGACTTAATAACACATATTTCGGACTTATAATTTCACACGTCGGAGCGCAGGTTGTAAACATCGTGCTGGTTGAGGGCTATTTAAACGGAATACCCAGAGAGCTTGACGAGGCTGCAAGCATTGACGGATGCAGCTTCTTTAATACCTTTGTGCGTATTATACTTCCGCTTATCAGACCTGTTATTGCAATAATTGCACTGCTTGCATTTAAGCACGCGTGGAACTCTTATCTGCTTCCGTCCGTTCTTACAATGGGCAATCCGGATATGCAGCCGCTTTCCGTTGCGATTGTTGCGCTTAAGAGTGACGGTAAAATGGCAACAATGTGGAGCGTAATTCTCGCAGGAGCGAATATTTCGCTAATTCCTATGATTGTGGTATATTGCATATGCAATAAGCAGTTTATATCGGGACTTACGGTCGGCGGTGTAAAAGGATAAATATTTTATATAAGGCGTTTGAATAAAATCGCCCATAGCACTATCTTTTGTTCGGGGCGGTACACTATGAGCAGTGGTGTTACCCAAATCAAAGATTTGGAACACTTTTGCATGGCTCTCGTACATCAAATCAAAGATTTGAACTCGGGCGCAACAGCACCGCTCACTTCAAGACAGCACTCTGGACGATTTTCTTTCAAACTTTGGCTTGCGCCTTAAGGCGCGGAAAGGAATGGTTATAAAAATGAAAATAAAGAAAATGGTGGCGCTTACTATGGCGTCTGTGCTTACTGCTGCAATGTTTTCGG
This sequence comes from uncultured Clostridia bacterium, assembly GCA_934489015.1. Lineage (GTDB taxonomy): Bacteria > Bacillota > Clostridia > UBA1381 > UBA1381 > RGIG9115. The sequence goes on from CAKSSN010000001.1 coordinate 106,185, forward strand.
GTTGTGCCGATAAGGCAGACAAGGAAACAGAGGAAAAGGTAATCACAATCTGGTCAAACGACAGAAGCGGTATGGAGATCAGAACAAAGCAGGTAGAGAAATTTAATGCCGAGAACGAATACGGCATAAAGATTGACTACCAGGTTAAAGGTGATGATCTTGAGGATTCCTTGAGGGTTGCTTATCAGTCAAATAATGCGCCGGATATACACGTTGCTGCCGGCGGCGTTACAACATACGGTATTGAAAACGGCTGGTTTCGCTCGATAGATGATGATATGGCGAAAAAATATGAACAGCTTTTTCTTCCCGGTGCAGTAACCTTTGACAAAAAGACAGGAAAGTGTTATACTATAAATATATCGGGTATATCCGCTTTCAAATTTATATGGAATAAGGATATGTTCAGGGATGCGGGCCTTGATCCCGAAAAGCCGCCGAAGACCTTTGACGAAATGAGAGAATATGCAAAAATATTAACTCAGGCAGGCGGCGGAACAAAATACGGCTTTGCACTTCCGCTTAAAATGCCGATATTTACGCGTTATTATGTAACAATGCCGGGAGCGCCGTCGGGACTTTACAATTCTGACGGATTTGATCCCGTAAACCTGCGTTACGACTTTACTATATATGAAAAGATGATAGACTATCTTAAGGAGGTCATTAATGACGGATCGGTTTTCCCGGCTCCGAATACGTTGGATAACGACGTTGCAAGAGCGCAGTTTTCCGAAGGTAATATCGGTATGATGTATGCGGCAAGCTGGGATGTCGGCGTATTTAACGATCAGTTCCCGGCAAAATGTGACTGGGGCATAGGCGATTTCCCGACCTTCACAGGTGAGGTTGTCGGAGGAAATCCGGCTACAATGGGCGGCTCCGGCGGATTTTATATGAATGCAAAATCAAAATATCCCGATGAGCAGCTCAAGGTTTTTGAATGGCTTATAAGCGAAGATAATCTTAAGGAGCTCAAAAAAGCGGGCAAGGGAGTTTACGGCTTAAAATCTATAATGGGCGAAGAGTATATCTCCACCGAGAAAAAGGGCGCAAAGGAATTTGCAACTGTAACAAATCCTGCTTTTATAGTTGACACACCCCGCGTGCGTCCTACAAGTGATATAACTCTTGAGGGTGACAGTGCGGAGATGACAATTAAAAATATTATTGTGGCTGATCTCGATACAAAAACAGAGCTTCAAAAGCTGACGGATCGCTATAATAATGCTCTCGAAAAATTGGGAGAAACAACAGACCTTGAACAATACAGGTATCCTGATTGGACGGGTATAGAAATTATAGAATAAACGCTTTGGGGAGGAGCACAAAAATGCGTAAGCTTTTATTAACAGTGATTATGTTTTCTGTTTTATCAATAACAAGTGCGCAAGCTTTGTCTGTTAATGATATTTCGGTGGATTTTGATTCACAGAGTGTTACGATAAACGGAAGCGGTACTCCGAATGAGGATGTTGTAATTCAGATTATAAATCCGGGGCAGGATATTCCTGACCCGGATGCCGAATTTGATAGCAGAATATTTAATCATTTCGGCAATACCGCAGTTGGTGAGGACGGTAATTTTTCTTATCGCTTCATAATGGTTGGTACTACAACAACCGATGAGAATAAATATCTTGCAAGAGCTTCGGCAGAGAGCGGATTGGATGAAAAAACGTTTGATTTTACAAGCATTGATGATATTAAAAATAAGCTTGAGCTTATAAACAGCGCTGCCGATAAGGAAACCATGAAAGAAGCCGTTGAGCAGGCTATGAAATTGCTCTCGGTTTCGCCGATTGCGCCTTATGAGCGTCTGTCTGAGGCGGATAGACTTAAAATAGCAGAAAAAATGGTTGAGGCAAAGCCGTTTTCAAATATTGATTTAATGCTCGATACATATAACAAATTTGTGTTGGTCCGGGCGCTGCATAATGAAGGTGATAAAACGGAATTTAAAAGTCTGCTTACAGAGTATGCCCCTGAGCTGTTTGATGATATATACAAATCATCATTGAGCGAGAACGGGCAGAACAAGTCGATAGATATTCTTAAGGAAAATATTTCAGGTGTCTATGATTACGAAAGTCTTGTATTAAACTTCAAAGTTGCAAAGCTTTTGGCGTGCGCTCAGACCTCGTCTAAAAATAATCTCGTGAATGCACTTGTTGAATATAAGGATGTTTTTGACAGCTCAATGACATCTTATATTAATTCGTTTTTGAAATCCTCCGGCGAAACTAAGGCAACCGTTGCCGGAAAAATTCTTGATAAGAGTCCGGTTGAGCTCTCGCAAATATCAAAAATAATCAAAGAATATTTCACATCTTCAAAAAGCTCAGGCGGCACCTCCGGCGGCTCAGGCGGCGGAAGCTCAGGCAAAAAGACCGTTTCCGTCGATGTAGTGCCGCAGCCGATTATTAATAATCAGGAGAAAAAAGATATATTCACTGATGTGGATAAAAGCTATTGGGCGTATGAGGCTATTTCTTATTTGTATAATAAAGGCGTAGTAAGCGGCAATGGCGACGGCAGATTTAAAGCTGAGGACCTTGTTACCCGTGCGGAAATGATAAAAATGCTGATGTTGGCTTTTGATGTTGAGCTTACAAATGATGCGGAGGCTTTTGATGATGTTTCGGAAAGCGACTGGTGCTACAAGTATATTTGCACGGCAGTGAAAATTAATGTGGCAAAGGGTCTTGGAAACGGCAGCTTTGCTCCGCAGATGAATGTAACCCGTGAGGATATGGCGGTTTTCCTGGACAGAGCTATAATCAATACCGGTAAAAAGCTCCCAGAAGGTGATTATAACGCACAATTTGAGGATGATTCGAAAATTTCCGATTATGCCAAAGCATCGGTTTATGCTATGCGCAATGCCGGAATAATCAGCGGCAGGTCAGACGGCTGCTTTGACCCTAAGGCGTATGCAACAAGAGCGGAAATGTCAAAGCTTTTGTATGTTGCCTTACAGTTAATTTAATCGGAGGTGTTAAGTCTGAATAAAATCGCCCATAGCACAGCTTTTTGCTCAGGGCGGTACCATCGTACAGCACCGTTCGCTGCAAAGCAGCACTCTGAACGATTTTCTTTTAGACTTAATTTTTGTGCCTTACAGTACGAAAGGAATGATTATAAAAATGAAAAAGGTAATTGCACTGTTGTTAATGGTATCATTAGCCTTATCTTCTGTAGCTGCGGTATATGCCGCAAATGCCGACGACAGTATATCCTATTCACGCGAGTTTGAAATTTTATCCGCACTCGGCTTTGCCGACGGACTTAAGGAGCATTATACGGATTTTTCCGAAACAATGACACGTGCGGATTTTGTCGGCTTGTGCGCAAGGCTTACGGGGCGCGTCGGCGAAAGCAACGATACTGTTTTCAGCGATGTTTCCTCCGGCACCTATATGGAGCGTGAAATTAATGCGGCGGCACAGATAGGCCTTATCAGTAAGGGTGATACATTTATGCCGGAAGCGCCGATAACCTATGAGCAGACTTGCAAAATTGTTGTCAATTTACTGGGATACGAGCCGATGGCGCAAATCGAATCGGGGTATCCGTCGGGCTATGTAAAGCAGGCGACTAAGCTAGGTCTTGCAAAAGCGATTATGGGTAAAAATGAAATATCGAAGCAGGAAGGACTGGAAGTAATATATAAAGCGCTTTCTGTTGATATACTCAAATTTAAAGGAACAAGCTATGAGGCGATTGAAAATCAGACGCTGCTTTCCGAAAATTTCGGTATATACAGCGGAGAGGGAATTGTGACGGCAAACGGTGAAACCTCACTGCAGCTTCAGACCTCATCTGTAGGTAAAAATTACGTGACGATTGACGGCGAAATTTACTACAGCGGAGAAACGAGCGCTGAGGATTTGCTCGGCCTTAAATGTGAGTTCTTTTATCAGGCAGATAAAGCAGGCGATCTCGGCGAAATAAAATATATCGGCGAAGCTCCGGACGAAAACGAGGTAGTCAATGTATTGTCGGGAGATATTATATCGTGCAGCGATAAGGTATTTAAATATTATGATGAAAACGGGAAAGTCAAAAAGAAAAACATTTCAAGGTCGGTTGACGTGCTGTATAACGGCAAGGCATATCCGGATTATACCGATGCGGATTTGGTTTGCAAATGCGGTGAAGTGATTTTAATTGATAACAACAGCGACGGAAAAATTGATGTTGTATTTGTTTATTCGCAGGAGGATTACTATGTAAGCATAGTCAATACCAACGAATATATTATCACCGACAAGGTTAATAACAAAACCTTGAAATTGCCGATAGATGACGGCAATGCCGATGTGAGAATTATAAAAAACGGCGCCGATACCGAATTTTCCGAAATACAGAAAACCAATGTAGTTACGGTGTTTGAAAGCAAAAATTCGGATTTATATCTTGTATATGTTTCCGACTCGGCAATTACGGGCGTAATCAGCTCGGTAACGGGAGTTTATGACAGTGATACGGATTCCTGGAGCGTTGAGCAGCCGTATGTAACGGTAAACGGCAGAAAATGCAGGGTATCGTTAAATTGCAGGGAAAATTTCAGAAGCGGAGTTAATGCCACATTATACATAAATGCATATAATGAGGTTGTACACGTGGAGTATGAGGACGAATATACCTTTGCATATTTGCTTAAAGCAACCGCGCCGGATACGGAGGCGACTCCTGTATATTACCTGAGAGTCTTATCTCAGAATGATGAGGTTTTGACTCTTAAGCTTGCGCAGTCGGTTAAGGTAAACGGTAAGCGGTATTCTACAGTACGCGGCAATTTTTCGCTCGGCACTGAGGATATTTGGAATTACGGCTCGGATATTAAATCAAACAGAAAGGTAATTGCATATTCGTTAAATTCCGATGGCGAAATTAATGTGCTGTTTACTCCGGTTGAAACAGCTCCGGAGGAAAACACGCTTACGCGCACGGTTACATCGGAGAAAAACTGTACCTATAAGGGTGGTTCGGTAAGAGCGTTTTTCAAGTCCTATACCGATGCGCAGACAGGTCAGAAGCTGTATGAAACACATTATCTGGATAACGACCCGATTATGTTTAATGTTCCGACCGATACTGAGGAGGAATCGTTTATCAGAGTTATTCCGATAAAGAGAGTGCGCACCGACCATGCATATGCCGTTGACGGATTTTCTTTTGACGAAAAGGGGCTTACAAAGGTAATTTTAAAAAGAGTTCAAAGCGGTATCAGCGGAGATTTTACTATTAACTATATGCTCATTACCGATGTTGAATCGGTTTGGGAAAGTGAAGAAATACGTGTAAAGGTGAATGGCTTGGTTTCGGGAATGGCGACAAGCATAACGCTTGATCCTGAGGTATCGGACCTTGACGGGCTTACGGCAGGCTCGTTTATCAGCTATAACAGCCCTATCACTGCAGGAGATCCGATAACGAATATTGATGTTATATTCAATAAGGAAACGAACGGACATAAATATCCGCCCACAGAAAGCGGCTACGGATTTAATACCGAATTTCGTACACATTACGCAAAGCTTACCGATATAGATGACGGCTTTATCGAGCTTTACGATGACCATAACGGAATTACCTACAAATACCGTACAGACGGCGTTACGGTTTACAGAACGGATTCGGGCGCCAAAAGAGGTAAATTTTATAAAACCGATATAAGCGACGCCGCTGTAGGCGATTATGCATTTATATGTGTCAGAAATGAAAAAATAGATGCATTGGTTATATACAAGTAGAAAGGAAGAGTGTATAAATGAAAAAATTAAATTTGATTATGCCGGTACTTTGTATAATAACAATGCTTACTGCCAATGTATATGCCGAAACGGCTGCAAAAACCTCAGGACAGCGTGTTGATATGACGGATGAGGTGTGGTCAAAGGTCGTTACGGACGCCGCGTCCGATACTGAAAGCTGGACATTCACCGCCGGGAAAACGGGAAGTCCGGGCTGGGCGGAGTATACGGATTACAGCTCGCCGTTATCTGTAGAGAGTACAGGTAAGGGTATACACAGCAATGTTGATTCGCTTGCGAAAAATCCGCGCGGAAGAACAGGCATATACCATAAATCAATTCAGGCTGATACAGGCGGAAGAGTTCTTCAGTTTACGGGCGGCAGCTACAGAAATTTTGCCGTAACATTTGATATTCAGGCTGTAAACGCATGGAATGCATCGTCCGGACGTAAAGCGTATTTCGATTTCGGGCTTATTGATGACAGTCTGCCGGTGCAGGAATTGCAGACAGGCTATGAGGGACAGAAATATATCCGTTTGGGCGCATCTGTAGATATGCTGTTGCTCACGTTGCCCTCCGGCGCAGCCGATGGGGATATTTCGCCTGCTGCTGCCGTTATCAATACGAAATCAGCGGCAGATTATCCGAATGCCGAAGTTGTAACAAAAACTGATGAGCTTTCGGGATGGGAATATATCGAAAGCGTTACCGAAAACGGTGCTACGTCATATTTCAATCAGGTTATAAATTGCAAGGTTGTGGTTGACGGCGATATTATGAGCATTTATATGAAATTTGAGGATGCTGATACGTGGAAACACATAAACAGCTATTATGTTACTTCCTTAAAGGATATTAACAAAAGGTTTTATACAGTGTGCAGCGGCTTCCAGATGCTTATTTCAAATTTTGATATTTATGCCGCAAAGGACCCCGACGTTACGGCAGGCGAAGAAATTATCGGAGCAAGAAAGGGAAGCAGCATATTATTGAGCTTTACCGATGATGTTGATGAGGCTTCAATAAATACGGATAATATAAAGCTTACAACGTCCGATAACGTATCCGTTCCCGTTTCGCTCAGTCCGTCGGATGCTCCGTTTACGTATAATCTGACGATTGATGACTGGCTTGAATATGACAGCGAATATTTTCTGAAGTTTAAAAATATATCAAATTCATTGGATCGGAAAATGAATAAGACAATAAGTCTTAAAACAAAAGAGTTTACAACAAAGCTTGATTTCGGGGAGCTTTCTTATTCATCGGGTACAGTCAATATACCGATTTTTGCGAATATTTCCGGTGACGTCAAAGCAGCCGTAATTGTAATGGTTTGTGACGGAACGGAGGATTTGTACTGCGTTAAGAGCTTAAGGTATTTAAACTGCGCGGTTAATACAGAGAGTGAGGAAGCGGTTGAAATATCGGTGCCGTCAGGCATGAAAACGCCGTTTATTAAGGTTATGGCAGTGGATAATATGAATGATATAAAAATGTATGCCAAGCCTGCGGCAGTAGGTATAACTCAATAATATGCAGATGGGCTTCAATGTTTATTGTGCTCGGCTTAAACGGGCTGTAATGCAATAAATTTAAAAAAAGGAGAAAGAAGACTTGAAAAGAATAGTAGCATTGTGTATAATATTTAATATAATATTGAGTTTAGCGGCCGTGCAGCTTCAAAAGGCAAATGCGGCAACTGCCTACACAGTAAATCAGCAGACGGATATGGATGATACATGGTCTAAGGTCGCTGTAGATGCTGCGTCCGATATAAAAAAGTGGACGTTTGTTCCCGGCAACGCCGTAAGTCCGGGCTGGGCTGAGTATACGGATTACAATTCCGCTTTGTCGGTGGAAAAAAGCAGCGAGGGTGTATACAGCGATGTTTCGTCACTTAGCGGAAATCCGCGCGGCAGAACGGGAATATATCATAAGTCCGTTCAGGCAAACAACGGCGGAAGAATACTGCAGTTCACCGGAGGCGGCTACAAAAATTTTGCCGTAACCTTTGATATACAGGCTGTGAACACATGGAAGGAGTCTTCTGAGCGAAAAGCGATTTTTGACTTTGGACTTATTGATGACGCTCTTCCCGTTTCTCAGCTGCAAAGCGGCTATGCCGGGCAAAACTATATACGCCTTGACGGCTCGGTTGATATGCAGAAGCTTACGCTTCCCTCAGGCGCTGCCGGTAAGGAAATATCGCCGCGCGCCGCCGTTATTAACACTAAGGCAGCGGCGGACTATCCCGATGCGGCGGTTGTGACAAAAACCGACGCTTTAACAAACTTGGATTATATCGAAAGCATTACCGAAAACGGCAGCGTAACCTATTATAATCAGGTGATAAACTGCAAAATCGTTGCAGACGGCGATGTTATGAGCATTTATATGAAGTTTGAGGATGCGGACAGCTGGAAGCATATTATCAGCTATTCGATCGCGTCGCTGCAGGATATTAAGAAAAGGTTTTATCTTGTGTGCGGCGGTTATCAGATGCTTGTTTCAAATTTTGATATTTGGTGCGGAGCAAAGGTGCTTGCGGATGATTTTGAATATGTTGAGGGCACTGCTTTGCATGATGATTTTAAAACGGATGATTTATTTTGGGATACAACAAAATCGGATGATCCGATGCGCATTGAAAACGGCGTTTTCGTGTCGGATAACGGCCGCACAAAATGCTTTGCTTCAACAAATGGGCGGCTTTGGGATAACTTTTGTGCCGATATTAATTTTTCGTTTTTGACAAATACCGACGGTAATTTTTCAAACGGCTATGTTAAATTTTCAGTGAGAGATGACGGCAATAAATCAATGTCATTTATGATAAACCCGGATAGTATAGCCGCGTACCGTGACGGCGTGAGAGAAAGCAGCATTGCGTATAAATTCATAAGAAACGAAAGATATGATCTTAAAATAATGGCGCAGTCAAAGGCTGTGACGCTTTATGTAAAGCCGCAGTCGGAGGAAGAGTACACCTGTATTAAAAATTATCAATATGACGGACAGCAGGCAGGGAAAATAAAGATTGAAACATATCACGAAAAGGTCGGCATATACGATTTCAAGGTATCGGATTTAAATAAGCAGGATTTTTATTTTGCCGACAGCTTTGTAAAAATCAAGCCCGGTACAAACCGCGCTGTAAAGCCTATAAGCCGAACTGGTAAAGAGGTAAAAAGCGTTTCCTATTCTTCAAGCAATCCGGATTATGTTTCCGTAAACGAAAGCAGCGGCAGAATTGTCTGCGGCTCCAAATCGGGAGTGAGCACAATTACCGCCTTGATAACGGCGAGCGACGGCAGTACCTATACGGCGAGCTATGATGCCGCAAGGGTTATTCCTCTTACGAGCTTTGCCTTTTCAAAAAAGCATATCACGCTAAGAGTCGGCGAAACGATGAATGTGAGAATAGATCCAAATCCTTCAAATGTATCAAACAAGCAGCTTATCTGGACTACAGACAGTCCGGAATGTATAGAGCTTGTCGGAGATACAGAGCTTTCGCGCGGAATACGCGCTTTAGCGCCGAAAATGGGTATAACCGTTACAGCGACATCTGTAGAAGAGGCAGATGCAAAAGACATGACCGCTGCAAATATAAGCGACAGCTTCACTATAGACGTTATCGAACAAAGCAGCGGCAGCATAAACCGCGTTTTTAATCTAAGCTCGGACGCCGAAAGGGAAATACCCTATTATTTCTGGGGAGCCGGCACGCCTGTCGGAGGCACAAGAAACAGCCATTTGCCGTATCTGCGGCAGATAAAGCCGATGTCACTTCGTACCTGCACTTCGGGACTTAAAACAGAAGATATGTTTTATATGGCGGATCAAATGGATATACCGCTTGTTTTTGCAACAAGCATGGACGATACTCCGCAGCAGAGCATTGAAGCTATACGCGCTGCCAAAGAGCATACGGGCGACAAAACGGTTTTTGTGGAGATTATGAATGAGCCGTATCACCTAAGTGCGGCGGAGAAGGTGCCGACCGTTCAGGATTATATGAGCACGGTAAAAATAATTTATAATGCTGTAAAGCAGCAATACGGCGATGGCGTAAAAATCGGTGTATCGCTTCTGCCGTACGAGAATGATATTGTAGCGAGAGCGTCATATGAGGCGTCGGGCGGAAAATCAAGTGTGAGATTTGGTACATGGAATACATATATCCGTGATAATCCCGACAGCTATGACGCCGTAATTCTGCACAGCTATTCATCTTCATCAATGAATATGACAACAGCCGATGATCTTATGGAGGAATTTTCGCAGTCATGTGCGCTTGAGGAAGCGGCTTTGGCTTTGTACAGAGAGGAGTTTGAGGGAAAGGACTTTTGGTTTACGGAGTACGGCGATTTGCCGGGATTTCTTTTGGACAATCCGAATACAAGCTTAAAGTCCAGACTGCAATATATGAAATCGGTAGGAAACTCTGTCGGATATATTCAGAAGCTTTTTACTCTTATACAAAACAATGAAGTAACAATGGCGGCTCATCATGCCTTTTGTGATTCGCAGGGCTTTGGCATTGTTGATGTAGGCTATAAAAAGCTGCCGAATTTTTATACATATGAAAAAATCGGCGATATGCTCGATAAATATTCCTATTTGTATTCGCTTACGCCGGAGTCTGTCGAAAACGATGAGTTTAGGTATTCAAAGGATATACAGTATGCAAAGCTTGACATACAAAGACTCAGCGCATGGGCTTTGGGAGATGAGCAGGGAGCTAAGGAAGCGATATTTGTTAATACATCTGCAAATGCGGCAAATGTCAGTATTCCGTCAAAATCTTTAAAGAAGAAATGGTATTACGGAGCGTCAAGCTACGGCGGAAGCAATCCGCTTCCGGATTTTGCGGTTGACAGCGTTTATTGGGCTGAAGCTCCCGATAATATTCCGCTGCCGGACGAGGGTGAAGAGCCGTACTCGGATACGCTTGAAATACCGCCGTACAGCGTGGTTATTGCGCAAATCGGTGGTATGCAGCTGCGTTTTTCCGATGTATCATATGACCTTGACGAAGAGCTGATTTACTATGATGTGAGAACGTCTACCTATTCGGGACCTGCGCATTTGTTTACGGCGGTTTATGAAAACGGTAAGCTTTCGGATTTAAAGCTTACGGAAATTAATATAGAAAAGGATAAGAAAAATGAATTTAGTGCAGAGGTTCGCTTGGGCGAGGGCGATTTTGAAATTCATTCGTTTATTTTTAAACCTGATTGGTCGCTAAGACCGTTATCACCAAAAAATGTACTGCGTAAAGGAGGAAAGACATGAGGGTGAAAAAGCTATTGTCTGTGATTTTATTGATAACATCAATTGCAGCTGTTTTTCAAAATAATGTGTCTGCGGTGCTGCCGAATTTCGGAAATACCGCAGAAAATACGTTTGACGAGGGCTCACAATTCGAGTATCAGTTTTATGAGGATTTTGCGCTCGGCAAGGTTGACTGGACTGGCGACGGAACGGCGGTGTCGAACGGTAAGATGACCTCCGGAAAGGGTTTTTCAAGTGCAACGCTGAAGTACGATGCATATAAAAATTTTGAAGATATAATTGCTGAATTTAATTTTAAAATCACAACGTATCATAAGGAAGATAATTTTTTTGCATTTAACTTTCGCGACAATTCGTTTAGTCTTATGGTAAGGCCTACCGGCTTTACCTACACGATTGTCGGAGGCTCGGAGCAAAAGCTTGCTGATTATAAAACAGAGGTTGATACGAACTACAAAATGAAGGTTAAAGCTGTTGGCAACACTGCTGATATATGGATAAAAAAATTAACCGATGCCGACTGGACAAAAATAAGCAGTGTCAATAATGTTCCGAAAAAGCGCGGCGGCATAGGCTTTGTATCATATAATGCAGGCGTTGAGATTTCGGATATAACGGTGTGGAATATTTCTTCGGACCCTATAATCGTATCAAACAAAAGGGTTATAGACGATGTGGGAAATGAGGGAATGCTCACCGCAAAAAACAATACCGGATATGATATTGTATGGAAAAGCGACAATGAAGAGGTTGTAAAGGTTGAAGAAAACGGCAGCTACAAGGTATTAAGCGGCGGCTCTGCCGTAATAACGGCGTCAACGTCAAACGGCGAGTTTTCCGATACCGCAATATTCAGAGCCGTTACGCATATTAATGAGGTTTCATTTAATGCGGACGCTCTTGAAAGATATGTAGGCGAAAATACAAATCTGAGCGTAAACATTTCTCCTTCAAACGCGGATATAAAAACGCTTGAATGGACTGTGTCGGACGATACAATACTTGAGCTTCAGGGGTCTGATAATGCTCAGAGAACCGTTAAGGCATTAAAAACCGGAACAGCCTCCGTAACCGTAAAATCGCTTGACGGCGGAAAAACTGCCGAGTGTGTGTTTACAATTACGGAAAAGAGCAAGCCCGACACCGATTATGTAAGTCTTACAATGGACGGAAGCGGATTTCCGATTGCTGAAAACATATTTGGAATGCATTACGGCGGCAATTTAAATACGGTAAATAATGCGGCGGCAACAACGCCCGAAAGCTTGGCACAGGTGAATTATGTTACCAAAGAAGCTATGCACGGAATGAAGGCAAAAACGATCAGAGGCTGCCTGAGCGGAAGATGGAATTTTGAAAGCGGACTTTCTATTGACCCGACGCTGAGTAAAAACAAGACTCCGTATACTATTGCGGATCAGCTGGATTTTGCATCTGAAAACGGGTTTAATCAGATACTTGCGCTGCCAATGACGCTACCTGAGGAGGAGTATCCGGTAGACCGCCTTGTTGAGCTGGTTGTTGAGGCGAAAAAGCACGCTAAAGGCGGACGCCTTGATGTTGAGTTCGGAAATGAGTCGTATGCTATCGGCGAGGCAAAGCACGTTCCGACGGTAATAGAGTATGTTGAAAGATTAAAAGAATTTTATAAAAGGATAAAGGAAATTGATCCGGATATAAAGGTAGCCGTACCGCTGCTTGATTATCATACATGGGCGGTGCTTGCAGCCGACCCGAATAACTATCCGTCCGATCTTGATAAAAACGCATATACTCAGGGCATAAGAGCAACATCATGGAATTCAATGCTCTGGGCAAATCAGGAATATTTTGACGCTATTGTAGTGCATTTGTACTGCGGACCGGGAAATTTCTCGGCTCTGCGCGAGAATGGTATGCTGGAGCGCCTTGCGGGAAATACATATTCTAAAATACCCGGAACGATAGTTCAAAGCGCACAGTTTAAAGACAAGGATATATGGGTTACCGAATACGGCGATTTGCCGAGCTATGTTTTCGGCGGAAGCACGGCGGAAAGATCGCGTCTTCAGTATATGAAATCTCTCGGCAGCGGAATTGTATATGCCGGTGCGCTTATGGATTTCGTTAAGCTGAGAAATATTACGTATTCAAACTATCACTGCCTTATAGACGGTCAGGGCTTCGGCGTATTCAATGAAGCGAATACAGATGCTGTTTTGCCGCTTTATTATGCGTTTGGGGGCGTCGGAAGGGTGCTTGATGAAAGCAGCTATTATTACGGCGTAAATTTAGAGAGCGGAAAGGTTTTTTCACAGTCTACCGGTTCGGGCAAGGCAAAGCGTGTATTTGATATAGAGCAGGTGCGCGCGTGGGGCTTTGGCGACAAAAACGGAGTAAAGAAAATCGTGCTTCAGAATATTACCGAAAATCCGTGTGAGGTTTCGGTTAAGGATGTGCAGCTAAAGCCCGTATGGGAGTATGCAAGCGATACGCCGTTTCCGGATTTCCTTGAGTATTCGGCGGATATTCCGTATTCCGCAATGCCGTCGGTTGTTCCCGAACCTAAGGATTTAGACGGAGAATTTTCCGACAAGGTTGTATTAAGTCCGTTTTCCTTAACCATAGTTGAGGTAAACGCAAGCGGTGAGATGCAGTTGTCAGAGGAGCTTAGAAATAAGCTTGAGAGAACGTCAATGGCGTGCGTTGGAAGCAAATGGGTTTACGGAAGAAATGCGTCAAGGAAAAAGGCAGATTTCTATAATGATTTAACAGCCGCATATGAAGAAAACGGTCATATTATGGTTCCGCTCAGAGCGCTCGGAGAAGCAAGCGAAGCGATTGTAAGATATATTGACGGTAATGTAACACTGTCGTTTTTGTGGGACACTGCGGAAATTTCCTTGAGTGACGGAACGTGTACATATGAAAAAGCTACTATTCCGGCAGATGACGGAATAATAGACTATGATAAAAAGGTATTGCCCGATAAGCTTACTCTTGCTCAAAAGGACGGAAGAGTATACATAGATGCAAAAGAGCTTGCAAATATTTTGGGTAAGGTGTATACCGAATTACACGGCGGCATAGTTATTTTATCCGACAGTGAGCTTGAACTGACCGACAGCGATAAGCTCAGCATTTCAAATGAATTTAAAAGATAATTAAGGGGGATTTAGTATGAAAAAAATAATATCGATAATAGCATCGGCAAGCATGGTATTGAGCGCAATGACTGCTCTGACAGTGTCTGTAAGTGCGGAAACGGCTTACAAGGATTTATACAGGCAGGCAAAAACGGACGATACATGGGTAAAGCTTGTTACGGACGCTGCGTCGGATGCGTCAAAATGGACATTTGTTTCGGGCAGCAGCGAAAAGCCGGGCTGGGCGTTATATACAGATTATAATGAAACTCTTTCGGCGGAGAAAACGGGTAAGGGAGTGCACAGCAATATAACTTCTCTTCCGAGAAATCCGCGCGGAAGAACAGGCATATACCATAAATCAATTCAGGCGGATACCGGCGGAAGAATACTTCAGTTTACCGGCGGAAGCTATAAAAATTTTGCCGTAACCTTTGATATTCAGGCGGTAAATACATGGAATGAAGAGGCAGGCCGCGCATCAAGATTTGATTTCGGACTTATTGATGAAGCATTGCCTGTTAAGGAGCTTCAGACCGACTATTCCGGACAAAATTATGTTCGTATGGACGGCACTGTTGATATGCAGGCACTGACGCTGCCTTCGGGAGCTGCGGGAGAGGAAATATCGCCGCGTGCGGCCGTTATCAATACACAAACGGCGGCAGACTATCCCGGTGCTGAGGTTGTTACAAAAACCGACTCCGTAACGGGAGAGGAATATATCGAAAGTGTTACGGAAAACGGGAAAACAACCTACTGGAATCAGGTAATAAATTGTAAGGTTGTTGTTATAAATGACGTTATAAGCATTTACATGAAATTTGAGGATGCGGATAAATGGAAAAAGATTGAGAGCTACGGAATACCGAATAACGGCTTCGGTAAAATCAACAAAAGATTTTATTTTGTATGCAGCGGCTTCCAGAGCCTTGTTTCAAATGTTGATATTTGGGAAAATCCTTTGGAATTTTACGACGGCGAGGCTGTGTTTGAAAAAACAGACGGCGGATATACCGTAAAGGTCCCGTATAAAAATCATACCGGTGCGGCTCTGACGTCTATACTTGCGTCATACAAGGAGAGCGGCAGCTTTGAAAATGCGGTTGTATTTAATGCTGCAACAGGTGATAATACAGCGGAATTTAATGTTTTAAGCACATCGGATAATCCGGCATTCAGATTATTTACATGGAATGATACAAATGATATGACACCTCTTACGGATGCATTAGTGCTTGCAGCTGACTAAATACATAGTTTATAATCCCGTTAGTTGTTTTGCACAGCTAACGGGATATTGTAAATTAATATATCTGAGAATTTTAAGAAAGAGTATTTATGCCGATGAAAATTAATATAAATAAAGAAAAATCAAAAAAGCAGCTAAGCAGGCCATGGACTTTCGGAATAAATACCTGTCATGCGAAGCTTTGGCTGAGAGATGATCTGCCGCGCCACGCAAAAATCGCGTCCGAAAAGTGCGGATTTAAGTATGTCAGGTTTCATAACATATTATCTGAGGATTTGGGCGTATATACGGAAAATGAAAAAGGCGACCCGATTGTCTGCTTTGAAAAATTTGATTTAATATTTGATAAGGTTATTGCCTGCGGCTATCTGCCGTTTTTTGAAATAAGCTTTTGTCCGCCGAAGCTTTCGAGCGGAGATAGGCGGATATGCTTTTATAAGGCGGATATAACCGTTCCGAATTCGTTTGCTAAATGGTCATATTTAATTGAGAAAATCGCCGAACACGTTATTGAAAGATATGGCATAGGGTGCGTTGAAAAGTGGTATTTTGAGGTTTGGAACGAGCCTGATATATTTTTCGACGGAACAATTGAAGACTATTTTGAGCTTTACGACTATACGGCGTGTGCAATAAAACGAGTGAATAAAAACCTGCGCGTCGGGGGACCGGCAACGAGCAAGTGCTTGTGGATTAAGGAGTTTATCGAGCATATAGAAGCAGGCTCTGAGGTGACCGGATATAAAAGCGTGCCGTGCGACTTTATTTCCACTCATGCATATCCGAGTGATCTTGCATTTTTAGACGGAGATTACAGCGATGTTTCGCTTCAAAGCTCAAATGTCATGCGTAAGCTCTACAGCAGGGTAAGGGAGCTTACGGATAATTCATCACTGCGCGGCAAGCCCGTTATTATGGGAGAGTGGAATTCGAGTGCCGGACCGCTTGCCGAAAATCATGATGAGAAAAATAACGGAGCATATATTGTAAAAATACTTGATGATGTAAAGGATATAATTGACGGCTCATTATACTGGAACCTGTCCGATATATATGAGGAGCCGGGTTTTCATTACACTCCGTTTCACGGAGGCTACGGACTTTTTAATGTAAATGATATTCCGAAAAGCAGCTTTAACGCCTTTTTCCTTTTAAATAAGCTTGACGGCAGCGAGCCGGAAGTTTTTTGGGAAAATAAAAAAAGCGGTATTGGCGCAATTGCGGCGGATAAGGACGGCGTTTTAAGAATTTTGCTTTATTACTATAAAGAGCCTGATGAAAAGGTATCGGACGAAAAAGAAAGTATTGAAATTGAGATAACAGGAATAAAATCGGAGACGGCTGTGTGCCGCATCAGCAGCGTTGACAGTGAGGGAGGCAGCCCGTATGAATTATGGAACAGTACGGGAAGAGCCGACTATGTTAATGCGGAAATTTTAAATCATCTGTCAGCCGCGTCCGAATTACATAAAAGCAGTAAAATATTACACAAAAATGCTGCATACTATACTTTGACCGAACAATTGGAGCAGGGTGATATAAAGCTGCTTGAAATAATGTATTAAAATTTAGTGTCATACAAAATAATGATTATGGAGAGTACCGTATGTATACAATGTTGGTTGTTGACGATGAATTGATTATCAGAAAAGGTATTGTGGAGAGCTACGACTGGAAATCTCTCGGCTTTGGCTGCGTGATGGAAGCGGAAAACGGGATACGTGCGCTTGAAATTGTCAGGGAAAAAGCACCGGATATAATATTAACGGATATACGTATGCCCGGCTGTGACGGCTTGATGCTTGCGGAAAGGGTGAGAGAAATTTCGCCCAAAACCGAAATTATAATAATGAGCGGCTACAATGAATTTGAGTATGCCCGAAACGCGATGAAAATCGGGATTAAGGAGTTTCTTGTAAAGCCGACAAAAATTCAGGATATAGTCGATTCGGTTAAAAATGCCTTGTATGAAATAGAAATATCAACGGATATGAATAAAAAGGTGACAAAAACCTTTTTAAACGATTTGATTAATTCAAGAGTAACAGGCAGCGGCGAGCTGATGAATAAAATTCATCTGAAAGTACATAATTCGCCCTTTGCGGTTGCGGTATTCAGCTACAGCCAATACGAAAACTCCGACTGGAACAGACTGCGTGACAAGGTATTGATAAGCTACGGCATAATGAATATTTTAGATGAGTTCTTTTCGGGAATAAGCAAGGAAATCTTTGAGGATAACTCGGGAAATGTGGTTCTTTTGGTTTCTTTAAATATGATGATGGACAAATTTATAAGGCAGGTTGACGATGTAAGCCTGCAAATCGAAGAAGCGCTTAATATAATCGTCAGGGCAGGAATAGGCTGTGAGGTTGAAAGCTTATCCGATATAAGAGCCTCCTATCTTGAGGCGGTGGACAAAGCAACGAGCGAAGAGGAGGAGCAGCCGGAAGACAAGCAAACGCTTGAGTCTGTTCTCAACATGGCAAAAAAATATATTGACGATAATCTGGCACACGATGTATCTCTTAACACCGTTTCAAAATACGTAAATATGAATCCGAGCTATTTTTCACGGTTTTTTCATAACAGAACGGGAATTAAGTTTTCAACCTATGTTGAGCATATCCGCATAAATAAAGCGAAAAAGCTTCTAAAGGACCCGGATATAAAGGCATATGAGGTTGCAGAGCTTGTCGGATACGGTAATTCTCATTATTTCGGTCAGCTTTTTAAGAAATATACGGGACAGACAATTTCGGATTATCGAAAGCGGTTTTTGCCTTAGGCATGATTTTGGAGGTGAGGGAAATTAAAAGGCATTTTTCTATCAGGGCTAAAATGATACTCATCATTTTGCTGAGCTTTTCGCTGTCAATAATATTTTCATGCAAAATAACGGTTTCCAATTTGCATAGCTTTTGGAATGAAAAATATATAGAACAAAACGAGCTTATAGTAAAACAAACCATGAGCGTTATTGAGCAGCGCTTTTATTATGTGCTGGAGCAAATGAGCAAAATAGAAAAAAACGAAACATTTTTTGGTATTGCTTTAAGAAAGGGCGAGGCAACAATACAGGAAAGACTGGATATGACCGATATATTTGAAAATGAGCGGTTTAATAATTCGGATCTTATCGACAGCATTGTTTTTATCCGAAATGATAATCAGATGTTTTACGAATATCCTCATGAGGTCAGAAACAATCAGACTCTCGGTGATATTGGCTGGTATAATGAGGCAGCTGCCGAGCAGCCGTATTTAATCTGGTATCCCTCGCATGAGCGCGATTTGTTCCGGAACACGACGCAAGATACCGCTGTTTTCACTATGGCAAAAACAGTGCTCGGCAATAACATGAAGCCGGTCGGGATTTTGGCATTTAATCTTAAAACGGAGTATATAAGAAAAGAAATACAGAATATAAATCGGACAGGCAGTTTATATACATATATTGTTGATAAGCACGGACGAACGGTTTTTGAAAGAGATCCGTCGTTTAAATGTAAATATACCTCCTTTAAAAATGATAGCGGCAGGATTTACGATGACAATAATACAATATCTTACGATACTATGTTTTTAAACAACTGGTTTTTTGTTACGGTAATGGATAACGAAACAATATCTGAGGATATATACATATTTAAAAATACAATATGGATTACTATTTCTCTTATAATTGCTATTTTTGCCGTTTTTGCAATCCTGTTTACCGTTTGGCTGACGCGTCCGCTAAATGAGCTTAACGGCATTATAAAGCAGGTGCAGAAAAAGGATATGTCTGTAAGATGGAAAAGCTGCGGCCGTGACGATGAAATAGGGCAGATAGGAAGCTGCTTTAATACCATGATGGACAGCATTAACGAGCTTATGAATCAGGTCAGCTATGAAAAGAGTTTGCATTTTGCCTCCGAGCTGAAGGCTTTGCAGGAGCAGCTCAATTCTCATTTTCTGCATAATGTTCTGGATTCTATCTATTTCCTTGCTCAAATGGGGAATACCGAAAAGGCGGCGGAAATGACGGCATCTTTGGCAGAATTTATAGATCATGTGCTTAACGAGGGGCATGAGATAACCACCGTTGAGCGCGAAATTGAGCATATTAAAAATTATATTGATATTGAAAAAATCCGATACGGCGATAAATTCAGATTTGAAATTGATGTAGACGAGGACGTTCTCAGGTGTAAAATGCCGAAGCTTTTGATACAGCCGCTTGTTGAAAACGCAATCAATCACGGATTGTTTGAAAGCAGCGACGGGGAAATAAAGGTTTTGGCAAAGCTGCGGGATAATCTTATTCATTTTGAAGTGATTGATAACGGCTGCGGCATTGATGAGGAAAAGGTAAGCGAGCTTAATAAAATGCTGTCGTCGGATATAGATTACAGCGAGGATAACGGCTATGCACTTAAAAATATTAAAAACCGATTATATTTGCATTACGGCAAGGAGGCTGTTGTTTCAATAGAAAGCGCAGCAGGCAAGGGCTGCAGGGTGACAATTGAGTTGCCGGTAAAGGAATTTTTTAAGGAATGATAAAATATTAAAGAGGAGAAAACGTGATGAACAATATAAAATATGATGACCTTTTGGACAAAATTCACGGCTGCTGGTACGGTAAGTGCCTTGGCGGCGCGGCAGGTGCGCAGACGGAGGGAATAAAGAAAATAATAGATACGGAGGATTTTGAAGAGCTTTTCAATCCCGATCTTCCTAACGACGATTTGGATATTCAGCTTCTGTGGCTTGAGGTTTTGGAAAACAAGGGAATAAATATAACTTCGCAGGACCTTGCCGACGCATGGCTTGAAAAATGCTGGTATCCATTTTCGGAGTACGGCTATTTTATGAAAAATTACGCTCGCGGAATAAAGCCGCCGTATAGCGGCATAATTAACAATTCGTTTTTTAAAGAGGGTATGGGCTGCCCTATTCGTTCGGAAATATGGGGACTGATAAGCGCGGGAAATCCTGAGCTTGCGGGCGCGTATGCCTACAATGACGCTTGCCTTGACCATGCGGAAAATTCGGTATATGCAGAGCAGTTTATGGCTGCTGCGGAGAGCGCGGCATTTGTTGAGGACGATTTGCGCGTAATAATTGACGTAGCAATGTCTTATATTCCGTCCGAATGTAAGCTGGCAAAATGCTTTTGCGACGTGCTGAACTGCTATGATGCCGGTATGGATTGGATTGCGGCGCGCAAAAGGGTTTTGGACAGATATTCACATCCCGATTTTACAAATGTTACTCAGAATATGGGCTTTGTGCTTATTGCTTTGCTTTACGGCGGCGGAGATATGCGAAAAACTATTAACATTGCTCTTAAGTGCGGCTATGACACCGACTGCACCTGCGCAAGCTCGGCGGCTTTATTGGGCATTATCTCAGGCTATCGTGCGCTTGATGAGGACGTAAAGGGACTGATTAAGGATTATTTTGTATGCGGAATTGATGTAAAGCGTCCGTCCGACAGTATTTGCCGTCTGGCTGAGGATACGGCTAAAATTGCACTTTCGATTGAAAATGAATATTTGAACATTATTGATATTCCCGATGAGCTCAATGGCATTAAAAAGGAAAAAAGTAAAATTGAAAATATATATCCGACAGAAGAGGGGCTTAAAAAGGCGTTAGAGAGCATAAAGCCGATATGCTGGAGAGTATACGGCCCGTATTTTTCGCAGCCCGACTGGCCGATAAATCCCGATTATCCGAGCCCTCATGGGGAGGGGTGCGTTCTTCCAGATGTTGTGTGCATGGTAAATAACGAGGTGTTTTTGGATAAGGAATATATTGATGAAAAATCGTTTGTTATGCCGGAGGAAGATTATATCGGAGAAATTAAGGCATATGAGGATAAAATTAATATTGAAGAGGCAATAACCATGCAGGGACAGATGTGCGTTTATCTTACGGCTGATGTTTATTCGCCCGAAGAGCAGCAGGCGTGGTTTATTGCAGGCAATACCGATGGTTTTAAAATCTGGCTCAACAGTGAGGAGATTTTGTCAAAGGACGAAATAAGAATGTATACGCCTTACAATAATTTTTGCCTTGCAAATCTCAAAGCCGGTAAAAACACAATAGTTTTAAAGCTTTTAAGACGAGCAAATTCGGTTGAATTTGCGCTCGGTCTGCGCCGGTATACAGGTCAGCATTGGCACCGTTCGGAGTGGATTACGGATTTAAAATAGGGGACTTTTAAAAGGAGTATTAAAAAATGAAAAGCAATTTGTTTGACATAAAGGTTGATAAAAATACAGGCGGCGTCAGCTCAATGATGATTGCGTCCGATCGGTATAATATGGATTGGTGCGGCCGCAGCAGGCATTGGGGTGAGCTTAACGCGGTGCACGGAGAGCCGAAAACTTTTTTTAATAATTTTAAGCTGATTTCATGTGAGGAGACTTGCAGCGTTTTTGCAAACGACGAGCTGAGAGTTACCCTTGAGAGAAGCTTTGATGATGAGGGCAATTATATAGAAAAGTATACCTTTAAAAATATATCGGGTCATGAGATGTTTTTCAATAAGGGAGATGTCGGAATTTTTACTCCGCTGTGTGACGAATATCATGCGGCGGAATACAGCCTGACGAATAAGTGCAACGCTCATGTCTGGTGCGGAGAAGAAATCAGCTGGATAAATGCGCTCAGGCAAGGCGATTCCGATAAGAATATAGGCATGGCGCTGCTTGAAGGCTCCCTTGACGCTTACAGCATTGACAGAGAAAATCAAAAAATAACACACGCGCGCAGGGGAAATATAATTGTTCACCCGGAGCTTATATCATTGTGCAGCGATGAGGAATACATATTAAAGTGGAAAATTTTTGTACATTCGGGAACAGAGGATTTCTTTAAAAAATTAGATAGAGATAACAGAAATCTTGATTTGAATATTGATAAATACACAATCATGGGCGATGAAGAATTTTGCTTTGATTTTAAAGGCAGCAATGCCGAAATTAAGTGCGGCGGCAAGCCTGTCGGATTTACGTCCGAAGCAGGTCGTATATTTGTAAAATATAAGCCCGAACGCTTGGGAGAGCATATTTTTAAAATCACAGTTGACGGAAAGAGAACGCATCTGGCGCTTTTTGCAGCACCCGGACTTGAGGAGCTGGCTGAAAAAAGAATAAATTATATTGTTGACAGGCAGCAGTACAGCAAAGAGGGAAGCAGACTTGACGGAGCTTATCTTGTATACGACGTGAAGGAGGAAAGACAATTTTTCGGATACCGCCACGCTGACCATAACGCTTCAAGAGAGCGCGTAGGAATGGGGCTTTTGATTGCGCGGTATTTGCAGACGCACGAAAATAAGAAGGCGTTTGACAGCCTTATGAAGTGGGTCGGGTTTGTTAAAAGGGAGTTTGTGGACACCGAAACAGGTCAGGTATTTGATAATATAGGCATGGATCCGACAAGAAAGCGTTTGTATAATGCTCCATGGGTAATGATGCTGATGGCGGAGCTTTACAAGCTTACGGGCGAAGACGAATATTTGGACATACTCGTTAAAATAGTACGCAGATTTTATTCGGACGGCGGCGAGAGCTTCTATCCCAATGCAATCAATCCAAGCCTTATTTGCGAGGTTATGAGGGAAGCGAAAAGGGAAGAGGCGGATGAAATTGAAGCGCTGTTTGTAAAGCACGCCGAAAATATGGTTAAAACAGGGCTTAATTATCCTCCTCATGAGGTTATTTACGAACAAACGATAGTAACTCCCGCCGTTACGTTTATTACGGGTGCCGGGATTATAAAAAACGATAAAAGCTATATCGGTAAGGTAAGTCAGCATATGGCTCCGCTTCGCCGCTTTGACGGAATGCAGCCCGATTACAGATTTAACGGAATACCGATTAGATACTGGGATGATTATTGGTTTGGGAAAGCAGCGCTTTTTGCCGATACACTGCATTACTGGAGCTGCCTTTCGGCATATTCAAATTACAGCTATTATGTTTTGTCGGGTGATGAGGAATACAGAAAATATGCCGAAAATTGCATAAGAAACTGTATGTGTCTTTTCTTCCCGGACGGCTCCGCCTCATGCGCTTATGTGCAGCCGTTTTATGTTGACGGCATAAGAGGAAATTTTTATGACGAGTGGGCAAACGATCAGGACTTTGCTTTATATTATGCAATGCTGATGCTGCAAGTGAAAGGATAAAAATAGGATTGTATGGAGAACAGTGATATGAAAATAACGGAACACAATTACAGTATGCCGCGTGAAGCCTATTACGGCACGATTTTTGCTCAGTCAAACGGATATATGGGTGTGCGCGCTAGCTTTGAGGAAAACGGAAGTCTTGGTGTTCAGGGTGCATTTATCAGAGGAGTTATTGACGAGATACCGTTTAATCAGAATGCTAAAATAGACAGCGAATATATGCGCAAATTCTACATTAACGAGGACGCGGCAAAGGACGCGGAATTTCAGGAGGGCGTGATAAACTTTGCGGACATACTGTTTTTTCGCATAGAGATTGACGGCGAAACCTTCTATCCGTGGGAGGGGCATATATTAAAATGGAACAGGAAACTTGATATAGAAAATAATATACTTACAAGAACTGTTACATGGGAAAATACAAAGGGCGATGTAACAAAGCTGACATTTGAGCGGTTTGCAAGCTTTGCAAATGATCATGTTTTCTGTCAGCGTGTGCATATTAAGCCTGTCAATCACAGCAAAAGGATAACTGTTTTGTCGGGCGTTGATTTGCGGACAAAGTCGGGCGGATTTAAAATGTGCAAAGCCGATAAAATTGAATTTGACCAAAATACAATAAAAATTGCACTATCGACAAAAGGAAAATATCATCACAAAATTAATATCGGTGTAAAAAACAGCTTGATAGGCGGAGAAAACATAAACGACGGAAAATTTGTATACCGGAAATTCGATAAAACAGGCGAATTTACCGTAGAAAAGCTGATATATATTTCGTCCTCACGCGATAACGATTTTGATGAAGAATGCTTTGGCGGCGATATACTTACATCATTTGACGAACATTTTTTAAGTCATAAGGCTGTCTGGAAAGAGTATTTTTCAAAAATGGATATAAAAATCAGCGGCGATGATGAAATGGATAAAAGTCTGCGTTTTTGCACATATCATACGGCAATTTCGATTGCGCGAAGCGACTGCGTGCACAGCCTAGCTGCCAAAAATCTTACCGGTGAGGGATATAATGATTACGTTTGGTGGGACTGCGAGGTGTATCAGGCTCCTGTGTTTATTTACTCCGGAAGTGCCGACGTGAGAAATATTTTAAAATATCGCTATGATCGGCTTGACGCGGCAAGAAAAAGCGCAAAGCAGGAGGGAAGAAGCGGTGCAAGATTCCCGTTTATCTCGTCCGTGACAGGCGAGGAAAAGGTATGGAAGCACGTTCGTCACCCGTTTATGCAGATACACGTTGTTGCCGATGTTGCGTGGGATATAATCAATTATTTCAATGCAACGGGCGACAGGGTGTATATGGAGAATTACGGCTTGGAAACGCTTTCGGCGATAGCTGATTACTGGGCAAGCCGCGCGGAGTATAAAAACGGACGGTATGAAATCTGCGGCGTGACCGGGTGTGACGAGCATCATCCGTATGTGGATAATGATGCATATACAAATTATCTTGTGAAATATGTGCTTGATGAAACTATAAAATTATTCCGCAATTTTGAACGTGAGGCTTCGAAAAAATGGGTTGAGGTATCAAAAAAGCTCTATTTGCCTATGGATAAAAACGGTATGATTGCGCAGTTTGACGGATATTTTAATCTGAGCCGAACGATTGAATGTGAGGGCGGAGAAAATCCTGAATTTCAGATGAAAACTGCCGGAGGGCAATATCACAAAAGTCAGATAATAAAGCAGCCGGACGTTATGGTGTTGTTTTCACATATTGATTTTGAGTTCCCGAAGGAAGTGTATGCAAGAAACTGGGACTATTATGAAAATATGTGTGAATCGTCCTCGTCGCTGACCTATCCCGTGCACGCAATATGTTCATTTGATAATGACAGGCTGTACAGCGGATATAAATATTTAAAGGAAGCTGCAAATATTGACCTTGCCAACCTGCACGGCGGAGTGGAGGACGGGATCCATGCAGGCTGCTCGGCAGGTGCGTGGTATGCGGTTGTGCGCGGCATTGCCGGGATTAAAATAGGAAGCGGCGGTTTGTCGGTAAATCCGAAAATGCTGCCGTGGTGGAAATCGGTAAATCTGTCTTTTTGTTATATGGGATCGAGAATTTACATGGAGCTTGAAAATGATAAATTTACACTCGAGTCCGAAAAGGACGTTACTGCTAAGGTTATGGGTAAGGCTGTTAAATTAAGAAAAGGTAAGAAGCAAGCCTTCAGCATAATAAAAAAGAAAATAGAAAATTACGATGCGGTAATATTTGATCTGGACGGTGTGCTCGTAACTACCGATGACTGTCATTATAAGGCGTGGAAAAGGCTTGCCGACGAAGAGGGCGTTTATTTTGACAGGAGGATAAACGAGCGCCTGCGCGGCGTTAGTCGTGCGGAAAGCCTTGAAATAGTGCTTGAAAAGGCAGATAAAGCTTATACACAGGCTGAAAAAGAGGAAATGGCCGACCGCAAAAACGGATATTATGTGGAGCTTGTAAACAAAATTGACAAATCCGCAATAATTAACGGCGCGGAGGATTTTGTAAAAACGGTAAAAAGGGCAGGACTTAAAACGGCAGTCGGATCTTCAAGCAAAAATTCAAAGCTTATTCTTGAAAAAACGGGTCTTACAAAGCTGTTTGACGTGATTGTGGACGGAAATGATATAAAAAATTCAAAACCCGATCCCGAAGTGTTTCAAAAGGCTGCACAAAGACTTGGAATTTCACCGCAGAAATGCCTTGTGTGTGAGGACGCGGATGCCGGAGTTGAGGCAGGAGTACGTGCAGGTATGGATGTGCTTGCGGTCGGAAGCGCCGAGAGCAATCCCGAAGCCGATTACGGCTTTATCAGCCTGAGAGAAAGCAAGGATAAAATGTTTTAGCGGCAGAGGAGATGTAAGCATGAAAATATCGGAATTATTTGATGAAATGGCTGATTATTTCGGCAAGCTTGACGAGGGTGCGATAACCTGCGATACATATAAAGCAGGCAATTCGGATAATGAGGTTTCGGGCATCGGCATAAGTATGTTTGCAACTCCCGAAGTGATAAAAAAGTGTACAGATCGAAATATTAACTTTTTAATTGTTCATGAGCCTGTTTTCTATAATCATATGGATGATCATATTCCGAATAAATTAGCTGAGCTGAAGAAGGAGTTTATAGAAAAATCGGGCATGACAATAGCAAGGTATCACGATCATGCGCATATACCGGGAAATGATTTGATTTATGAGGGCGAAATAAAATATTCAAAGCTTGTCGGAAGAAAAATCATAACGGATATGTTTGCCGTAAACCGCTTTGAGCTTGATGAGGCACTGACTGCTAAAGAGCTTGCCGCAGAGCTTGAGAAAAATCTCAAAATAAAGCATATTAAAATCGCGGGCTGCTGCGATAAAAAGGGGAAGAAGATAGGCTGCTGCTTCGGAACACCGGGTCATGTCGCGGAGGAGCTTGCCTATAATGATTTTGTTCTGACCGGAGAAATATGCGAGTGGGAAGTAGGAGAAATGGCAAGAGATTATGCGCAGCTGGGGTATAACAAAGCTGTATTGGTTATGGGACATATCGGCTCGGAAAGAGCCGGAATGGTATACCTTGCCGATATTTTAAAGAAAAAGCATCTGGAATTGAATATTAATTATATCGAGTGCGAAGAGGTGTATTCATATACGGATGAATAGCTTTGTCCGGCAGGCGTGAATTTAACTATCTTATACACGGCGGTAATCCGGATATTATTAAATGACATGACGGCAATTTCATGCTATAATATAGCTATGGCTGAAAGCTTTATTATGGCTTTCAGCCCGCAAAAAACAACCTATGATTATATCATCATTTTGGAGCTGAATTTGAGGCTTACACGCTCCATACAAACCTTATAATGAGTAAAGGAGATCTGTTAATGGAATATAAAAATATATACTATACAAGCAACACCGATATTTATCGCTCATTAGACATTTTTGTGCCCGAAAACACATACGATAGTACCCCTGTATTTATATATTTTCACGGCGGCGGTCTGGAGTCGGGCAGCAAGGAAGAAATTCCCCATAAGTGTTTTATTGAAAATAATGTTTGTGTAGTATCGATCAATTATCGTATGTATCCGTATTGTCGATACCCTGACTATATTTGGGATTGTGCTTTGGGGGTAAAATGGGTAACGGAGCATATTGAACAATATGCGAATGTTTCCGGCGTGTTTATCGGCGGAACTTCAGCCGGAGCGTATATAGCCATGATGCTGTGCTTTGACCGCAAATACCTCACGGTTTGCAGTGTGGATTTCAGCAAAATAGCCGGTTTCGTTTTCAATGCCGGACAACCGACCACACATTTTAATATTCTCAGAGAACGAGGTATGAATCCATTGAAATGCGTTGTCGATGAAGCGGCACCGCTGTATCATATCGATGAATATAACAATCAGCCTCCAATGCTTATTTTTTGCGCCGATAATGACATGGTAAATAGATACGAACAAATTCAGCTGTTAATCGGCACTTTAAAATGCATGAACTATCCGGCTGAAAATATATACTTTGAACTTGTGAGAGGTCATTGTCATTGTGATTATATAGAGAATGACAATTTGTTTGCAGAAAAAATAATCAGGTTTATAATAAAAACAATTAATAGAAATGGAAATGTCAATAAATTATCAAACTAAATATAGCTTTTAATACCGATACGGAACTTTAAAATACTTTTAAATTTATCCTGTGCCGCAAGGCAGGTATCGGTTAAATACCCTTTTTCATTATTCCATTCTGAAAGACCTCTGTAATAAGAACTCGACCCACTATCGCAATCAGAGATTGCGAGTGGGTGCCTCGAAACCTTGTTGCTGTCGCAATAGAACATTTTTAATTCCTCGTCAATAATAAACGGAACAATATTATTTTTCAGGCACTCCTTGAACAAGGACGGAGCATTAGCGAACAAAAAGGCAATTATTAATCAATATGTTAAGTTGTTTTTAGAGATAGAATTGAAGTTGAATATAATATATCGCGAACCTATGCGGTGAAAGAGGATATATTGAGATAAAGAAAAAAGGCTGTCGTTTGCGGAAAATACAAACGGCAGCTGTTTTTTTTGTGTTATCGAATGTCAGAGAACGTATTTGAAAGCTTTGTAAAAAGAGCTATGTGCCTGCTTCTGATGCGTTCAAAGATTTTATCTGCCTTATCCTCATCATAGATATGTGAGGTTGCATTGCGGTCGTTTAAAATCCCGATCCAGCCGTTCTCGTCATCTATGAGATTTGCGGCAAAGGCTGCTTTCATGACGGATTTGGGTGTGTTGATTTCAGCAATACCCTCATCGATTAAGTATTCTCTTATTGTTTTCCATGCAAGCTCGGCAGTAAATTCAAACCGCTGAATGACGCCGGCGCGAACGGATAAAAGGGCGGTTTTATCAAAGTCGGAAACTGCCTCTTTCAAAGCAGTAAGCGCTTTTTGGAAGCTATTAAGCTTTGTCTGAAATTTATCCATAAGAACAATTCCGTCCTTTCGTATGTTCTTTGTCAGCTCGCCATCACCGTCAAGGCTTTCAAGAAACACTGCGTCAATTTTATAGAGCGTGTCAAGCTCCTCTAATTCATTCAGAATTTTATTTCTTGTATCGTCTGTTATGCAGGGCAGAACGAAAGCAATGTCATAATCACTTTTTTGAGTGCTGTCACCGCGGGCACGTGAACCGAACAGGACAGCTTTTCCCACGCCGTATTGGTTTGCAACAGCTATAATCTTTTTTAAAACCGCGTCCATACATTCACCGCTCCTTTTGTTTTATAATAAACAAAAAACACAGTGATATGCACACTGTGTTTAAACATATGCAATTGTGCATATGGGTGGCGGAGAAGGAGGGATTTGAACCCTCGCGCCGGTTTCCCGACCTACACCCTTAGCAGGGGCGCCTCTTCGGCCTCTTGAGTACTTCTCCAAACAGGGTTGCAGTATGCACCGACGCATACTGCAAACTCAGCTATATAAAACTAATGGTGACCCGTAAGGGAATCGAACCCTTGTCGCCGCCGTGAGAGGGCGGAGTCTTAACCGCTTGACCAACGGGCCGTCAACAAAATCTATTATAGCACAACATGAATGTTTTGTCAATAGTTTTTTTGAAAAAAATTATTTTTATATAGGTTTATCAATGATATGATATACGAGCCCCAAAAATTTCCCCAACATGAACAATTTTATATATTTTTTGAAGCTGTTTTATCGTTTTGCTTTCTGTCAAGCCGCACCATTGCAATAATTATGGATATAACAAGGAAGCCGTGCGTTAAAATTGTTGTATATGCGTGTGTATAAACGTCGTATACAATCCACACAAGGCTGTTTAAAAGCATATACACTCTGCATGCCTTTGACTCCTCCTGCGTAACGGACATTGCATATAAAAGAGCTGCTATTGCCGAAAGTATGCTCGGAAATCCGCTAAATGACAGAAGCGATACAATTATATATCCTATCATAAAGCAGATATTAAGCGGCAAGGGAAATTTCTTT
Source organism: uncultured Clostridia bacterium (assembly GCA_934489015.1). Classification (GTDB taxonomy): domain Bacteria; phylum Bacillota; class Clostridia; order UBA1381; family UBA1381; genus RGIG9115. The sequence goes on from CAKSSN010000001.1 coordinate 136,333, forward strand.
TCCTTTCTTCCCAGAAAATATATCCATATGGTCTGCACCGTAGCGAGAACGCAAACTCCGGCGCCGGACAGGCCTCCTAAAAGTATGTAATTAAGCGCAACAAGCAGATTTGCAATTATTTCACCTATTAAAATATTTTTTATGCTTTTAAACTGAACTGCGACAACGGCGCAGACAGCCGTCAGAATGCCGACAAGCTGAGCTATATAAAAAGTCATATTCATTTAAATTACCTCTCTTTTCGTACAGATTATTATAGCCACGTGCAAAACTCCAAAGACATAGAGTTCATGCGGTTTTACGGACGTGGCAAATCCGTTTTGTCACTATAAATTTAATATTTAATGTATAGAAAAAACCACTCTGATTTGATATAATATAGTTGTAAACAAAATCCCGCAAAGGAGAGTGGTTTTTATCTATCGCCAAGAAATTTTAAAAGACGTCAGTCTTTTTACTTCACAACCAAAATCCAAATTTTACGATGAATTATTCATCAATTTGGATTTAAGCTGTATTCCGGCTTACAATTCCAAAATCGGTCGTACAGGTTACAGCAATCACGCTATGATTTGTGCCTTTATCGTCATGAAATGCGAGGGCTTCTCTCAAATTTCTGACTTGCACGACTATCTGTCAAACAATCTGATTATCGCTCATTACTGCGGTTTTGACATATCCCGTGAATTACCTTCTTATGCAAAATTCACCCGATTTATCCGCGAATTTGATAACAATATGCTTCAAACCGTTATGCAATCGCAGGTACTGAAAGCTGCCGGTTTATCGTTGATTGATTCATCTTTTATCGCTTTGGATGCTACGCCTGTTAAGGCTAATGTCTCTAACAACAATCCTAAGTTCTTCAATTAATTCCCGCTTTATTTATGTTTTCAAAGCCAAACAAATTCACCTTATTTTTCTCCATGATACTCCTATTATTGCTCCTGCAAGCATCAACGATCCCCACACGACCAAAAGCGGTTTCCAACCTATCTGTGTCACTGCATTTGCAAATATAATATTCGCTATTGCTCCTCCCACATAGCTGATAAAATCAAGATATCCTGTGGCTGTTGATACTGCACCTGTTTCTTTTAATTTCGGGCAATATATATTCCATATCACAGACGAAGCCATATTCCCGCAAACAATTGCTCCCGTAATCAAAATGACATTCGCAGCCACGCTGCTTACAACGCATATCAGAAAGAAGCTTACAGCTCCCAAAACAAAGCAAAAGAGTAGCGCCCTGTTCTCGTTATTTCCAAACACATACCGATAACACCATACTATTATATACGGTGATGCCGATATTATCAGCGTTATAACAGAATATATTCCGGCAGCCTTTGCTGAGGAACAGCTCAGATACTGCACAAAAAAAGTAGGCACCCAAAATATAACCGATGTTCTGATAACCCCTGTAAATAATGATACAAATGTGTATCTTATAATGTCATTTTCCATCAATATTGAAATCTTATTGTTCGTTTTTTTCTCTTCTCTGTTTTGAGCATTTGCAGCAAATTGATTATACTGTATCTCCCCACTCTTCTCAAATTTTGAAAAAAACAAAAAACAGCTTGTTCCGCTTATAAATAAAAGTATTGAACCTGCAACAAACAAAGCTTTCCAGCGCAAAACAATAGCCGCCGCTCCGGCAAGAGGCGAAGCCAAAAATGAGGCAAAAGTAACCACCAAAAGTATCCTCGTTGTATATTCTAAATTTGTATTTTCAGCGACTATTTTTGTTATAGGAGCATAAATCATTGACATTGCAAAACCGCATATTCCATAGGCTATACATTGAATTATTTTTATTTCATTTAAAACGAAAACAGCATTTGCAATCGCCGCTGTAAAAAGTCCGATACAAATCATATATTTTGATTTAACATAATCCCCTGCTATACCATTAATCAATTGACCAATCGCATATGCAGCCATAAATACAGTTGAAATCAGTCCTATATATTCTGTTTCATATCCTGCTTCTATCATATCGGGTGTAATAACGCTAAGTATGTTTCTCACAAAGTATACCATCGTATATGCAAATGAACATAACATTCCTATTTTAACTGCGAATACAGCCTCATTTGATTTTTTTATTAATTTCATCCTTAAGCTCCTCCTTTACCGTGTTACTTGCCAATTAAAGTAGATTTATTTTCTTTGTCATCTGCCATATTGCAAAATTTCTTTATAATTTCAATTTCCTTAGGGTCATATGGATGAAGGCTTGGTCTGTATAAGTCATGAAACCATTTTGTAAAATCCCAATCTATATTCGGGTTTTTTGCATAAGAAAAATCGTGGCTGCACTAAATACGTAACTATTCCGGATGATTACAGGCTTTCTATTGACAGAAGCTCAATAGCTTTTAAATCCGTTTATGCTCTCAGAACAGAAGCCGAAAGATATAATTCTCGCTTTAAGCAGGCAGGCTGCGAAAGAGTTTTCGTCCGCAGTGGCAATTCTGTAAAAAATCTTAATACAATTGCTCATATATCGCTCTTATCGATTGCAATTGCTGCCGTTATCACTAAGAAAGATGTTTCTTATCGCAGCGTGAAAACTTTAAAACGACTTGCATGACTTTTTTAACTGAAAATTTTTGAATTTCGCCGTAAGGTTTGTTTGCTATACCCTTTTTTGCTATTATTCGCTTTTGTTGTTTTGTTTGGCTTTGTTGATGTTTTATTTACTTTTCATTTCATATGTTTTGCACCTCTCTATATTATAACACATAAATTATTGGTTTGCAAGTATTTTCCGTGCAAATAAAGCGATTTGTTGATATTGACGAAAAAGTGTATTATCATGCCGTAAGAGTGCCCTTAATATAGTGATTTTTATTGACATTGCCTGAGTTTTGTGGTATTATAAAATCGGGTGCGAAGCGTCCGGGAAAAATCAGCTGTTGCTTTTACAAGAAGGAGAAAAGGGCAAAATGAAAAAAACATATGTAACAAAAATGCCAAATCATATAGGTGCTTTTTTAAAGGCGAGCAAGTGCTTCTGCGCGCTCGGAATAAATATAACGCGGGTAAGCTATAATAAGGCTGTCGATTCGCACACGCTTTTTATTGACGCGGAGGGAACGGCGAAGCAGCTTGAAATGGCTGATAAGGAGCTTGAAAAAATCGGCTACCTTCGCGATGATAAAAGCGGAATGAGCGTTGTGCTGCTTGAATTTTGTCTGCGCGATGTGCCGGGAAGCGTTACGGATGTTCTGGAGCTGATTGACGAATTTAATTTTAATATTTCCTTTATAAGCTCGCAGGAAAACGGCAGCGATTATCAGCTTTTTAAAATGGGCTTGTATGTTGACAGCTCCGAAAAAATATCGGAGTTTTTAAACGAGGCGCAAAGGCTTTGCCGCGTTCGCGTTATTGATTACAACAGCTCGGAGCGCGTATACGACAACAGTATTTTTTATAATACATACGTTATGGGGCTTTCAAAGCTTATGGCGCTTCCGGATGAGGTAAGCCGCGAGCTTTTGGTGCACGTAAATCTTGCTATGCAGACGCTTGACGAACAGGGGCTTTCGCCGTACAGAACGTTTGACAGTATAAGCAAATTTGCGGAGCTTCTTTCGTCCGCGCTCGGCGAGAATTTTTCACCGCGCATAAGCACGCATAAAATAGCCGATAATACTGAAATAACGCTTATTGAGCCGCCCTGCGGCAGCAATATGATTATTATAAAAAGCAACGGGAAATATTTATTTGTGGACAGCGGCTATGCCTGCTATCGTGATGAAATGCTTAAAATTTTAAGGCGTCTTATTCCAGAGTTTGACACCATGAAAAAAACAATGCTTCTTACCCATGCGGACGTTGACCACGGCGGACTTTTATCCGTTTTTGACGAAATTATAGCAAGCCGCAAAACAGCACAATGCTTAAGACTTGAATATGAGGGCAAAAACGGCTTCAGGGAAGAAAATCCGCTGCATAAGCCGTACATAAGCATATGCAAAATTCTCACATCTTATCAGGCGGTGCCGCCCGAAAAGGTAGTGCCTATGTGGGCGGATTTTCAGAATATTGACGAGCCGCTTGTTCAAATCGGATTTTTCAGCTTTGAAGAGCTGCATTTTGAGGTTTATGAGGGCAGGGGCGGACATCTGCCGGGTGAGATTGTACTTATAGATTATAAAAATCATATTGCGTTTACGGGAGATGTTTATATAAACGTTCACGGTCTGACGCGTGAGCAGGCGGAATACAATACCTATGCGCCGATACTTATGACATCTGTTGATACCGACCCTAAGCTTTGCGCGCAGGAGAGGAAAGATATATTGCGCCGATTGGGCGTCGGAAACTGGCAGATATTCGGCTCGCACGGCTTTAAAAAGGATTATTCGGTGAGCGTTTAATAATTTATCGTGAAAGGAGGGCGCTGCTGTGAGCGGCAGAACATATATTGCAATTGACCTTAAAAGCTTTTATGCGTCTGTTGAATGTGTGGAAAGGGGACTTGATCCGCTTGATACCAATCTTGTTGTTGCGGACGAGTCGAGAACTGAAAAAACAATCTGCCTTGCGGTGTCGCCGAGCCTTAAGGAATATAAAATACCGGGAAGAGCAAGACTTTTCGAGGTTATATCGAGTGTTAAGGATATAAATGCAAAAAGGCGGCGCAGAGCAAAAAATTATCGCTTTGAGGGCGAAAGCTTTATTGCGTCGGAGCTTAAAAAAAATCCAAGCCTTGCGCTTTCATATATTGCCGCGCCGCCGAGAATGGCGCTTTATACAAAATACAGCACGCAGATTTATCAGATTTATCTGAAATATGTTGCGCCGGAGGATATACACGTTTATTCGATTGATGAGGTTTTTATTGATATTACCGATTATATGCGGCTGTACGCGGGTGGTGCTGAAGATATTGCGAGAATGATTATAAGCGACGTTTTAAGCGAAACGGGAATTACCGCAACGGTCGGAATAGGAACAAATATGTATCTGAGCAAAATTGCAATGGACATTATGGCAAAGAAGATGAAGCCGGATAAAAACGGCGCGAGAATTGCGTATCTTGATGTTATGACGTATCGCAGGGAGCTTTGGGGACATACGCCGCTGACAGATTTTTGGAGAATAGGAAAGGGGTATGCAAAAAAGCTTGAAGCGAACAGGCTTTACACTATGGGTGATGTTGCGCGGTTTTCTCTTTCGGGCTATGGCGAAGAAAAGCTATTTAAGCTTTTCGGAATTAATGCGGAGCTTCTTATAGACCATGCGTGGGGCTATGAAAGCTGCACGATTGCGGATATAAAAGCATATCGGCCTCAAAGCAGCAGCATAAGCACGGGGCAGGTGCTGCAATGCCCGTATGATTTTGAAAAAACGCGGCTTATCGTTAAGGAGATGACGGAGCTTTTAACGCTTGATCTGGTTAAAAAGGGACTTGTGACAAATCAGATTGTGCTTGATGTGGGATACGACATAGAAAATATCAAAAATGCCGGAATTAATTACAGCGGAGAAATCACAACGGACAGATACGGAAGAAAAATTCCGAAACACGCGCGCGGAACGGAAAATCTTGATTTTTATACTGCGTCAACAAAGCTTATAACAGAGGGCGTATTAAGGCTGTTTGACAGAGTGGTTGACAGAAGACTGCTTACAAGGCGGCTGAGTATAACAGCCTGCCGCGTAAAAAGCGGAGCGGAGCAGGCGGAAAAGCCGAAATACAGACAGCTTGATCTGTTCAGCAATCCGGATGAAGAGATAAAAAAGGAAAAGGCGCTTAAAAAGGAAGAAAATATGCAAAGAGCAATGCTTGAAATAAAAAATAAATTCGGAAAAAACGCCATTTTAAAAGGAATGAACTTTGAGGAGGGCGCAACAACCATAAAAAGAAACGGTCAAATCGGAGGTCATAAGGCATGAGTGAATATGACGATATTATAGATTTAGAGCATAGCATTTCAGACAAGCGCCCGCGAATTTCGAGAGCCGACAGAGCGGCGCAGTTTGCTCCGTTTGCCGCGCTTACGGGGTTTGAAGCGGCAATAAAGGAAACGGCGCGGCGGACTGAGAAAAAAATAGACCTAAGCGACGATCAGCGCGCGGAACTTGACAGGATTATGAATGAAATCCGCGAAAGGCTTTCGAAAAATCCCGAAATTTGCGTGATATATTTTAAAGCCGACGAAAAAAAAGCGGGCGGAGAATATATACACTATATCGGCAGGCTGAAAAAAATAGATGACATATACGGCCGCCTTGAATTTTGCGGCGGAAACACAATCGCGGCGGCGGATATTGTTAATATATCGGCGGTGGATGACAGCGATAAATAGTGTAAAATGCTGTAAATTAACAAGGCGGATTTATGTGTAATTGAATTGTTTGAAAGAATATGCGGCTGCAATTTAGCATATTTTGTCTAAATCGCATATTGATTTATTTAAAAGAAAGTAGTATAATAAATATATGTAGGTTAATATCTTTGGGCGGTTGCCGCAAAGGCTGCATTCGGGTGCGGTATATATGCGGCGGATTGGAGAGCTTTTATGAATATACTTCATATGAAATATGCGCTTGAGGTTGCAAAATGCGGGTCTATAAACAAGGCCGCCGAAGCACTTTTGATGAATCAGCCTAATTTGAGCCGAGCTATTAAGGAGCTCGAGGCCTCTTTGGGTGTGGAGCTTTTTGAGCGCAGCGCAAAGGGAATGGTATTGACTCATGAGGGTGAAATTTTTCTGAGGTATGCAAACAAAATTTTAAAGCAGGTTGACGAGGTGGAGGGGCTTTTTAAAAAGCATATGCCGGATAAAAAGCGTTTTTCCGTTTCCGTTCCGAGAGCAAGCTATATTTCGGAGGCTTTTTCAAATTTCACTCTTTCGCTAAACGACGAAAGCGATATAGAGATATATTATAAGGAAACCAATTCGCAAAGAGCGATAAAAAATATTCTTGAAGCGGACTATAAGCTGGGAATAATAAGGTATTCCGAACACTTTGACAAGTTTTATAAGGAAATGCTTGATGAAAAGGGGCTTTCCTATGAGCTTATCACGGAGTTTAAATACAGGGTTATAATGAGTAGGAAAAATCCGCTTGCCGAAAAGGATAAGATTGAAGAAAAGGATCTTGAGGGATATATAGAAATTGCTCATGCCGATCCGTTTGTTCCGTCGCTTCCGTTTGTGGAGGTTAAAAAGGAAGAGCTTCCCGACAATGTCAGCAGGAGAATATTTGTTTTTGAAAGGGCAAGTCAGTTTGAAATTTTGTCGAAAAACAACCGCACGTTTATGTGGGCGTCGCCTGTTCCGAAAAGGCTTCTCGACGCATACGATCTTGTTCAGATGAGCTGCGGAGATAATTCAAAGCTTTACAAGGACCTTATAATTCACAGAAACGGATATTCGTTTACGAAGCTTGATAACGCGTTTATTGCCGAGCTTTGCAGGGCTAAGCGCGAATTGTTTTAAGGGGTGTTTTTTATGAAGCTTATGATTGCGTCAGATATTCACGGCAGCGCATATTACTGCGAAAAAATGCTTGACGCGTTTAAAAAAGAGGAAGCCGACAGACTGCTTCTGCTCGGAGATATACTTTATCACGGGCCGAGAAACGACCTTCCGCGCGGCTATGCGCCGAAAGAGGTCATAGCTCAGCTTGGATGTGTGAGCGAGAAAATTTTATGCGTTCGCGGGAACTGCGAGGCGGAGGTAGACCAGATGGTGCTGAATTTTCCGTGCCTTGCGGAATATGCGGCGCTTTGGATAGACGGCATTTACATTTTTGCAACTCACGGTCATATATATAATGAAAATAATCTTCCGCCGCTTCCGGAAAAGAGTATATTGCTTCACGGTCATACGCATGTGCCGAAATGCGCGGTATATGAAAAATACGTATGCATGAATCCCGGCTCGGTTTCAATTCCGAAAGAGGGCAGCAGGCATGGGTATATTGTGCTTGACAGCGGCGTTTTCACGTGGAAGGATATTGACGGCGGGGAGTGGCAGAGCTTTGACGCGAACGAATATTTAAAATAGCTAAGCGGTATATCGATATGTATATTACCGATATATAAAATAAACAATTCACAAACGGCTTGTTTTGTTGTACAATAATAATGGCTATGTATGCGAAATGTTTTAAAATGTTTTGCGTTTACATATATAAAGTGCGGCGCTTTATGCCGCATATATCGGCAGCTAAGGGGGTATCATAAAAGCTTAAGGGTGCGTTTGCGGCGCGTAAATATACAGATGCGCACTGCATTGTCAAAAATTTAACAGAAAAATGGAGAAGGTGCTTTATGAACAAAATATCAATAATCGGTACAGGCAGCGTTGGCTCAACAATAGCTTACACGCTTACAGTTATGGGAATAGCTTCTGAAATTGTCATGATTGACATTAACAACGAGAAGGCTCTCGGAGAAGCTCTTGACATTCGTCAGGGTACACCGTTTTGCGGAGCCTGTTCGGTGTATGCCGGAGATTACCGCGATGCGGAAAATTCGGATATAGTAATTCTTACATCGGGCATAGCAAGAAAGCCGGGTCAGTCAAGGCTTGAGCTTGCTCAGACTAATGTTAATATCACAAAATCAATTATACCGGAGATTACGAAACACGCTCCGAACGCTACTTATATAATAGTAAGCAATCCTGTCGATGTGCTGACCTATACGTTCTGCAAAAGATCGGGTCTTCCGGAAAACCAGATTATCGGATCGGGTACCATTCTCGATACGGCGCGTCTGAGAGCGAGAATTGCGGAGTATTATACAATAAATCAGAGCAACGTACACGCTTACGTGTTCGGTGAGCACGGCGATTCGTCATTTATTCCGTGGTCCGTTGCCAATATTTCAAATGTTCCCATAAGCGAGAGCAATAAGCTTGCTTCAAATATGAATACAATGTTCCCTGAGTTTAATTACAATGAGGTGGAGCAGTATGTAAGAAAATCAGGAGCAAGAGTTATCGAAAGAAAGGGAGCAACATTTTATGCTGTTTCGGCTTCTGTCTGTCACATATGCAAATGCCTTTTAACGGGTATTGACACGACAATGACCGTTTCAACGCTTATGCACGGCGAGTACGGCATTGACGGAGTTGCGCTCAGCGTACTTAACATTGTAGGCAAGGACGGAGCTAAGTCAAAGGTTCTCATTTCTCTTACAGATGAGGAAATTGCAAAGCTTCATAAGAGCGCCGAAACATTAAAGGGCGTTATAAACAGCCTTGACATATAAATTTTAAATGAAAATTATGCGGCTGTAAATTTTACTTTGCGGCCGCCTGAATAAAAAAGGAGTGTTTTATAATGGAATACCGTATAGAGCATGACTCAATGGGCGAGGTTAAGGTCCCGGCTGATAAGCTGTGGGCTGCGCAGACTCAGAGAAGTCATGAAAATTTTGAAATAGGTGTTGGAATTGAAACAATGCCGAGAGAAATAACTCATGCGTTCGGCATACTTAAAAAGGCTGCCGCTCTTGCAAACCATGATCTTAAGCCGGAGAAAATGACCGATGAAAAGCTTGCGGCAATTTCCGAAGCGTGCGATGAGGTTATTTCGGGTAAGCTTAATGATAATTTTCCGCTTGTTGTATGGCAGACGGGATCGGGTACGCAGTCTAACATGAACGCAAATGAGGTTATAGCAAACCGCGCTAACCAAATTGCAGGCAAAAAGCTTGCTCACCCGAACGACGATATAAACATGAGCCAGTCCTCAAACGATACTTTCCCGACGGCAATGCATATTTCGGCTGTTATTGCGATAGAGGACAAGCTTCTTCCGGCTGCAAAAACTCTTATAGAAACTTTTAAAAGACTCGAAAGTGAAAATGAGGGCATAGTAAAATCGGGACGTACTCATCTTCAGGATGCAACTCCGATTAAGTTCAGTCAGGAAATAAGCGGATGGAGATCAAGCCTTGAGCGTGACTGCGAACTGCTTGAAATGGCGCTTAAGCCGCTTTATGAGCTTGCGCTAGGCGGAACTGCTGTAGGAACGGGTCTTAACGCACCGGCAGGCTTTGGAGAAAAGGTTGCGGAAAAGGTTGCTTCTCTTACAGGCAAGCCATTTGTTACGGCGGAAAATAAATTCCATGCCCTTACATCAAAGGACGAAATAGTTTTTGCACACGGTGCTATTAAGGCGCTTGCGTGCGATATGCTCAAAATTGCAAACGATGTTCGCTGGCTCGCTTCCGGTCCGCGCGATGGTCTCGGAGAAATTCATATTCCGGAAAATGAGCCGGGCTCTTCAATTATGCCGGGTAAGGTAAACCCGACGCAGTGCGAGGCTGTTACAATGGTAGCGGTTCAGGTTATGGGAAATGACGCTGCTGTTTCAATTGCGGCTTCACAAGGCAATTTTGAGCTTAACGTGTTTATGCCGGTTACGGCGTATAATTTCCTCCAGTCGGCAAGACTTTTGGCAGAGGTTATTATATCGTTTAACAAAAACTGCGCTGTAGGAATTACGGCAAATAAGGAAAAAATGCATCATAATCTGCATAATTCGCTTATGCTCGTTACGGCGCTTAATCCTTATATCGGCTATGAAAATGCCGCAAAAACCGCTAAGAAAGCGTTTAAGGATAATATATCGCTCAAAGAAGCGTGCGTTGAACTCGGCTTTTTAACGGCTGAAAAGTTTGACGAGGTATTCCATCCGGAGCAGATGGTTTGATTTTAAAATGCTGAAAAATCCGCGCGGCTGCATTTGCGGCCGCCGGGTATACAAATAAAAATGGAGGTATGACAATGAAGGTTAGTTATTTTCCGGGCTGTACCCTCCGAACAAAGGCTAAGGAGCTTGACCGATATGCAAGAAAATGCGCCGAAATTCTCGGCGTTGAGCTTTGCGAAATAAAGGACTGGCAGTGCTGCGGCGGAGTTTACGTCAGCGCTAAGGACGAAATTGCGTCAAAGCTTTCAAGCGTTCGCGCTCTTGTAAGTGCAAGGGACGAAAATCAGCCTTTGGTTACGGTATGTTCAGCCTGTCATAACGTTATAAAGCAGACAAATCATGAAATTCAGACAAATGACGACTTCGCCATGAAGGTTAATACATATATGGCGCAGGATAAAAATGCGTCACAGGCGTATTACGGAGAAACAGAGGTTTATCATTATCTGGAGCTTCTTCGCGATAAGGTCGGCTTTGACAAAATAAAGGAAGCTGTCGTAAATCCGCTCAAGGGAAGAAAAATTGCGGCTTACTACGGCTGTATGCTTCTCAGACCGGGCAAGGTAATGAATTTTGACGATCCGGAAAACCCGACAATTATGGAAGAGTTTATAAAGGCTCTCGGCGCCGTGCCGGTTGTGTACTCGATGAGAAACGAGTGCTGCGGCGGATATGTTGTTGTTGAGGATAAGGAATTTGCCGCTAAAAAGGCGGGCAGCGTTTCGGAAAATGCTAAGGCAAACGGAGCGGAGGAAATTGTTACGGCTTGTCCGCTTTGCAGATATAATCTTATAAAAAGCGGAAGCGATATTCCTGTTGTTTACTTTACGGAATTGATGGCTGAGGCCTTTGGAGTAAAGGAGGATAACAATGCACAATAAAGAAATGCTCATGAAGGAACAGATTTTGCGCATGAGCGGCGTCAATCCGCTTAAATGCATGAGATGCGGTAAATGCTCAGGTACTTGTCCTTCATATGACGAAATGGAATATCATCCTCATCAGTTTGTCTATATGGTTGAAACCGGAGATATAGAAAAGCTTAGAAATTCAAAGTCGATTTATAAATGTCTTTCATGCTTTGCGTGCGTTGACAGATGTCCGCGCGGCGTTGAGCCGGCAAAGCTTGTTGAGGCGCTCAGACTTACGGTTATACGCGAAAAGGGTGCAAATCATCTTACGCCCGATGAGATACCTGCAATTGCAGCTGAGGATGACGATATACCGCAGCAGGCACTCATGAGCGCATTCAGAAAATATTCAAAGTAGAAAGGAGATACACATTCCATGCAAAGAATCGGAGTATTTGTCTGTCATTGCGGTACAAACATCGCAGGAACGGTTGATGTTAAATCGGTTGCAAAGGCTCTTGAAAGCGAGCCGGGGGTTGTTTTCTCCGTCGATTATCAGTATATGTGTTCTCAGGCAGGACAGGATATTATAAAAAATGCTATCAAGGAGCATAATCTGAGCGGAATAGTTGTCTGCTCATGTTCGCCCCGTATGCACGAGGCTACTTTCAGAAAAACTGCTCAGGCAGCAGGAATAAATCCGTACATGGTTGAAATTGCTAACATTCGTGAGCAATGCTCATGGGTACATAAGGAAATGCCTATAGGTACGGAAAAGGCTATTATTTTAGGTAAGGCGGCTGTTGCTAAGGTAAATCTTAACGCACCGCTCACACCGGGCGAAAGCCCTGTTACAAAGCGCGCGCTTGTAATCGGCGGAGGTATTGCCGGAATACAGACAGCGCTTGATATTGCTGATGCAGGCTTCCCGGTTGATATTGTTGAAACGAAGCCGACCATCGGCGGAAAGATGGCTCAGCTTGATAAAACTTTCCCGACGCTTGACTGTGCGGCTTGTATTCTTACGCCGAAAATGGTTGACGTTGCGCAGAATGAGAAAATCAGAATTTTCTCATATTCTGAGGTTACGGAGGTTGGCGGCTTTGTAGGTAACTTTGAAGTTACGATTAAAAAGCGCGCAAGATATGTTAAAGAGGAAATATGCACGGGCTGCGGAGCTTGTACAGAAAAATGTCCTCAAAAGAGAGTGCCTAACGAGTTTAATCTCGGCATGGATAACAGAAGCGCGATTTACATCCCGTTTGCGCAGGCTGTTCCTAAGGTTGCAACAATTGACCCGAACCACTGCATAATGCTCAAATCAGGTAAGTGCGGTCTTTGTTCGAGAGTCTGCACCGCAGGCGCTATAGATTACAAGGCTCAGGACGAGTTTATAAAAGAAAAGTACGGCGCAATTGTTGTTGCAACGGGCTTTAATCCCATTTCAATGGATAAGTTTGACGAGTTTGCTTATTCTCAGTCAAAGGACGTTATAACCTCGCTTGAGTTTGAAAGACTTATGAATGCGGCAGGCCCGACAGGCGGTACACTTCTGCGTCCGTCAGACCACGAGCATCCGCATACGATTGTTTTTGTTCAGTGCGTAGGCTCAAGATGTGAGGCGTGCGCTCAAAAGGGCAAGGAATACTGCTCAAAAATCTGCTGTATGTATACCGCAAAGCACGCTATGCTTACAAGGGATAAGTATCCCGATACGGACGTTTATGTGTTCTATATTGACGTTCGTACGCCGGGTAAGAATTTTGATGAATTTTACCGCCGCGCCGTTGAAGATTACGGTGTGCATTATATAAAGGGCATGGTAGGAAAGGTTACGCCGGAGGGCTCAAAGCTTAAGGTTCAGGCTTCTGACCTTTTGGCAGGAGAGCAGCTCCACATAGATGCTGACCTCGTTGTTCTTGCCGCTGCAATAGAGCCTGATAAGTCGGCTCGTCCGCTCGCTACAATGCTTACCGCGAGCATGGATACAAACGATTTCTTCACAGAGGCTCATCCGAAGCTGCGTCCTGTTGAAAGTCCGACAGCCGGCGTGTTCCTTTCGGGTACCTGTCAGGGACCGAAGGATATTCCGGAAACCGTTTCTCAGGCAGGAGCTGCCGCTTCAAAGGTTATAGGTCTTTTGTGCAAGGATAAGCTTATGGGTAATCCGTGTGTAGCTCATTCGGATGAAATGATGTGTAACGGCTGCTCAACGTGTGAAAAGGTTTGCCCGTACGGAGCAATTTCGTATATTGACAAGGAATTCAGAATGCCTGACAGAACAACAAGAGTAAGACGTGTGGCTTCGGTAAACGAAGCAGTTTGTCAGGGCTGCGGCGCTTGTACGGTTGCTTGTATGTCGGGTGCTATGGACCTTAAGGGCTTTATGAATAAACAAATCATGGCGGAGGTGGACGCAATATGCAAGTAAATGATTATAAGCCGCTTATTGTGGCATTCTGCTGTAACTGGTGTTCATATGCCGGAGCCGACTTGGCAGGAAACAACAGACTTAATTATCCAGCTGATGTAAAAATTATACGCGTACCCTGCTCATGCAGAGTAAATCCGATGTTTATACTGCGCGCGTTTCAGCGCGGTGCTGACGGAGTTATTCTTTGCGGCTGCCATCCCGGCGACTGCCATTATACCTCCGGTAACTATTATACAAGAAGACGTATGTCGCTGCTTTTCTCAATGCTTGATTATCTCGGCATTGAAAGAGAGCGCACACGCGTTGAGTGGGTCAGCGCGGCAGAGGGCGCAAAGTTTGCGGCTACAATGAATGATTTTGCCGAAAAGGTTGCCGCACTCGGAGAAAATAAGAGATTGGAGGATTTACGATGCAAAAAATAAAACGCGAAGATCTTGTAAATAAAGCCTCCGAGCTTCTTGAAAACGGAACGGTTGACCGCGTTCTCGGCTGGAGAGCGGGAGAGTTCGACTATGATGTAACTCCGTCTGTGTTCACATCGGCGGAGGAGCTTGAAAGTGCTTTCGTCTGGGGCGATTTCTGCGGAGCAAACTTTTCAAAGTATCTTGTTAAGGAAACAATAAAAGAGGAAAAGAAAATACTTGTATTTTTAAAGCCCTGCGATACATACAGCTTTAATCAGCTTCTGACAGAGCACCGCTTTGACAGAGAAAAAGTTTATGCTGTAGGCGTTCCGTGCGAGGGTATGCTCGATATTAATAAGGTAAGAGCAAAGGCGGAAAGTGTTTCGTCTGTAAGCTCCGACGGAGATAAAGTTGTAATACATACTCTTTACGACGGTGATGTTTCGGCAGATTTCGGCGAGCTTTTGGCTGAAAGATGTGTAAATTGCAAATCCAAAAAGCACGTTGTATATGATGAGCTTTTGGGTGAGGACGGCGACGTTCTCGACTCGTCAAGATTTGATGAGGTTGAAAAAATAGAGAAAATGACTCCGGATGAGCGTTTTGCGTTCTGGCAGGGTGAGCTTTCAAGATGTATTCGCTGCAATGCCTGCCGCGATGTATGTCCTGCCTGTACGTGTGAAAAATGCGTTTTCGACAATCCTAATTCGGGCGTTGAAAACAAGGCGGCATCAAACGAGTTTGAAGAAAAAATGTTCCATATCATAAGAGCGTTTCATGTTGTAGGGCGCTGCACGGACTGCGGAGAATGTTCACGCGTTTGTCCTCAGCATATTCCGCTTCATCTTTTAAACCGCAAGTTTATAAAGGATATTGACGGTCTTTACGGAGAATATCAGGCAGGCGCCGTTGTCGGCAGCAGAGCGCCGATTGTTGACTACACCGTAGATGACGCCGAGCCGAGCGAGGCTGTAGAAAGAGGTGACATCAATGCGTAAAATTTCACTTGATAAAATTGATCAGCTTTTTTCTCAGATTGCCGAAAAGAATACTCTTTATATTCCGCAGGATACGGAAGCCGGAGCTAAATTCGAAAAGTGGGAAGAGGGCATAAAGCTTTCAAATGCTTTAAATACCGTAAGAAGTGCAAAGGATTTCTTCTTTCCGCAGACTGAAAACCTTATGGATTTTAAGGTTGAGGGTAAAACAATAGAGGTTATCGACACACGTTCGGAGAGTGAGGACTTTGTGATATTCGGAGTTCGTGCGTGTGACGTTAAAAGCTTTGAGGTGCTTGACAGAGTATTTCTTTCGGAGCCGGTTGATTCGTATTATAAAAATCGCCGCGAGCATGGAATTATAATGTCGCTTGCCTGCACAAAGCCGCAGGAAACCTGTTTTTGCAAAACCTTTGATATAGACGCGGCAAGCCCGGAGGGCGATGTTGTCTGCTATAAAACCGATGACGCGCTTTATATGAATGCACAAAGCAAAAAGGGAGAGGCTTTAATGGCGGCTTTATCCGCTATAACGGAGGACGCTGACGAAAGCGCTGTTTCCGAGCAGCAAAAGCTTATTCGTGAAAGAATTGAAAAGCTTCCGCTTGCGTCGCTTTCAAAGGACGCATTCGGCAAGGATAAAACAGAAAAATTCTTTAATGCACCCGAATGGAAAGAGCTTTCCGATACTTGTCTGGGCTGCGGTACGTGTACCTTTGTATGCCCGACCTGTCAGTGCTATGATATAAAGGATTTTAATACCGGTCACGGAATTAAGCGTTTCAGATGCTGGGATTCATGTATGTATTCCGACTTTACAAAAATGTCGGCAGGACAGCCGAGACTTACTCAGCTCGAACGTTTCCGTCAGAGATTTATGCATAAGCTTGTATATTATCCGACAAATAACGACGGACTTTTCTCCTGCGTCGGCTGCGGCAGATGTATGGCGAAATGCCCGATACAGATGAATATAGTAAAGGTTATGAAAAAATTGGGAGGTACGGCTGAATAAAATTTACCGCAGCGGTTATTAATTCAGCCCCACAGCTTGTGCTTTCGGCACGGAAAGGAATGATTATTAAAATGACTGATATGAAAGAACCTCTTATTCCGGTTATCGGAGTAGTTACGGATATTCGTATAGACACTCCCGATGTAAAAACCTTCAGAGTTGTAACTCCCGACGGGAAAAAGGCTTTTGAGCATAGACCGGGACAGTGTGCTATGCTGTCTATTCCGGGAGTGGGAGAGGCTATGTTTTCAATTACTTCCTCGCCTACAAATACTGAATTTATGGAATTTTCAATTAAAAAATGCGGCTGCGTTACCGATTGGCTTCATTCTATGGAGGTCGGTCAGCAGATTACAATTCGCGGGCCGTACGGCAGACCGTTTCCGGTTGATACCGATTTTGCCGGAAAAGATATGCTTTTTATTGCCGGCGGTATCGGTCTTGCACCGCTCAGATCCGTTATAAACTACTGCCGTCATTACCGTGACAAATACGGTAAAATAGACATTGTATACGGCTCACGCAGTATGCAGGATCTTGTTGACTATAAGGAAATTATAGACGAATGGACAAAGGATACAGGCGTAAACGTTTACCTGACAATTGACAGAGAACAGCCTGAATGGGACGGTCACGTCGGTTTTGTCCCGAATTATGTTAAGGAGCTCGGCTTCTCAACGGACAAAATCGCAATTATATGCGGACCGCCTATAATGATTAAATTTACTCTTTCGGGACTCCAGGAGCTTGGCTTTGACAAAACTCAGGTTTATACAACAATGGAGCTTCGCATGAAATGCGGAATAGGCAAGTGCGGAAGATGTAATATCGGTGCTAAATACGTCTGCAAGGACGGACCGGTATTCAGATGCGACGAGCTTGACGAGCTTCCCGACGAATATTAAAATTTGTGCCGCCGACGGCGGCGGAATGGAGGATTAATTATGGATAACATGGTAAACGTTTATCTGTTCGGCAAGCAGTACAGCGTTCCGGACAATCTTACAATTATGCGTGCTATGGAATATGCAGGCTATCAGCTTGTGCGCGGCTGCGGCTGCAGAAACGGCTTTTGCGGAGCCTGTGCTACAATTTATCGTATAAAGGGTGAAAAGGAGCTTAAAACCTGTCTTGCTTGTCAGACAAAGGTGGAAAACAATATGTATGTGGCAACACTTCCGTTTTTTCCACTTGTTAAAGAGGTATATGACATTGAGAAAATAAAGCCGACAGAGTCAATTATGATGCAGCTTTATCCTGAAATTTATGCGTGCGTGGGCTGCAATGCCTGTACAAAGAGCTGCACGCAGAGCCTTAATGTTATGCAGTACATAGCATATGCTCAGCGCGGCGAGTTTGACAAGTGCGCAGAGGAATCGTTTGACTGCGTTATGTGCGGCGTCTGCTCATCAAGATGCCCGGCAGGAATTTCACATCCCCAAGTTGCAATGCTTGCGCGCAGACTTAACGGAAAATATCTTGCACCCAAATCGCAGCATCTTGAAAATCGCGTAAAGGAAATTGAAAACGGAACCTTTAACGATTTGATTGAAGCGCTTATGGGTAAGCCTGTTGAAGAGCTCAAGGAGCTTTATAACAACAGAGAAATAGAAAAGTAAGACAGGGAGGCAAAAGATATGTATTCATCCGAATTTCAGAAATCATTAAAAGCGGTAGAAGAAGCGCGCAGCGCAAATATCGCTTATGAGCCGGTTAGAATGACGGCACAGGAAAAAGACGACCTCCTTGCAGCATATCACCCGGACTATAAAAAGAAAGAATTTAAGGCTCTTGAAATAGGACCGAACAAAGGCGAAATCGTTCCTCATGAGCTTTGCGATTTGCTCCAGGCAAAGAGCAGAATTAAGGCGGAGGACATAGATCTTTCCGATGTTAAATACGATGTTGATGTTTTGATTATCGGCGGCGGCGGTGCAGGTGCATCGGCTGCAATTGAAGCCGATAACGCAGGCGCAAGCGCTATGATTGTTACAAAGCTCAGAATAGGCGACGCTAATACAATGATGGCAGAGGGCGGTATTCAGGCGGCTGATAAGGAAAACGACTCTCCGGCTATACATTTCCTCGACGCTTTCGGCGGCGGTCACTTTGCGGCAAAGCGCGAGCTCCTTTCAAAGCTTGTTTGCGACGCTCCGGGCGCTATCAAATGGCTTAATGAGCTTGGCGTTGAGTTTGACAAGGCAGAAGACGGAACAATGATAACAACACACGGCGGCGGTACTTCAAGAAAGAGAATGCACGCTGCTAAGGACTATTCCGGTGCCGAAATAATGAGAACGCTTCGCGATGAGGTAATAAATCGCGGTATACCGATTGTTGACTTTACAGCTGCAATAGAAATTATTCTTGACGAAAACGGAAAGGCTTCCGGCGCCGTTCTTATGAATATGGAAACTCATGAGCTTATGGTTGCGCGTGCAAAAACAGTTATAATAGCAACAGGCGGCGCAGGCAGAATGCATTATCAGGGCTTCCCGACATCAAACCATTACGGTGCAACGGCTGACGGACTTGTGCTTGGCTACAGAGTCGGCGCAAAGCTTCTTTATGCGGATACTCTTCAGTATCATCCGACAGGTGCGGCTTTCCCGCAGCAGATTTTCGGTGCGCTTGTTACGGAAAAGGTTCGTTCGCTCGGAGCTAAGCTTGTAAACCGTGACGGTAAGGTATTTATGCATCCGCTCGAAACGCGTGACGTTGCTGCAGCTTCAATAATCCGTGAATGCTCCGACAGAGATGAGGGCGTTGACACTGGCAGCGGAAAGGCTGTTTGGCTCGATACTCCTATGATTGAACAAATCGGCGGAGAGGGAACAATTGAAAAGAGAATACCGGCTATGATGCGTATGTTCATGAGCTACGGCATAGACATAAGAAAAGAGCCTATCCTCGTTTATCCTACGCTTCATTATCAAAACGGCGGTCTTGACATAAGCGTTGACGGAATGACAGGCGTTGAAAACCTGTTTGTTGCCGGTGAGGCTGTCGGCGGAATACACGGCAGAAACAGACTTATGGGCAATTCTCTTCTTGATATTATTGTGTTCGGCAGAAATGCGGGTCAGAATGCGGCAGCAAAGGCAAAGACTACAAAGACGGGCAAGCTTACGCTTTCGCATATTGCAAAATATGACGCTGAAAGAGAAGCTGCAGGCATAAAGACAGACAAGGTTTCGCCTATGCTTCTTCCGAATTATACAAACAGAAAGAGTATATAACAAACAATGCGTGCGGCAGACAAATAGTCTGCCGCCGCGATAACAGCCGCTTTCGGCGGCAGAATGGAGATAATTATGACTGTATCGGCAATTACAGATTTATTTGAGGCTTTAACTATATTTTGTTTCGGACTTTCGTGGCCGATTTCAATTCGCAAATCCATAATTTCAAGAACAGCTAAGGGAAAAAGCTTGTTTTTTGAGGTGTTTTTGCTTATAGGCTACGCGTTCGGAATTGCAAGAAAGGTAATACAGATTTGCGCGGAAAATTCAAGCGGATTTCTTTTTTACCTGAGCTTTTTCTTCTACATACTGAACTTTATTGAAATTTCAATAGACGTAGCTTTGTATTTCAGAAATAAAAAGCTTGACGAGCTTGCAGACAAACAAAAATAAAACAGCAGCAGATGAAGCCACTCTTTTTTTGTAAATTTAATTATATCAAAACAGAGTGGATTTTTATCTATATACGAAAAATTTATTATACGGCTGCTATTTAAGAGGTGGAACAGTGAATCGTATTGAGGTATCACGTGCAACGATCGGCCGCATACCGATTTATCTTAAATTTTTAAGAGAAACAAATCATTTGAATGAAAATATATCGGCAACAGCAATTGCAAAGCAGCTTGGGCTCGGCGAGGTGCAGGTGCGCAAGGATCTCGGCGTTTTGTGCGGCGCAGGCAGACCGAAAACGGGCTATAAAATAAGCGAGCTGACAAAATCGCTTGAAAGCTTTCTCGGCGATGAACGAGAAAACAAGGTTGTGCTTGTGGGTGCCGGAAAAATCGGCCGCGCGCTTTATGACTACAGCGGCTTTGCGCCGTATGGGCTTGATATTGTTGCCGCATTTGACAGCAACGTTTTGGGCGAGGAAAAAAGCAAGGGCGGAAAACCGATTTATTCTATGGAGCGTTTTGACAGCTTTTGCCGCAAAAATAATATTGAAATAGGCATAATCGCCGTACCGGCAGAAAATGCGCAGCAGGTATGCGATCTGATGACAGCGAGCGGAATACGCGGTATCTGGTGCTTTGCGCCTTGCAGACTGAAAACCGAAAAACATATAACGGTGCAGTATGAAAATATGGCGCTTTCGCTTGCATATTTGGCAAACAGTATAAAATATGACGGATAAGGCAACGGATATTTACCGACTGCCGAAATGCTTAATTCGTCTGTTTAGAGATAAAAATTTAAAAAACAGGGGGTTTTAAAAATGAAAGTAACAGTATGTATCGGATCATCATGTCACATTAAGGGATCGAGGCAGGTTGTTGAGCAGCTTCAAAGCCTTATTGCTGAAAATAATCTCGGCGACAAGGTTGAGCTTTCGGGAACATTCTGCATAGGAAAATGCGAGCAGGGCGTATGCGTAACGGTTGATGATGATTTCTTCTCGGTATCGCCCGATGAGGTTAAGGAGTTCTTTGACAAAAACGTACTCGGCGCGCTTGCTTAAAAATGTAGCTTTGGGGGTATAATGCGATGTCAGATTGTCTTACGCTTAAAAAGTCTAATTGTAAAAACTGTTATAAATGTATTCGCCACTGCCCGGTTAAGTCTATAAGATTTTCCGGAAATCAGGCGTATATTATAGGGAACGAGTGTATACTGTGCGGACAGTGCTTTGTTGTCTGTCCCCAGAACGCGAAACAGATTGTTGATGAAACGGAAAAGGTTAAGGTGCTTTTGCAAAGCGGAGCGCCCGTAAAGGTAAGTCTTGCGCCGTCATTTATTGCAAACTATGAGGGAGTTGGCATAAATTCAATGCGCGAAGCTCTAAAAAAGCTTGGCTTTGCGGATGTTGAGGAAACGGCAATCGGCGCAACCATTGTTAAAAACGAATATGAAAAAATGATAAACGAGGACGGCAGAGATATTATAATATCCTCGTGCTGCCACAGTATAAATCTGCTCATTCAGAAGTATTTTCCGCTTGAGCTTCCTTATCTTGCAGATGTTTTATCGCCAATGCAGGCACACTGCCAGAAAATGAAGGAAGAAAATCCTGAGGTTAAAACGGTGTTTATAGGTCCGTGTGTTGCAAAAAAGGATGAGGCGGATTATTACGGCGGCATTGTTGACGCTGTTTTAACGTTTGATGAGCTTACGAAATGGCTTAAGGATGAAAAAATTGAAATAAAAACGGAGGCGGACTGCGACGAACACAGCCGTGCAAGATTTTTCCCGACGACAGGCGGAATTTTAAAGACCATGACTCAGGAAAATTCCGAATATACCTATATGGCAATTGACGGAGTTGAAAACTGCATTGCCGCGCTTAAGGATATTCAAAGCGGAAAAATTCATAAATGCTTTATTGAAATGTCAGCCTGCTCCGGCAGCTGCGTTGGCGGACCGGTAATGGAGAAATTCCACAGAAGTCCGGTAAAAGATTATAAAGCGGTTTCGGATTTTGCCGGGAAGAAGGATTTTGAGGTTAATCAGCCCGACAGTCTTGATATAAGAAAAACGTTTACGATTATAGAGAAAAAGCTTCAGCAGCCGACCGAGCATGAAATAAATTCAATTCTTCGCGAAATGGGTAAATTCAAGCCGTCCGATGAGCTTAACTGCGGCTCGTGCGGCTATAATACGTGCCGCGAAAAAGCGGTTGCAATACTTCAGGGTAAGGCTGAAATTTCAATGTGTCTGCCGTATCTTAAGGATAAGGCTGAGAATTTCTCGGATACGATTATAAAAAATACGCCTAACGGGCTTATTGCGCTCAACGAAGCGCTTGAAGTTCAGCAGATTAATGCTGCCGCGCTTAAAATGATGAATTTACATTCGGCGCGCGATATTCTCGGTGACCTTGTAGTGCGCGTTTTAGACCCGAAGCCGTTTATGCAGGTGCTTGAAACGGGAAGAAATATAAAAAATATGCGTACATATCTTGCCGAGTATGAAAAATACGTTGAGCTTTCCGTTATTTACGACAGGGATTATAAGCTTATCGTATGCATAATGCGTGACATAACCGAAGAGGAGAGAGTGCGCGAGAAAAAGGAGAGCATCAGCCGTCATACAGTTGAAATAGCTGACAAGGTTGTTGATAAGCAAATGAGAATTGTTCAGGATATTGCGTCGCTTCTCGGCGAAACGGCGGCTGAAACGAAAATAGCGCTTACAAAGCTTAAGGAGACGATTGCCGATGAATAATTTATGCGCGGATATAGGCTATAAGAGCGTAAACCATGACGGCGAGCAGCTTTGCGGCGATCATGTTGATGTGGTGGAGCGCGATGAAAACTCAACGGTAATTGTTCTTGCTGACGGCTTGGGAAGCGGCGTTAAAGCAAGCATTTTGTCAACGCTGACGTCAAAGATAATATCAACTATGATGGCTGAGGGAATATCTCTTGAGGAATGTGTTTCGACAATTGCCGCAACGCTGCCTATCTGTTCGGTAAGGGGCGTTGCTTATTCCACATTTACGATAATACATTTAATAGATAATGAAAAGGCGGAAATAATTCAGTATGATAATCCGCAGGTTATATTTTTCAGGGACGGCAAAAGCTTTGACTATCCGAAATCGGAAATGAATATTGACGGCAAAAAGATTTATAAATCGGTTATAAATTTGCAGGAGGACGATATATTTGTTGCCATGAGCGACGGCTGTCCTCATGCAGGGATCGGCATAGCGTATAATTTCGGCTGGAGCGTAAAGGATATAACGGAGTATTTGGAGCCGCTCACCGTTGCGGGCTTTACGGCTAAAACACTCGCTACAATTTTGGTTGATGAGTGCTTTAAGCTTTACGGCGAAAAGCCCGGCGATGATGCAACGGCGTGTGTTGTAAGAATAAGAAAACGTGAGCCGGTAAATCTTCTTTTTGGACCTCCGTCAAACCGCGATGACGCAAACAGAATGATGGCGCTGTTTTTCTCCAAAGAGGGAAAGCATATTGTGTGCGGCGGTACAACATCGTCAATTGCGGCAAAATATCTTGGAAAGCCGCTGAAGCCAAGCCTTAATTTTGAAAGCCCCGATATTCCGCCGACGGCCGAAATAGAGGGAGTAGACCTTGTTACAGAGGGCGTTATAACAATAAACAGGGTGCTCGAATATGCAAAGGACTATTTAAGCGGCAACGAAAGCTATGAGGTTTGGGGATATAAAAGGGACGGCGCTTCGCTGATAAGCAGAATACTTTTTGAAGAGGCAACCGATATTAATTTCTATGTGGGCAGAGCGATAAATCCGGCACACCAAAATCCGAATTTGCCGATTAATTTCAGCATAAAGATGAATTTGGTTACGGAGCTTTCGGAATGTTTGAGGAAAATGGGTAAGAAGATAAAGGTAAGTTATTTTTAAGAAAAGGAAGTGAACATAAGGTGAGAAAATTCGATACAAAGGTGCAGCATCTGAAATACAAGGTGCTTCGTGAGGTTGCAAGAGAGGAATGGAAGGGCACGCTTAGGGAAAATATTCTTGATATACCTAACAAAATCGTTCCCGGCAATACTCCGACGATGCGCTGCTGCGTTTATAAAGAACGGGCAATTGTAGCAGACAGAATTAAAATGGCAATGGGCGGAAACAAGGAAAAGCCGAATGTTATAGAAGTTGTTGAAATTGCCTGTGACGAATGTCCTATGGGCGGATACGAGGTTACGAACTCATGTCGCGGATGCCTTGCGCACAGGTGCGAGGATGTATGCAGAAAAAATGCCATTACATTTGATGATAATCATGTTGCGCATATAGATAAAACAAAATGCGTAAACTGCGGCGCGTGCGCAAAGGTTTGTCCGTTTACCGCTATTATCAACAGAAAAAGACCGTGTCAGAGTGCGTGCAAGATAAAAGCTATTTCGGTAAACGAAAATATGGCGGCGAAAATAGATGATGAGAAATGTATTTCCTGCGGCGCGTGCGTTTATCAGTGTCCGTTCGGAGCAATTATTGACAAATCGTTTATCCTTGATATTATAAAGCTTATAAAGGAAAGCGACAATAATAAAAAATATAAGGTTTATGCGCTTGTTGCGCCGTCTATTTCGAGTCAGTTTACGTATGCCAAGCTCGGACAGGTTATAACGGGGCTTAAAAAGCTTGGATTTTACAGCGTTGTTGAAGCGGCTCTCGGCGCGGATATGGTCGCATATGCGGAGTCGGGCGAGCTTGCGGAAAAGGGCTTTCTTACAAGCTCCTGCTGCCCTGCGTTTGTAGCTTATATACAAAAGGCGTTCCCGGCAATGACACCGATGATTTCGCATAATCTTTCGCCGATGGCGACTATTGCAAGGTATATAAAAGAAACTCAGGAAAATGTTAAAATTGTATTTATCGGCCCTTGCACGGCAAAGAAAATGGAAGTGCAGAAGGATGAGGTTAAGCCTTATGTCGACTCCTGCATGACCTTTGAGGAGCTTCAGGCTCTGTTTGACAGCCGCGATATTGATATAACAACGCTGGAAGAAGGCGTGCTTGATAACGCTTCTTATTTCGGACGTATATTTGCGCGCTGCGGCGGACTTTCCGACGCCGTTCGTCAAGGTTTGATGGAGCGCGGAATAAATGATTTTGAGCTTAAGAGCGTTTCGTGTGACGGTATAGAGGAATGCCGCATGGCGCTTGTTAAGAAAACAAGAGGTGTGCTTGACGCTAACTTTATAGAGGGAATGGCGTGCGTCGGCGGCTGCATTGGCGGCGCGGGCTGCCTGACTCACGGCGAAAAGAATAAGGCTGAGGTTGATAAGTACGGCAGGGAAGCGTATGAAAAGACAATTTCCGATGCAATATCGGTGTTGAAATAAAATATATTCGGCAGAATTGCTTTGTGAAACCGGCTTTTCATTAATAATTTTTAGATCTATATGGCTGCCGCATGAAAGCGGCAGCCGCAATTTATATGCCAATATATACAAAATGTAAAACAAAGTATATGTAATTACAATAAAAATCATGATTTTTAACAAAACAGCTTAAAACGGCAAAAAAAGCTTGACTTTTTGCCGTGTATTTGGTATAATAATTAAGTCAGTTGGTTTAAAACGGCTGATAAAAAATAAATATGCGGGTGTAGTTCAATGGTAGAATTCCAGCCTTCCAAGCTGGCCGCGTGGGTTCGATTCCCATCACCCGCTCCATACGCGCCTGTAGCTCAGTTGGATAGAGCAACTGCCTTCTAAGCAGTGGGCCAGGAGTTCGAATCTCTTCAGGCGCGCCATTTATTTTTTTTAGATGGTGGATATAGTTCAGTTGGTTAGAGCGTCAGTTTGTGGCACTGAATGTCGTGGGTTCGAGTCCCACTATCCACCCCATCAAAATTTGTATAGTGGGATATAGCCAAGTTGGTAAGGCACCAGATTTTGATTCTGGCATTCCGTAGGTTCGAGTCCTGCTATCCCAGCCAGGGCCATTAGCTCAGTTGGCAGAGCACTTGACTTTTAATCAAGTTGTCCGGAGTTCGAATCTCCGATGGCTCACCAGTTTAATATTAAACAAAATCCCCGAATTTATTATTTTTTCGGGGGTTTTGCTTTTTCGGAAATGTTAGAAAAATCCCATTAATATGCGATTTGCCAAAAGCGACAGACTGTTTGTTGGTCTGCCGCTTTTTGAGTATGACGGGCATACCAATGCTCTGTGGTGAAAGTCCACCTCATGCAAATAGAAAAATCAGTGTTGTTACGTTGCTGAAAAAACGTGAGTTCGTTAATTTCACCAAATACTATGTAATTCAAATTATGTTGTAAAATGTTGTAAGAGTGCATAAAAATAAAACAAATGTTCATGTTTAGTGAGCGTTTATGCTGATTTATATGCACGATATTCAGACCGATGCTTTTTTGAGGAAATCATTAGTCCGATTTGCTACGTTTTGGGTTTATGCAAATTAACGAAATTGTGTGTGAATAATTGACAACTTTCTGAAAAAGTGATACAATCTATATGTTATAGTATTGGGCTCTTTATGTCCGCAACATAATTTGCATTATGTTGTACCGGGACGAAAGTTAAAAGCAATGAAATTTTAAGAAAAATACAGTAAAAGCAGAAGATTTTTTTTGATACAGAAACACCTGTCAATTAAAACCGCATGAAGCGCTGCCTGTAAACTGCTTGGAATATTGTTTTGAGGATGGAATGTGAAAAAATATGTCAATGACCTTAATGTACATAACAAATAACGCAGATTTAGCGCTTATTGCCGAGAAGAACGGTGTGGAGAGAATTTGGGTTGATCTTGAAACGCTCGGAAAAGAGAAACGTCAAAAAAACATGGATTGTGTAAAATCACACCATACAATAGATGATGTCAGAAAAATGTCAAAGATTTTGACAAAATCGGAGTTGCTGGTGCGGGTAAATTCATGGAATATAAATTCTGAAAAAGAAATTGAAGAAGTTATTTCCGCCGGAGCACAGCGGATTATGCTTCCGATGTGGAAAACACCCGATGAGGTTAATAAGTTTTTACAGCTTATAAATCGCAGAACATCGACCACCTTGCTTTTGGAAACAAAAGAAGCGGTCTGCTGTCTTGATGAGATTTTGTGCAATCCGCTCCTTGATGAAATACATATCGGGCTTAATGACCTGCACCTAAGTTACGGCTTGAATTTTATGTTTGAGCTTTTGGCGAATGGAGTTGTAGAAAATCTGTGTAAAAAGATGAGTGATGCCGGAGTAACGTATGGATTTGGAGGCATAGCTCAAATAGGCACAGGAACGCTTCCTGCCGAAAAGATACTGATTGAACATTACAGACTGAAATCTACCAGAGTGATTTTATCCAGAGGATTTTGCATATGGACGGATGAAGATACAATTCAAACCTTTGGTAAACGATTTGAGTTAAATATGAAACAGCTAAGAGAATACGAAGATATTGCACTTAACTTATCATCGGATGAATACTTGACAAATCATCGGGAAGTAGAGAATATTATTGACACGATTTTAGAGAAACAAGGAGCTCGTTATGTATAAAAAATATGTTAAGAGAGGAATAGATCTCTTTTTATCTGTATTCGGATTAATTATTGTTTCACCGATTTTGCTGATTACTGCTGTTGCAATAAAAATTGACTCAAAAGGTCCGATAATATTTAAGCAAAAAAGACTTGGGCAATACGGGAAAGAATTTTATATATATAAATTCAGAACAATGTGCGTCGGCGCGGAGAATATGGGAAGCAAGCAGTATTCTTTCAAATCTGACCCAAGAATAACAAAGGTTGGGCGAGTTTTGAGAGCCACAAGTATAGATGAACTTCCACAGCTGTTCAACATAATAAAGTCTGAAATGTCATTGATAGGCTTTAGACCGCCTCTTACATATCACCCTTTCAAATTTGAAGAATATACCGATGAACAAAAGGTTATGTTTGAATTGAAACCCGGAATAACGGGCTGGGCACAGGTACACGGAAGAAAAGACGTGGAATGGGGAAAAAGAATAGAGTTAAATGTATGGTATGCAAAACATTGTTCGTTCTTGCTTGATTTAAAGATTTTTTTTGTGACAATTATTAAGGTATTGTCGGATGCCGATAATGAAAATAAATCAATAACGGCGGGAGAAAAAGAGCTTATCAATAAATGATGAGTATAAAAGCAATTTGTCCGGATTTGTATATTGAAAGTGGAGGTAATACATGTTTAGTTTTATAAATTTTTTGCGCGCGATTGCCGCAGTAATAATTACAAATTCGCATTATACGGGAATATATCCGACAGATTTGATTGCTAACGGGGGATTGCTTGGTGATGTAATTTTTTTTGCGGTGTCAGGCTTTTGTATTGCAAATATAAAACTTAGATTTGACAAATGGTACTTAAAAAGAATACTGAGAATTTATCCGGCTGTGTGGATAACTACCGCAGTTTATCTTCTTTTTGGATTATATAGGCTTGAGGAAGTTAATGCAGGTGCGATAATTAAATGTTTTATATACCCGACAAAATATCATTTTGTTGCGTCAATTATGGTTATATATATTATATTTTATGCTGCAATAATATTAAAAAGACGATATAAGTGGTTATCAATAAATAAAATAATATTATTTACGGCAATTGTATGGTTATTGATTTATATTTTTTTCTATGATAAGAAATCATATCACATAGACAATGTCAGAGAAGATATGATCAGATTTTTATTTTTTGAGGCTATGCTTATAGGTGCAAGATATAGGGAGATGAAGCCGCCTCAAAACAGAATAGTTGATTGGATATTAATGCTGATATTTGCGGCAATATATTTTGCGAGTAAACTTGCTTTTGTTAAAATTCCCGGTATAAGCAGCTTTCAAATTGCAAATCAAATGATTTTACTTGTATTGCTGTATAGCATATTTAAATGTTTTATGGGGATAGAAAAGTTTTTAAATGGTTTGGCGCCGTGGTTTATTAATTTTGTAAATTACATATCTAAAATAACCTTAGAAATTTATGTTGTACAGTATGGAATTTTGTCATCGATAAAGAGTCTTGGCTTAACATTTCCTATAAATTGGATTGTTTTGACAGCATCAATTTTTGCTCTTGCGAGTGTAATTCATTTGTTGGTAATACAAATTGATAAGATTAATGATAGGTGGCTTACAAAAATATGAAGAAACTTTTATTGACAGGAGCATATGCATACACTGACAAGCAAATACGACTGTTAAATCGGCTTGGATTTGATATAGATTTTCTGCAAATGGAAACAGATCCAATTCAAACATGTGAAAAATATAACGCAATAATTTGCAATGGTTTGTTTTTGCACCATAATATAAAAGAGTTTTGCAATCTTGAATATATACAGCTGACAAGTGCCGGATATGACAGAGTTCCTGTCGAATATATAAAGGAACATAATATAAAGCTTAATAACGCAAGGGGAGTTTACAGTATTCCGATTGCAGAGCATACCGTAATGCTTATTTTGGAGCTGCTGAGAAACGGCACTTTGTTTTATGAAAATCGTAAAAATAAAGAGTGGAACAAGAACAGGAGTGCGATTGAACTGTACGGAAAAACAGTTGCAATTGCCGGCTGCGGAAGTATCGGTTTGGAAATAGCAAAAAGGCTGAATGCTTTCGGCGCAAAGATAATAGGAATTGATATTTATCCGGTTAAATCAGAATATATAGCCGAATGTTATAAACCCGACAGCATATATTCAATAGCATCGAGTGCGGATATATTTATATCTGCAATGCCGTATACAAAGGAAATTCATCATATATTTGGTGCCCGGTTTTTCTCCGCAATGAAAAAAAGCGGTATGTTTGTCAATATATCACGCGGGAAGCTTGTAGATGAAGCGGCTTTGATTTATGCGCTGAATAATAACGTAATAAAGGGCGCAGCATTGGATGTGTTTGAGGAAGAGCCTTTGACAGGCGAGAGTATGCTTTGGAATTTGGATAATTTGATCATAACTCCGCACAACTCTTTTGTGGGTGATGGAAATAATGAACGTATGTTCGATGTCATATACAATAATTTGAAAGATTGGATAGGTTGATTATGAAAATAATGGTTGTATCTCCGAAAAATAAAACCGTGTTCAACTTTAGGGGAGACTTGATTCGTGAATTTATTAATCATGGATATGAGGTTGTTGTAACCGGACCGAATAAGGATTATATAGATGATATTAAGGCTTTGGGAGCACGATTTATCGAAATCCCGTTTGTAAAGGATAATGTTGGAATAAAAGGCGATATTCAGTACTGTAAAAAACTTAAGGAAGCAATGAAAGAGGAGAAACCCGATAAAGTATTTTCTTATACGATAAAGCCTGTGATTTACGGGTCTATTGCTGCCGGAAAAGCCGGAGTAAAGGAAGTATATCCGATGATAACAGGTCTTGGCAGAGTATACGGAACCAATACCGTAAAGTCAAAAATTCTGCAGATAATAACAGGGATACTATATAAAAAGGCATTTAAGTGCTGTAAAAAAGTTATATTTCAAAATTGGGATGATATGAAGCTTTTTACGGAACTTAAATACCTCAAAAAAGAAAAATGCGAAAAGGTGGACGGTTCGGGAGTAAATATGGAGCGTTTTTCTTATCAGGAACTGCCACAGGAGAAAACTTTTCTGATGATTTCTCGTATTATCAGAGAAAAAGGAATATTTGAATTTTGCAATGCGGCTGAAAAAGTAAAATATAAATATCCGGATGCAAGGTTTGTAATACTCGGTGGTTATGATAGCTCAATGGGCGCAATCAAGCCGGAAGAACTTGAAAAGTACACAAAGACCGGTGTTGTGGAAATTCCGGGTGAGGTAAAGGATGTTATGCCTGTATTGTCGAATGCATACTGCTTTGTACTTCCTACATACTATCGGGAAGGTATCCCGAGAACTATCCTTGAAGCTATGGCATGCGGAAAACCTGTTCTTACAACAGATTGGGTCGGCACAAGAGAAGCTGTTGAAGATGGAAAAAACGGATTTCTTGTTCCGATTAAAAACTCTGATGCTTTGGCAGAAAAAATGCTCTATATGATAGAACATGATGAAGAAACACGGCGTATGGGAAAAGAAAGCCATGAGCTTTGTAAGAGTAAGTTTGAAGTTAGCATAATTAATAAGAAAATGCTTGCGTATATGGAGATTGAGTAAAATGAACTTTTATAAAAAGATTATAAGAAATAAAAAGATGCGATTTCAAGTATTAAAAATACTTGGATTTGTTCCTGACAAGCAGATGATATCTTTGCAGTATTTTATAAAACATCATAGGCGGCTTAATCTCAAAAATCCAAAAAGGTATACAGAAAAAATACAGTGGTACAAGCTTAACTATCGTGATAACAATATGCCGATATGTGTTGATAAGTATAGAGTGAGAGAATATATAAAGGGAAAAGGATTGGCACAAATACTTGTGCAGCTTTATGGCGCGTATGATAATGTGGAGGATATAGATTTTTCATTACTTCCGGAAAAGTTTATACTAAAAACGTCAAATGGCAGCGGAACAAATATTATATGTCGAGATAAGAATAATTTGGATGAAAACAGGGTAAAGGAGCAGGTTCACGCTTTTTTGAAGCAATCAGGTGCATCTGCTGGGAGAGAATGGGCATATTCTTACAGTAAGCCTAAAATAATAGTTGAACAGTTACTTGAGGATCCTTCATCTGATTTGGGAGAGATAAACGATTACAAATTTTTATGTTTTAATGGTGAACCGGAATATGTTGTGTTGGACGTAGATCGCTTTTCTGGTCATAAAAGAAATATTTATGATATTGATTGGAACGATCTCCATGTGGAGTCTGATTGCCCTTGTTCAAAAAAAGAATATTCTAAGCCTGAAAATTTAGATGAAATGTTGAAAATTTCTAAAATACTGTGCAAAGATTTTCCGGCAGTAAGAGTAGACCTGTATTCGATAAATGGAAAAGTATATTTTGGTGAAATGACCTTTTTCCCGTGGAGCGGTTATGTTCAATTTACGCCGGATAAATTTGATTTTATGTTGGGAGAAAAATTTGTTCTGCCTAAAAAGAGTGTTTTGTGATTGTGATAAGGTTATATGATTATAAAATATTATTTTTTAAAATTATATTTGTAGAATAAAGTTATATGACAAAAGTATTTTTAATAAAATAATCGAAAAGAGGCGTGTGAATGAATATTTTGGTATATAACAGAAGTACATGGGATGAAAGAAATGCAGTAGGAAATACATATTCCAATTGGTTTGATGGAGAATGCTGGGAAAATGATGTGTTTTATAATTTTTATATGAGGTCATCGAAGCCAAATAATGATGTTTGTAAAAATTATTATTGTGTTACTGTTAACGATTTGATAAAGAATTTTTTTCATAAAGAAAAAATAGGGAAACAATTTATTTATGAAAAAGAGAATATAAAACAAGACCAAAATGATGGTGCTAAATCGTCTGAAAATAAAATGATAAATTTTCTGCACAACAATTCCTCAAATGTATTATATGCATTTATGGAGTATTTATGTTATCATGGTTCTTGGATAAATAAACGGTTTATAAATTATCTTAAAGAAATAAATCCTGATGTTTTTTTTGCAACAGCGGCTGATGATGGAATGCTGTTTAAAATGATACAGACTGTAAAGCAATATACAAATGCTAAAGTAATACTTTTTATTGCAGACGATGTTTACGGAAAGTATTGTAGTCTTCCTTTTTATCGAGGTAAGCTTTTGAAAAAAAATTTTTGTGAAATTATCGGTCAGGCAGATTATTTATATGGAGCTTCTAAAATACTATGCAAGGAATATCAGAAACTATTTAACAGAACAATCAATGTTTTATATAAAGGGTGTACCTTTACAAATGAAGTTTTAAAAAAATCAGATGATAAAATAAAGATTGTATATGCCGGTAATATGTACTATGGCAGAGATGATGTTTTAAAAGTATTAGCTGATAAGCTGTTTTGCTTGAAAAAAAATGGAATCAATGTACAATTAGATATATATTCGGGTGTGGAAAAAAACGAAGAATTAATAACAAAGCTTGAAAGAAAGGATGTTTCATTTTTCAGAGGAAGCCGTTCATATAAAGAGATTAAAAAAGAATTAGCAGATGCCGATATTGTTCTGCATATTGAATCATTTGAACAGAAACATATAGATTATGTTCATTATAGTTTTTCGACGAAAATAATAGATTGTCTGCAAAGTGGATCTGTGTTGATGGTAATCGGGCCTAAAGGAATAGCATCTGTTGAATATGCGAGGACGATACCGGGTGCAATTGTAATAGATGATTTAGATAATTTGGAGAGAGAACTGCTTAAATTGAAAGATTTTGATTTTGCCGGTGCAGCAGAATCAATTAGAAAATTTGCTATAGAAAAACATGATATTCATAACGTTCAGGAAAATTTGAGAAAGGATTTTTGTTTCATATGTGACGAATATCGAAACAAGTGATAAGAGATGAATATATTTATTATAAATTTATGCTTGATTGCTTTGGAAGGATTTTGGTTTTTAAGCAATAAAAACATAGACAAAGGTGAAAAAAAATTTTGTATTTTAGCAAGCTTACAGTGGATACTTATTTCTGGGCTCAGGGGGTTAAGCGTAGGTGCTGATACAAAATCATATTATGATAATTTTAAGAGAATTAAGACGTATTCTTGGGATTATGTACTTGACTTTGCTCAAAATCGGATAATTGTAGATAGCGATGCAAAAGCTCCCGGATATACATTGCTTGTAAAATTATTTCAAGTATTTAGTGATAATTACCAAGTGTTTTTAATATTTGTGGCAATACTATTTTTTTCATGGATGGGGTATTCTATTTATAAAAATTCTGAAAATCCTGTTTTAAGCTATATATTGTTTTCTTGTTTGTTTTACAGCTTTTTTGCGATTACAGGCATACGACAGACAATAGCTACTTCATTTGTTGTATTTTTAGGCATAGAGCTTATTAAAAAAAGAAAACTGATTGCTTTTATAATATGCATATTGTTAATGTATCCAATACATTCATCAGCTATTTGTTTTCTGCCGTTTTATTGGATTGCTAATATTAAAATAACCGGGAAAAGAATAGGTATATATTGGACTTTAGTTGCCATGACGTATATTTTCAGAGAAAGATTTATGGCAGCACTTCAATTTTTGGTCGGATATGAAAATTATGTACAAACTGAGGGGGCGGGAATAGGGACTTTTATTTACCTCCTTATGTTGATAGCTGCTGTTGTAACAATATTCTATAAAAGAATAGTTAAAGAGGAAAATGATGTGGATGAGATTGCTGTATCAAATAAGGGTCAGAAAGATATTCCTATTAACAGACTGGCTGTAAATGCGCTTTTCATGTCGTGTATATTTTCTTCGTTGTTGTTGATTAACCAAAACACTATGAGGGTTGTACAGTATTATTCACTGGGATTGTTGTATTTGTTGCCTCAGATTGCAAATGTGTTTAAGGTTGAAAGTAAGGCTGTATTTAATGTTATAGTGTTCACGGTAGCAATTGCGTTGGTAATATATTCAGGGTATACTTATGTGTTTTTTTGGCAATAAATGTAGGAAATAGTTATGATGAGTTTCGAAAAATGTGAGGTGAAATCATATGAAAATTATTCAGATAAACTGCGTTTATAAGCGCGGAAGTACAGGGAAAATAGTATATGATCTTCATTCGCTGGCAGTTGAAAATGGGTTTGAATCAATTGTTTTATACGGACGTGGAAAAAAAGAAAAAGAAAAAAATGTATATAAAGTATCAAGTGAGATTGAAGCAAAAGTGCATTCGGTTCAATCAAAAATAGATGGTGTGGAATTTTCACATTCGGCAATGGCAACGGCAAAAATAATTAAAATAATAAAAATCGAAAAGCCCGATGTAGTTCATTTGCATTGTCTTAACGGTCATTTTGTAAATGTATATAAGCTGCTTGATTTTTTGAAATCATCAAAAATACCGACTGTGTTGACCCTGCACGCGGAAATAATGCATACTGCAGGATGCGAACACGCTCTTGAATGTAATAAATGGGAGCAATTGTGCCATGATTGTAACAAGATAAAAGGAGCGGTTTCCCGTTATTTTCGCGACGATGCTAAACACTGTTTTGAACTTATGCATAGGACTATGAACGGTTTTAATAATCTTTTGGTTGTCGGGGTGTCGGAGTGGCTGACAAACAGGGCGAAAAAATCCGGAATATTCAGTGGATTTGCAGGTAGTTTTCAAACTGTTAAAAACGGAATAGATGAAACTGTTTTCTGCAGAAGATCGGATTTTAATGTAAGAGAAAAATACGGAATTGATAAAAAACCTATAGTTCTTCATGTTACATCTGATTTTAATCATTATTTAAAAGGCGGAAAATATGTGTTGGAGGTTGCAAAGCTTCTCCCGGAATACAATTTTATTATTATAGGTAAAAATGCACCTGTTGATTTGCTGCCAGAGAATGTTTTAACAATGCAAAATACAAATAATCAGCTTGAATTGGCACAAATGTATTCGGATGCTGATGTAACGCTTTTAACAAGTAAGAAAGAAACTTTTTCCATGATTTGTGCCGAAAGTCTGTGCTGCGGAACGCCTGTTGTGGGCTTTGAAGCCGGAGCTCCGGAAACAATAGCTATAAAGGAGTATAGCAGATTTGTCCCTTATGGTAAAACAGAAAAGTTGGCTGATATCATAAAAAACATGATTATAAATCCTCCGAGTGTTAATACAGATTTGACCGGTAAGGTTTATTCATCAAAAACTATGTGGGAAAATTATTATGCTTTATACAAAAAAATAATATGAAATACACAATATATAAGTACAATATTAAAAAATATTTAAGTAATAGGAGATAGTATGAATCGGTATAAAAAATTAGCATCAGATACAATATTAATGACGATAGGAAATTTCTCGTCAAAGGTTTTAGTTTTTTTGTTGCTTCCGTTATATACATATATTCTTACCACTGAGGAATATGGTATAGCGGATATGTTCGTGACAACTGTTAATCTTCTTGTCCCGATATTAACATTATCTATAACGGATGCTACTTTTAGATTTGCTTTTGATAAAAATATTGACCAAAAAAAGAATTTAACAAATTCGGTTGTTATAATATCAATAGGTGCAGTTATATTAATCCCTCTTACGTTTATTTTGTCGCTTTGGAATAAAAATTTTAATACTTATGCGATTTTCTTTATAGCATTATTTTATTTTAATGCATTACATACCTGTTTGAGCAATTACGTCAGAGGAATAGATAAGGTTAAAATATTTGTATATACCAGCTTATTGTATACTTTGGTTTTATTACTATTGAATATTTTATTTTTAACGGTTTTAAAAATAGGTTTGTACGGATATTTGATTGCGATGATATCAGCCCATTTCGCAAGTACATTATTTGTATTGATATTGTTGAAAAGCCGGAAACTTATCCGTATAAAGAATTTTGATCTTAAGTTGCTAAAAAACATGATAAAATTTTCAATACCTATGATTTTTTCGGCGACTGCTTGGTGGGCTATGAACTCAGTTGATAAGTATATGCTGATAGAATGGTATGGTATTGAAACAAGCGGACTATACGGAGTAGCGCAAAAGTTGCCAACGATAATTTCTGTTTTGGGCTCTATCTTTATTCAAGCATGGCAAATATCAGCAATAAATGTACATAATGAAAAAGGGCATGATGAGTTTTATACTAATGTATATGGAGTATATGAAACAGGACTGTTTCTATCTGCTGCGGGAATTATTTTTTTAACAAAGCCATTGGCAAAAATTTTGTTTCAAAAAGAGTATTTTGATGCATTTGTATTTTCGCCGGTGTTGATATTGTCAGGGGTATATTCTTGCTTGGCAATGTTTCTGCAAAGCCCGTTTGTTGCTGAAAAAAAAAGCGGAGTTTTGCTTAAAACTACAATAGCCGGTTTATTGATTAATATTGTGGCAAATGTGATCTTTATGAAAAAAATGGGACCCATAGGAGCAACCTATGCAACAATGATTGGATTTGGTGTTACTTGGGCAATGCGATTGTATATGAGCAGGGTTTTTATTAAAATTAAAATTAATTGGGTAAATACAATAGTTATAATGATATTGCTGTTTTTTGAAGCACTGCTGATATCTTATAATGTAAGTAATAATATGATTATTGCTTTTGTGATAATAATTTCGATAATGGTTATGCGATACTCGACCATAAAAAACTTTATTAGGGCTGTAACTAAAATAGTATTTAGATAGAATAATTAGGGGGTTTATAATGTCTTTGTTTACTAAAAAAACTTTATTAATAACAGGTGGAACAGGTTCTTTCGGGAATGCAGTACTAAACAGGTTTTTAAAGACCGATATAGGTGAAATCCGTATTTTTTCAAGAGATGAGAAAAAGCAGGACGATATGCGTCATGAATTTCAGGTGAAAATGCCGGAAGTTGCGGAAAAGATCAAATTTTATATAGGCGATGTCCGCTCTTTAGAGTCTTGCAGAGGTGCAATGCACGGCGTTGACTACATATTCCATGCGGCTGCGTTAAAACAGGTACCGTCATGCGAGTTTTTTCCGATGGAAGCAGTTAAAACAAATATTATCGGAACGGATAACGTTTTGACTGCTGCAATAGAAGAGGGTGTTAAATGTGTTATCTGTCTTTCAACAGATAAAGCGGCATATCCTATAAATGCAATGGGAACATCCAAAGCTATGGAAGAAAAGGTTGCAATAGCAAAATCAAGAAACAGCGGAAGCACTAAAATTTGCTGTACACGTTACGGAAATGTAATGTGTTCTCGCGGCAGTGTAATACCGCTTTGGATTGATCAGATAAGAAGCGGAAATCCGATTACACTTACAGAACCTAAAATGACCAGATTTATAATGTCGCTTGATGAGGCGGTTGATCTTGTTTTATTTGCTTTTGAACACGGCGAAAACGGTGATCTGTTAATACAGAAAGCACCGGCATGCACTATGCAGACTCAGGCGGAGGCTGTATGTGAGCTGTTCGGCGGAAATAAGGAGGATATAAAAATTATAGGTATTCGTCACGGAGAAAAAATGTATGAAACTCTTCTGACAAACGAAGAGTGTGCAAATGCGGTAGATATGGGGAATTTCTATCGTGTTCCCTGTGATAAACGCGGTCTTAATTATGATAAATACTTTTCTGTGGGAAATGTAAACCGAGATGTATTGAAGGAATTTAATTCAAATAATACACAATTGTTAAATTTAGAACAAACAAAGGAGAGAATTTTGTCATTGCAATATATAAAGGATGAATTGAGCAATTTTTAGGAGGTTTGAATAATGAAATTTTTGATACTCGGTTGTAACGGAATGGCAGGTCACACAATCAGTCTGTATTTAAAAGAACGCGGTCACGATGTTTTGGGATTTGATATGCATCAGTCAACTTTAGTAGAAAGCGTGGCAGGTAATGCGCTTAATTCTGATTTTATAAAAGAGCTGGTAGGTTTTAATAAGTTTGATAGTGTGATTAATTGCATAGGACTATTGAATCAATTTGCCGAAAAAGATAAGGCGGGAGCGGTATATTTAAATGGTTATTTGCCGCATTATCTCGCACAAATTACTGAGGGAACATCTACTCAGATTATACATATGAGTACAGACTGCGTGTTTTCAGGGAAAAAAGGTCAATATACGGAAACGGATTTTCGCGACGGTGAAACGTTTTATGACCGTACTAAGGCAATCGGAGAGCTTGAGGATGATAAAAATATCACTTTGCGTAACTCTATTATCGGGCCAGATTTAAATCCAAACGGAATTGGGCTTTTGAATTGGTTTATGAAGCAGGATAATGAAGTAGACGGATATAAGGGGAGCATTTGGACAGGGCAGACAACGCTGCAGCTTGCAAAAACTATGGAGGCGGCTGCAAAAGAAAGAGCGCATGGATTAATTAATGCTGTGCCGGATGAAAGTATCAGTAAATATGATTTACTGCAGCTGTTTAATCATTATTTAAGGGACGATAAAATAAAAATCAATGTTGTGTATAACAATGTATTAGACAAGTCATTAAAACGAACAAGATTTGATTTTGATTATTTGATTCCGGATTATGAAGCTATGGTTGCGGAATTAGCTGTATGGATGAAAAAGCATAGCTCACTTTATCCTCATTATAATTTGTAAAAAAGGAGTTTTGTTAATGAGTAGTAAGCTGAAATTAATGACAATTGTCGGAACAAGACCTGAAATTATTAAAATGTCTGCTATAATTAAAAAGGCCGATAAGTATTTTGAACAAATAATCGTACATACAGGTCAAAATTATGACTATGAATTGAATAAGGTTTTTTTTGATGATTTGGAAATACGAGAGCCTGATTATTATTTGGGTGTCGTCGGTGAAAATTTAGGGCAGACAATGGGCAATGTAATATCTAAATCTTATGAATTAATGCAGAGGATAAAGCCCGATGCTTTAATTGTTCTTGGTGACACCAACTCTTGCCTTTGTGTTATTTCGGCAAAAAGACTTAAAATACCGGTATTTCATATGGAAGCCGGAAATCGCTGTAAGGATGAAAATCTGCCTGAGGAAGTAATAAGACGTATTGTTGATGTTACATCTGATGTGAATTTATGTTATTCGGAACACGCAAGGCGTTATATTCTTGAAACAGGTGTTAGACCCGAGTACACTTTTGCGGTAGGTTCTCCGATGGCAGAAGTGTTAAAGGAATATGAATCAAGAATTGATAAAAGTGATATAATCGGCAAATTGGGACTCAAGCCGGGAGGTTATATTCTGCTTTCGGCACACAGAGAAGAAAATATAGACAATGAAAAAAACTTCTTTTCACTGATGAATGCTGTTAATGCTATGGCGGAAAAATATGATATGCCCATATTATATTCTTGTCATCCACGCTCAAAGAAATATATAGAAAATCGAGGGTTTAAATTTGATGACAGGGTAATTAAGCATCAGCCGTTAGGATTTTTCGATTACAATAAGCTTCAGCAAAATGCTTTTTGCGTTATATCTGACAGTGGTACCGTTCCGGAGGAAAGTGCCTATTTGGGTTTCCCTGCTGTTTCGGTCAGAACCAGCTCTGAAAGACCTGAGGCGCTGGATAGCGGAGTCTTTATAATAGGCTCTATTGACAGCGAGCAGGTACTCCAAGCTGTGGGATTGGCAGTAAATATGCACAGCAACGGGGATAACGCTTGTGCTGTTTCGGCATATGTTGATGATAATGTCAGCACAAAAGTAATAAAATTAATTCAGAGCTATACAGGTATTATAAATAAAATGGTCTGGAGAAAGGATAGATAATATGGATGCTTCTTTATATGAGTATACCCTTATCAATCTTACAAAATGCGGAATAAACGGATCGGAACCGAATAAAATTGATGATAGAGTTGATTTGAAGCTTCTGTGCAAATTAGCGAGAATACACTCACTTATAAATGTCATTTACGAACCGCTTTCAAAAGCGAATGTGCTTGAAGCGGAACTGAAAAAAGAGATGTTTCAATACAATAATATCGGTATAATGAACGATACGGTACAAATATATTATCTTGATCAAATAACGGATTTATTCGAAAAGAATGAAATTCCGCACTGCGTTATGAAAGGACCTATTTTAAAAAAATTATATCCGCAAAGCTATTATCGTCAATCGGGTGATCTTGACATTTATGTTCCGGAGAAATATCGCGAAAAAGCGAAAGATATAATGCTGTCATTAGGCTTTGAAATTGAGCGCTACAGGAT
This sequence comes from uncultured Clostridia bacterium, assembly GCA_934489015.1. GTDB lineage: Bacteria > Bacillota > Clostridia > UBA1381 > UBA1381 > RGIG9115. The sequence continues at coordinate 177,201 of CAKSSN010000001.1, forward strand.
AGATGACGCTGATGATGTTTATTTTATGCCAAATAAAATTCATATTGAGCTTCATCGGGTTCTTATATCTAATAAAACACCATGGCAGGCAGAATGTCAAAAAATTGCTGACAGATTGGTGTTGGCGGATGATAAAAAATATTCATATAAAATGACTGATGAAGACTATTATCTGTACATGATAGCTCATATGGCAAAACATATGAAATACAGCGGATTCGGAATAAAAATGGTGCTCGATGTATGGATTTACATGAAAAAATACGGCAATACGCTAAGCAGAAGTGTGTTGAATGAACGTTTATGTTTATGCGGATTGGATGAGTTTGAAAAAAACATTTTATCTTTAGTGGAGTATTGGTTTGAAGGCGGTCAGGCAAGTGAAATGATAAAAAAGCTTGCAAGATATGTGTTTTTGAGCGGAACATTTGGCACAAGAGAACAGCTTGACAGTTATTTTATGATTGAAAATTCGGACGGTGCAAATAATAAATATGCAGCAAAATTTAATAGCTATCGGCATTCTTTATTTCCGACATTTGAGGCTATGAGCAAAAGATATTCAATTTTAAAAAAATATCCTGCTTTACTCCCGATTTTATGGGTTTATCGTTTTTTTGAAATACTTATGTTTGATCGCAGAAAATTTAAGGAAGTTATAAAAAGATATGATAACACCGATTTAGACGAGTCGAAAAGAATTTTTGATTTTAAAAAGCAAATCGGTTTATAAATAAACACATTATTAAAGTTTTATTCTTAAGAAAGAGAGAGAAACAATATGCAGATGATTTTAGTTACAGGAGCTGCCGGGTTTATCGGGGCAAATCTGGTGCTGAGTCTTTTAAATTCAAGTTCTGAAATCCATGTGATTGGCATAGATAATTTGAATGACTATTATGATCCGTCCATTAAAGAGTATCGTTTGACGCAAATCGAAAAAGCATCAAGAAACAATTGGACATTTATTAAAGGAAATATAGCTGATAAAAAGCTGATAGAGGATGTTTTTGATAAATATAATCCTGATATTGTAGTCAATCTCGCAGCACAGGCGGGTGTGAGATATTCAATAACTAATCCGGATGTATACATAGAATCAAATTTAATTGGGTTTTATAATATATTGGAAGCATGTCGAAATCATCCTGTAGAACATCTTGTTTATGCCTCATCTTCATCGGTATATGGCAGTAACAAAAAGGTCCCGTATTCAACCGACGATAAAGTGGACAATCCAGTTTCTTTGTATGCTGCAACGAAAAAATCCAATGAGCTTATGGCTCACGCATATTCCAAATTGTATAATATACCGTCTACTGGTCTAAGATTTTTTACGGTTTACGGCCCTGCCGGTAGACCTGATATGGCATACTTTAGTTTTACAAATAAGTTAATCAAGGGTGAGAAAATAAGGATATTCAATTACGGTAATTGTAAGCGTGACTTTACATATATTGACGATATTGTAGAGGGAATAGCAAGAGTGATGAAGCAACCGCCCCAAAAGCAGACAGGTGAAGACGGATTGCCTATTCCTCCATATGCTGTATACAACATAGGTAACAGCAATCCCGAAAATTTACTTGATTTTGTTCAAATACTTCAAGAAGAATTAATCAGAGCAAAGGTACTGCCTGAAGATTATGATTTTGAAGCGCATAAGGAGTTGGTTGCTATGCAGCCGGGGGACGTTCCGATAACATATGCTGATACAACAGCACTGGAGCGAGACTTCGGATATAAGCCGTCCACTGCACTTCGAGAAGGTTTGAGAGAGTTTGCAAGGTGGTATGCAGAATTTTACGGAGGTGTGGAAAAATGAGAATAGCAGTAGCGGGAACGGGTTATGTCGGATTGTCAATGGCAGTTTTACTGTCACAACACAATCATGTAACGGCGGTGGACATAGTCCCCGAAAAGGTAGATTTAATTAATAAAAGAAAATCACCTATTCAGGACGAATACATTGAAAAATATCTTGCGGAAAAAGAGCTTGATTTAACAGCAACACTTGATGCGAAAATGGCGTATAAGGATGCTGAATTTATTATAATTGCCGCGCCGACCAATTATGATTCGCAGAAAAATTATTTTGACACATCTGCGGTTGAAAAAGTTATAGAAACAGTAGTAAGCTATAACACTGATGCTTATATGATAATAAAATCTACTATTCCTGTCGGATATACGGAGCAGATAAGAAAGAAATATAATACCGATAAAATCATGTTTAGTCCGGAATTCCTGCGCGAATCAAAGGCTCTTTACGACAATCTTTATCCAAGCAGAATCATTGTAGGAGTGGACGAGAATGACAAAAATAGTGTAGATGCTGCACATCAATTTGCCCGGCTCTTGCAGGAGGGTGCAATAAAAGAGGATATTCCAACGCTTTTTATGGGCTTTACCGAAGCAGAGGCTGTGAAACTGTTCTCGAATACATATCTTGCATTAAGGGTTGCGTACTTTAACGAGCTAGATACATATGCAGAGGTGCGGGGACTTGATACAAAGCAGATTATTGAAGGCGTCGGTCTTGATCCGAGAATAGGTAATCATTACAATAACCCGTCATTTGGATATGGTGGATATTGTTTGCCGAAGGATACCAAGCAACTGCTTGCAAACTATAACGATGTGCCGAATAATATTATTGCGGCAATTGTGGATGCAAACAGAACACGAAAGGATTTCATTGCGGACAGAATTATAGCCAAAAATCCGAAAGTTGTCGGTGTTTATCGTCTGACAATGAAATCTAATTCCGATAATTTTCGCGCATCGTCAATTCAAGGCGTTATGAAACGGATAAAAGCAAAGGGGATTGAGGTTGTTGTGTATGAGCCGACGTTTGATGAGGAGTTGTTCTTTAATTCACGTGTAATCAAGGATCTGAGCGAGTTTAAAAATATCTCTGACGTAATTATTGCAAACCGTTACAATGATGAGATAGCTGATGTTTTGGATAAGGTTTATACCAGAGATTTGTATTTTAGAGATTGATGCTTTTGCGCTCAAATAAAATTAGGTATTTTATTTTGCTGAAAAGTTCACATTCTGCTAAAAAGTTAAATTCGCAAAATTGTATCAATTATTGAGTGCAAAGACAAATAAGAGTGACTATTTTGATAGAATAGTTACTCTTTTTTTCGGCTCTTTGTCAATTGTTGGGGTGTAAGTTCTCCCATATGCAAAAATTGAGCGACTGCACTTGACAGGCTGATAGAAACGTTCAGACTTGACGGACTTGCGTACTATTATGAGGGTCGGGATAATACGCTGCAGCGCGAAGTTGCAACCTCATTTATTGTCGGCAATTCAATATTGAATGGTACACCAATGTGCGGCGAATTTGATATTAAAACGCTGATTGCGATGCTTATTATGGACAGACTCGATATAGGCGGCAGCTTTGCGGAATTTCACCCGTTCGACTTTAATGAGGATTTTATTCTTGTCGGTCATGACGGTCCGCATCATATCGCTATAGCGGAGGGTAAGCCTATTTTGGGAAGCCTTACAAAATTTCACGGTAAGCCCGGAAGCGGTGCTTCTGTTGAATTTAAGATAAAGGAAGGACCTATTACCATGCTTGGCATAACGCAGACGCATGAGGGAAGGTTTAAATTTGTAATCGGTGAGGGGTATTCCAAAAAAGGTCCTATTCCTCCGACAGGCAACACAAACACAAGAGGATTTTTTGAGCCTACAACAAAGGAATTTATTAAAAGGTGGGTAATGGATGGCCCGACACATCATTACGCACTCGGAATAGGGCATCATGCAGGTACAATTAAAAAAATTGCCGATGTTTTGGGTATAGAAAGTGTTATTGTAAAATAGGGAGGATTATACACCATGTTTAAGAGAGTAACGCTTGAATTGAGCCTTAAGCCGTTTAAGAAAACGGATGATGAATATATAGAAGCGGTAATTCGTAAAATGTTTACGGATTGGAGAATGCTGCTTAAAGAGTGTGAGAAAATTTTCGTTATGATGTGGGTAGCGGACGGAAGCGAGATACTGGAATATAATGCGGATGAGAACACTGCGTTTGAGTGGTGCAGCTATGTCGGAACTGCAAACAAAAGGCTTTTGTCGGACGGAGAAAATCCGGCAACATCTCTTCATGAACGAAAACAAAGGTACATTGAAGATCCGCCTGTTATTACATACGGAATTTTAAAAAATATAGTCGGCAAAATCAAATCAATCGGCAGAGAGCTGTACCCAAATTCAAAAATAACGGTGGGTGAAACCTTTGATATAGGTCCTGAATTTGCAGTGTCGGACTTTAAGTATAACCGTCATAATGAAATTGCGTCGGGACAAAAGCTTGATAGCTTCGGGTTTGTTGACGCGACAGCACTTTTAAACGGTGACAGTCACTGCTATGCCGCGTATCCCGACGGTATTCCGGACAAAACTCCGTTTGCGTCATTTCTGGGGCGGCAGGCAAATAGCTTTCTTAGGGATATGGGATTTGATTACATCTGGTTTTCAAACGGATTCGGCTTCAGCGACTGCCCGTGGAGCTCGGAGGGTAAAATTTTTGACGGCGAAAATTTCAGAAATGACAAGCTGTGCGGAGTAAAAAACAAGATTAAAGAATTCTGGACACTGTTTAGAAGAGAGTGTCCAGATGTGCCCGTTGCTACAAGGGGTACAAATAATTCTGCCGGCATTGATTATGCAACGGACGGTGTGCCGCTGCATGATATTTATAACGGAGGGCTTAATATTCTGCCGCCGCCGAATTCTCCGTGGGCTGCTTTAAATTATAACTTCGGACTTGAGCTTATGGGGCATATGACAAGAATATGTGAGTTGCCCGGAGATGAATTTTTGTTCCGATATTATATACATGACCCGTGGTGGGTAAATTCTCCGTGGTATGACCGTTATGGCAGTGAGCCTCACAATATATATTTACCAATGGCGATTTCAAGAATAGATGCTGCGGAAAATATGCGCTCGGCCGGACTAATCAACATTTTATCGGTTGATAACTCTTTCGGTGATATGCCCGATGCCTGCGTAAATGAGCCGCTGCCGCACATATTAAAGGCCGAAAAGGACGCGGCGGATAAGCCGTCGCCGCTTGTATGGTTTTATCCTATGCGCGAATTTACAACAGCCGATAACGTAGCTGTTCTTTCGGAAATGTATTACGGCGACAGCTATATTGCTGATGCAATAAATGACGGACTTCCGCTTAATTGTGTTGTATCCACCGATAATTTTCTAAAGCATGATTTGAATATATACAAAGCGAGTATATTAATATCTCCCGTGCCACAAACGGAAGAGGCAGCGGATAGACTGTCGGAATTTGAGCGAACGGGCGGCAGAGTTATATATTACGGAAGCGAGGAGGGGCTTTGCGCGCTGCCGGATGGCTGTAATAAAATTTCCGTTAAATCACCGCCGTCTAAAATCAGGGAAATGCTTGCGAGCTTCGGACATGACATTAAATTCCGCAAAATATCCGATGATGTGAAATCTCCCTGCATGACGGTGTCGACACATGATAATTCTATGATATTTTCCGTTTACAATCCAAACCTGACGACCGAAACGGCATTAAAATTTCCGCTCGGAGCGCCTGTTTTGACAGGGACTGATTGTGAAATTAAAGACGGATATTCGCTTTATCGTTTCGGCAGGAGCGAGCACAAGGAATGCAGAGTGTTTATCAGGCAGGAAAACGGAGTAGTATCATTAAATGAAATTGCTCCAGTGAGCGTTGTTTATCACAGAATGCTGCGGATTAACGGCTTAAATGACGCTGATGTTTGCATATTCCCCGAAAAGAGAGGAAATCAAAGCTTAAAGGTTTCAACAGCACTTCTCGGCGATTTAACTCCTGTATATGACGAACGGTTTTATAGGCTAGAGGACTCGGCATATGGTGTATACTATAGGGCAGAGCATATTTCCGGAGATTACACAATTTTGCTGCCGCGCTGAATTTTGCGGAAGGTCTTTGTGCAAAAGAGAGAAAGCAGTCGCAGATGATTGCTTTCTTTCTGTTTTTGTGGTATATTATTTGTAGTATAATTGGACGGAGAAGCAGTATGACAGATAAAATAAAAGAGGCTTATCAATTGTCAAAAAATATATACGATGACGTTCTTACACAGAATAATTTTTTCAGCAGACTGTATACAAAAGTATTTTGGAGCGGAACGGACGACAAGAAAATTGCACATGAGGTTCTTTCATACATACCGAATGATTTCGATGGTGCGATTTTAGATGTTCCCGCAGGAACGGCAGTATTTACCGAAAGAAAATGGAAATCGCTGATGAAGGCTCGGATAACCTGTCTTGATTACAGCGAGAATATGATAGAGCAGGCGAAGAAAAGATTGCAGAATGCAGAAAACATATCCTGCGTTCAGGGCGATGCGTGCAGCTTGCCGATGGATAATAATTCCTTTGATATTGTACTGTCTATGAACGGATTTCATGCTTTTCCCGATAAGAAAAAGGCATTTCGGGAAACATGGCGCGTTTTGAAGCCCGGAGGTAAATTTATTGCTTGTTTTTATATAAAAGGCAAGTCGCAAATTACCGATTGGCTTGTAAAAAATATTCTTTCAAGGAAAGGGTGGTTTACTCCGCCGTTTCCGACAGAAGAACAGCTGAAAAGCGTTCTGAGCAGTATGTATAAGGATATTGATTTTCATGTTGACGGATCAATGGTTTATTTCCGGTGCAGAAAATAGGTTCTGAATATAGCTATGCCGGAAGAGTAATACATGGCGGAAGTCATCTTAAGGTGTATGAACAAAGGAGTTTATTATGAAAAAGATAATGGCAGTTATGCTATCATTAATTGTATGTGCAGCTCTGCTTACGGGGTGCGGTGCTTCGCTTGAAAACAAAGAAGAACAGAGCTTAAAGGTCTATTCATTTAGCGGAGAAAATGAATATATTTCTGTGTCAAACGGAGTAGTTGTTTTAGATGACAAAAATAAAATTTGCTATGGCGGCGATTTAAAAGTAAGGTCAGACGATTTATCCGATATTGCCGCATACTCAACTACAATTTATATCAGCGGAAGTGAAAAGGAAATTTTGCTTTCCGATGTTGTTAATGATCAAACAGGCGGAACAGTAGATGTTTCCGGCAGTCTTGGCAAGGTTTCCGGTGACATTATCAGAGATAGCAGCGCTGATAAATTGGCTGATAATTTGTGGTTTGAATTGAAAACAACCAATTTAAGCGGAGAAGAAAACACTTATCAGCTGCAATTAGAAGCAAACGAAATCACAAAAAGCACCGGCAATTAGCTTTGAATTTGACAGAAAGCGTGATTGTATATAAAGAGAATTTTTGTTACATTTATTGTCGGTTGTACCGGTAATTTTTTGCTATTACCTTTTCCTTTTTAAAATCGGCATACTCTTTCGGAAAGCATTGAAGAGAAAAAATAAAATCGACAAGCACGAAGGTGCTTGTCGATTTTTGGCACCCCCAGCGTGAGTCGAACACGCGACTAGCCCTTAGGAGGGGCTTGTTATATCCACTTAACTATGGAGGCATGGTGCGGTAAATTTATTTTTTGCGGCAGGCGCGATTTGCCTCAGAGGCCTTGCCGAAAGCAGATTAATTTAAGGTGCGGTTTAAAAGCTGTGCAGCTTCTGCATCAGGTCTTTTTTAAGCCACCTGACTAATTATATCACATATTTTGAAAATATGCAAGAGTTTTTTTAAAATTTGTTAAAATATATTTTCTTTTTTTCGGCAATTAGCCGCTTTTGCAGGCGGATTATACGCTTGCAGGTATGAAACGCTCAAAAAGCATTGTTATAACAGTATAAAATCGGCGAAATTTCGAGGTATATTTAGTAAAGTTGCTAAAAATATAATGATATGCTTGATTTTTATAAGGCCTTGTGCTATAATTAAGGTACAGTTTTATAGTTGTTGACAAAAGAGTGGACGAGAGTCCACTCTTTATTACATTTATAAAGCAGACGGATATTAAATTATGAAAGGAAGTATCGCGGATATATGAATAATGCGGTTAAAACGGCATTTGAAATAGGCGACAGGGTAGCTGAAAAGTTAGGGTTTTATCTTGTTGACGCAGAGCTTGTAAACGAAAACAAGTCAAAAATCCTTCGTTTGTATATTGACAAAGAGGGCGGAATAGGAATTGACGAGTGCGAAAGGTTCAGCGGCTGCTTTTCGGAGGAATACGATAAAATCGACCCGATTAAAGACGCCTATTGCCTTGAGGTTTCCTCACCGGGCGTTGACAGAACGCTGAAAACGGAGCGCGAGCTTAAATACTATACCGGGCGCGAGGTTGACGTAAGGCTTTACGGTGCGATTGACGGAATAAAGGAGTTCACCGGAACATTAACCGGCTCGAACGGAAAAACGGTTACCGTTGAAGCGGAGGGGAGAGAATTTGCCTTTAAGCTTTCGGAGGCGGTTTACGTGAAGCTTGCTTTCAGAATGTAGATTTAAAAATAATGTTGTCCGCAGCGCTTTATCGGCGGACGAAAAATAAAACGTGTTTATAAATTCAGAAAGGATTGATTGAAAAAAATGAAAAAGAATACTAAGAAACAGGAGAAAGAAACGCTTCTTCAGGCTCTTGCCGCTCTTTGTAAGGAAAAGGGCATAGAGGAGGACGTTATATTTGACGCTATTGAAGCGGCTATGCTTGCAGGCTACAAGAAAAACTACACGCAGTCGCAGAATGTTCAGGTTAAGCTTGACAGAACAACGGGAATTATAAAGGTGTTCACTCAAAAAGAGGTTGTTGAGGATGACGCGGTTTTCGATCCGCAGATTGAAATTTCGATTTATGACGCAGAAAAAATCAATCCTAACTATCAGCTCGGCGATCTGATTGACGTTGAGGTAACTCCGAGCGATTTCGGAAGAATAACCGCAATGACGGCAAAGCAGGTTGTAACGCAGAGAATACGCGAGGCGGAAAGAGATATTATTTACCGCGAATACAACGAGAAGATAAATGATATTGTATCGGGAAGCATACAGAAAATTGACAAGGGCAATGTGTTTATAGATATTGGTAAGACAGAGGCAATTTTACCGGCGGGAGAGCAGCCGCAGTCGGAGCGCGATACCTACAAAATTCATCAGGTTTTAAAGTGCTATGTAAGCGAGGTTAAAAACGGAACAAAGGGTACGCAGATTATTCTTTCAAGAACGCATCCGGGTCTTGTAAGATGTCTTTTTCAGCGTGAGGTTCCGGAAATAGAGCAGGGCGTTGTTGAAATCAAAAATGTAGCCCGTGAGGCAGGCTCAAGGACAAAAATCGCGGTTTATTCGACAGAGCCGAATGTAGATCCGCAGGGAGCCTGCATAGGCCCTAAGGGCATGAGAGTTCAGAATATAAGCGACGAGCTCGGCGGAGAAAAGATTGATATTGTAAAATACAGCCTTGACCCGATTGCGTATATAACGGAGAGCTTAAGTCCGGCAAAGGTAATCACAACGGTGATCGATACTATTGATAAAACGGCGCAGGTCGTTGTTCCGACAACTCAGCTTTCGCTTGCTATAGGAAAGTCGGGACAAAATGTTCGTCTTGCAGCAAAGCTTACGGGCTGGAGAATTGATATTGTAACATCGGTTGACGATTTGAAGCATCCGGAAGAAAAGGTATATGACGATATTCTGCTTGATGATGACGAGCTTTTGGACGAGGACGTTTCGGGCAGTGAGGATAATGCGGAAGTAGAGGAAATCGGCAGTGAAGAATAATTCCGAAAAGCACGTTCCGCTGAGAATGTGCATTGTATGCAGAAGCATGAAGCCGAAGGATGAGCTTGTGCGGCTTGTGAACGCGGGCGGCGTTGCCGTGATAGACGAGAGCAAGAAGCAGCAGACGCGCGGCGCATATATATGCAGGTGCGGAGATTGTATACGCACGGCGCGCAGAAAGCATTTGCTTGACAGAGCTTTCAGGGCAAAGCAGCCGGAGAGTGCATACAATGATATGGAAGAGTATTTTTTATCAATCGGCGGAAGTGAGGAAAACAGCTGATGGAAAAATTACTTGGTTTAATCGGTCTTGCCAAAAGGGCAGGGAAAATAAGCGCCGGCGAGGCGCTATGCAGTGAAAAGATAAAAAGCAGAGATGCAAGGCTTGTTATTATTGCAGAGGATGCGTCGGATAACTCAAAAAAAGCCTTGACAAACTCGTGCAAATACTATAATGTTCCGTATGTGATTTTTGCTTCAAAGGAGCAGCTCGGCACATTTACGGGCGGCGGCTTCAAAAGCGCCGCAGCGGTTTGTGACAGAGGCTTTGCAAAGGCAATTTGCGAAAAGCTTGGGAGCAGCGGAAAGAAAGGACAGGTGAAGTAATTTGGCAGATACAAAGCTTACGGCTATGTCGGTAGCAAAGGATTTGAATGTAACGGGTAAGGAGGTTGTTTCCAAGCTCGCGCAGTACGGTGTGGAGCTTAAAAGCTCATCATCGGTTATAACTGAGGAGCAGGCAGGCCTTATATTTGATATTTTTACAAAGCAGCATGAAATCGGTGCTGACGAATTTAACGAAATGAGAGAAACAGCCGTTGCAGAGCGTGAAAAGGCAGAGGCGGAGGAGATAGAAAGGGAGAAGCAGGCTAAGCTTGAAGCTTCAAGACCGCCTATGAGCGAAAAGGACCTTGCGCTTAAAAAGGCGCAGGAAAAGGTTGCCGCAAGGGCAGAGAAAGAGAGAAGACAAAAGGCAGAGGAAGAGAAAAAGGCTGAAGAAAAGAAAGCGGCAGAGAAGAAAAAGACTGCCGAAAAGAAAAAGCCGGAGGATAAGCCCAAAAAGGAAGCTGCGGCAAAGAAAGATGAAAAGCCGTCAAAGAGCGGCGAAAAGAAGAGTGCAGAGCCCGAAAAAACCTTTAAGCAAAAGGATAAGAAAAAGAAGAAACAGCCGGCACATAAGCAGACAGGCACGAGAATTGAGCTTGTTGCAAGTGATGATTCCGATGAGGAATTTACAATCAAGTCGGAAGAGGATCAGAGATATGTCGATACCAGGACCTCAACGGTGGAAATTGATACAATTGAAAGCCGCGAGAGAATAGAAGAGGAAATGGTTGACGATAATATAAATAACAAGTTCTCCGGCCGCGACAGCAAATCGCGCGGCAAAAAGGGCAGACAGTCAAAGGAAAATATCGATGTTAAGCCTTCAAGCAAAAAGGAAAAGACGGAAAAGGTTATAACGGAGATAGAGGTACCCGACACAATAACGGTCGGCGAGTTTGCTCAAAAAATCGGCAAGGGCGCAGGAGAGGTTGTTAAAAAGCTTATGATGCTCGGCGTTATGGCAACAATAACTCAGTCTATCGATTACGATACTGCCGCTTTAATCGGTGAGGATTTCGGCATAACCGTTAAAAAGGAAGTTGTGCTTACAAAAGAAGATATTCTTTTTGAACAGGCACAGGCAGAGGATAAGGAAGAGGATCTTCAGCCGCGTCCGCCGGTTGTTGTTGTTATGGGTCACGTCGATCACGGTAAAACATCGCTGCTTGACGCAATCCGTGACACATCTGTAACGTCTACAGAAGCAGGCGGTATAACTCAGCATATAGGCGCATACAGCGTAAAGCTCGGCGACAGGCTTATAACATTCCTTGATACGCCGGGTCATGAAGCGTTTACAACAATGCGTGCAAGAGGTGCGCAGGTAACTGACGTTGCAATACTCGTTGTTGCCGCCGATGACGGTATAATGCCGCAGACTATTGAGGCTATTAATCATGCAAAGGCCGCAAACGTTACAATTGTTGTTGCCATAAACAAGATAGATAAGCCGGGAGCAAATCCCGACAGAGTACGCCAGATGCTCGTTGAACAGGGACTCGTTCCTGAAGAATGGGGCGGCGATACGGTTTGCGTTGAGGTCAGCGCAAAGAAAAGACAGAATATTGACGGTCTTCTTGAAATGGTGCTGCTTGTTGCGGATATGAAGGAGCTTAAGGCAAATCCGTCAAGAGAAGCTTCGGGTACGGTTATCGAATCGAGAATTGATAAGGGCAGAGGTCCTGTCGCTACAGTTCTTGTTCAGAACGGTACGCTTAACGTTGGAGATATTGTAATTGCAGGCACGGCTGTAGGTCACGTAAGAGCTATGGTAAACGATCGCGGCAGACGTGTTAAGAGCGCAGGTCCGTCAATGCCTGTTGAGGTGCTTGGTCTTTCGGAAACACCGTCGGGCGGTGACAAGTTCTTTGTTGTTAAGAATGAAAAGCTTGCGCGTGATGTTGCTCAGAAGAGAAAGGATGAGCAGCAGGAGGATAAGTTTAATAAGGTTGTTAAGGTAAGCCTTGATAATCTGTTCAGCCAGATTGACGAGGGTAACATGAAGGAGCTTGACGTTATCATAAAGGCTGACGTTCAGGGCTCGGTTGAGGCCGTTAAGCAGTCGATTGAAAAGCTTTCAAACGATGAGGTGCGCGTTCGCGCAATTCACGGCGGAGTCGGCGCTATAAACGAATCTGACGTAATGCTTGCAAATGCTTCAAACGCTATAATTGTCGGCTTTAATGTTCGCCCCGACGCCGGAGCGCTTTCCGCTGCGGAGCGTTCTGAGGTTGATATAAGACTTTACAGAGTTATTTATCAGGCCATTGAAGAAATTGAAGCCGCAATGAAGGGTATGCTTGATCCCGAATACAAAGAGGTTGTTATAGGTCATGCGGAAATCCGTCAGACGTTTAAGGTTTCAAATGTGGGAACGATTGCAGGCTGCTATGTAACGGACGGTAAAATTCAGAGAAATGCCGGAGTAAGACTTGTAAGAGGCGGAATTGTGGTTTATGAGGGTGAGCTTTCGAGTCTTAAGAGATTTAAGGACGATGCAAAAGAGGTTGTTGAAAATTATGAGTGCGGTATGGGACTTAACAATTACAACGATCTTAAAGAGGGCGACGTTATCGAATGCTATATTATGGAGGAAATTAAAAGATAAAATATGTCGAGAATTGATAAAATCAATGAAGAGGTAAGACGCGAGGTTGCAGAGGTTATACGCTCTCTTAAGGATAGCCGTATACCGATGATGACAAGCGTTGTTGCGGTAAATGTCACAAAGGATTTGAGATATGCTAAGGTGTATGTTTCGGTTATGGGTGACGAGGCAACAAAGAAAAAGGCTATAGAGGGTCTTAAAAGCGCAGCAGGCTTTGTGCGCAGGGAAATGGGCAGACGTGTTGATTTAAGATATACGCCGGAGTTCATCTTTGAGCTTGACAGATCAATAGAGCACGGTGCGCATATAAATGACCTTTTAAGAGGTGCTGAGCATGGCGGAAAAGATTAAGGAAATGATTGAAGAGGCGGAAAGCATCGCCGTTTTGTGTCACATAAACGCAGACGGCGACGCTCTCGGCAGCGCATACGGCTTAAAGGAAGTGCTTTTGCAGATGGGCAAGAGCGCAGAGTGCTTTTTAGAGGAGCGGCCGAACAGGCGTATAGCTTTCCTTGCCGAAAACGCTAAGGTTTACGGCGGTGAAAAGTGCGAATTTGATTTGTGTATTGCTGTAGATACGGCGACTAAGGAGCGGCTCGGAGCGCGCTCTATCATATTTGACAGTGCGAAAAAAACAGTTTGTATAGATCACCATAAATCAAATCCGCTTTATGCCGATGTAAATCTTGTAAAGGGGTCATACTGCGCTGCGGCAGAGGTTATATACGAATATCTGAAAGATAACGGCTTTGAGATAAACGAAAAGGCGGCAAGGCTTTTTTACTGCGGAATAATGTCTGATTCGGGCTGCCTTAAATACAGCAGCGTTACCCCGTCTACAGTAAGGTGCGTTGCCGATTTGATGGAATACGGCTTTGACCATTCGGAGCTGACAAGAAAGCTTTTCGATTCATACGCGCCGGAGCTTATAAAACTTGAGGGCGCTGTTATGAACAGCATAGAAAGCTATGCCGCAGGCAAAATAAGCCTTGTTGAAACAACGTCATCACTTTTGAAAAAATACGGCGTTGAGGACGAGGACGCAGATAATCTTGTAAATATTCCGAGAAAGTCGGCAGACGCGGAGATTGCAATTGAGGTAAAGGAAAGAGGCGGCAGAATAAGAGCCAGCCTGCGCTCAAACGGTGCGGCTGAGGTTGACCGCATAGCCGAAGCCTTCGGCGGCGGCGGACATATTAAGGCAGCCGGTATAACCTTTTCCGATATGACTCTTAAAGAGGCTAAGGAAGCGGTTATAAGGGAAGCCGAAAAGGAGCTTTTGAGGATTGGCATAAAATGAATAACATAAACGGAGTAATTTTACTTGACAAGCCGACGGGCATTTCGTCGCATGACGCGGTTAATATGCTCAGAAAAATAGTCGGTACAAAACGCGTGGGACATACGGGAACGCTTGACCCTTTGGCAACGGGCGTTCTCCCGATGTGCATAGGCTCTGCAACTAAGGCGGCAGAGCTTTTGACGTGTGAAAATAAGGAATATACTGCCGAAATGGTGCTCGGTATGACAACCGATACGGGCGACTGCGAGGGAAACGTTTTAACGGAGTGCGGCTTTTCTCTTACAGAGGAGCAGATAAGGCGTGCGGCAGAGAGCTTTGTCGGCAGCATTTCGCAGCTTCCGCCTATGTACAGCGCAAAAAAGGTGGGCGGAAAAAAGCTTTATGAGCTTGCAAGAGATGGAATAACAGTTGAGCGCAAACCGGAAAATATAACAATACATGAGCTTACCGTAACCGATATTGATATGGAATATTTTACGGTTTCTTTTCATGTGCGCTGCTCTAAGGGTACATATATAAGAGTTCTTTGCGAGGATATAGGCAGAAAGCTTGGCTGCGGAGCGTATATGAATAAGCTCAGACGAACGGCAAGCGGAGCTTTTAAAATAAGTGACTGCAAAACGATTGAGGAAATCAAAGCTGCCGCAGAAAGCGGAGCGCTGGGTGAACTGGTTATTCCGACAGACACGTTGTTTGATTATAAAAAAATTATTCTTTCGGATAAGCAGACTGCAAGGTTTGCAAACGGAGTTTTTGTTTCGCATCCCGATATTGCAGACGGAGAGTTTTACCGTGTTTACGGCAGTGATAAAAAATTTATGGCGCTCGCGGCATGCTCCGGCGGCAGACTCAGAATTAAAAAAAGCTTTATGTCACAGGGGGGATATGCGTGAGAATATATAAAAGCGGAGAAAAAATAACCGGGAGAAAAACCGCTGTTGCTCTCGGAACGTTTGACGGGCTTCACATTGCGCATATGCGTCTTGTGAATACGGCTGAAAAAATTGCAAAGGAGCAGGGATGCTCTTGGGGCGTTATGTTTTTCAGCTCAATTCCGGCAAACAGCTTTGCAGGTGTGAAAACTCCTTATATTATGACCGCTGAAGAAAAAACCGAAATTTTAAAGGACGCCGATTTTGTTTATATTGAAAATTTCGATAAGAGCTTTTATGAAATGGATGTAAACGAATTTGTAGGATATATTGAAAATGTGCTGAACGGTGCATATGTTTGTGTCGGGTATAATTATCGGTTTGCAAAGGGCGCTTCGGGTGACGCAGAGCTTTTAAAGGAGCTTTGCGCAAAAAAAGGTATAAAGGTTAGTATTATAAGCAAAACGGAGATAGACGGCGAGTGTGTTTCAAGCACAAAAATCAGAAGCCTGCTTGCAGACGGCGATGCGGAGGGTGCGGCAAAATTTCTCGGCAGACGTTTTTTTGTTCGCGGCAGCGTTATAAAGGGCTTTCAAAACGGGCGTAAAATGGGGCTTCCGACGGCAAATGTTGAATTTGATGAAAACCGTGCAATTTTGGGGTTTGGCGTTTATTCGGGAAGCTGCATGGTTGACGACAGGGAATATGCGGCAATAATAAACGTCGGAAACAATCCGACCTTCGGCGGAAAGAAAACGACCATTGAAGCGCATATACTTGATTTTTCGCAGGATATTTACAATAAAACCGTAACGGTTTATTTTAATAAAAGAATAAGGGGAGATATAAAATTTAATTCTCCCGAACAGCTGCGCAGGCAAATTGAAAAGGATATAGAGCAATGCAGAAAGGATATGATTAAGTCTGAATAAAAATCCCATAGCGCACTTTTTGCTTCGGGAGGTATCAGACTTAAGCTTTGTGCCTTACGGCACGGAAAGGAATGGTTATAAAATGGATAAATTTACAGCTGTAATAATGGCTGCCGGTATGGGAACACGTATGAAATCGGAAAAGCCTAAGGTAATTCACGAAATATGCCAAAAGCCGATTTGCGCTTATGCGATAGATGCGGCAAGAGAGGCGGGAGCCGGACAGATTATTACGATTGTCGGACATTGCAGAGAAGCGGTTATTGAAAAGCTCGGCGATGTTTGTGAGTATGCGTATCAGGCGGAGCAAAAGGGAACGGGTCATGCTTGTATGCAGGCGGCAGATATGATTAATGAGAAATACTGCGTTATATTAAGCGGCGACGCTCCGCTTCTCAGAGCAGAGTCGATAAAGAAAGCGGTTGAATTTCATGTAAGCGAAAAAAATGCGGTAACGGTGCTTACCGCGTGCGCTGACGACCCGACAGGTTATGGCAGAATTATAAGAGACGCGGGCGGCAGCGTTGTGAAAATTACGGAGCATAAGGACGCAACCGACGAGGAGAGAAAAATTTGCGAAATAAATTCGGGGATGTACGTTTTTAATTCCGCAGATTTAAAAGAGGCGCTCGGTAAAATAAAGCCGGACAACAGTCAGGGCGAATATTACCTTACGGACACGATTGAGATTATAAAGAGCGAGGGCAAAAAGGCAGGCGGCTTTGTGCTTTCGGATATTGACGAGATAAGGGGAATAAACGACCGCGTTCAGCTTTGCGAAGCGGAGAAAATAATGCAAAAGCGTATTAATGAGAGCTTTATGCGCGGCGGAGTTACAATTCACTCTCCGGAGACGGTTTTAATTTCATCGGACTGCGAAATCGGCTCCGATACGGAAATTTTTTCGGATACCGTGATTGAGCGCGGCTCGAAAATCGGAAGCGGCGTTACAATAACGAGCGCAAGCAGAATTTCGAATGCAGTGATAGGCAGCGGCGTAAGCGTTCAAAGCTCTGTAATACTTGACTCAACCGTCGGTGAGAATACAACTGTAGGACCGTTTGCATATATCCGTCCGAACTGCGTTATTGGCAAAAAAGCAAGAATTGGCGACTTTGTTGAGCTTAAAAATGCTAATATCGGCGACGGTACAAAGGTGTCACACCTGACATATGTGGGCGATTCGGACGTAGGTGAGGGCTGTAATTTCGGCTGCGGAACGGTAACTGTTAATTATGACGGCAAGAAAAAGTACAGAACGACAATAGGAAACAATGTTTTTATCGGCTGCAACTCAAATCTTGTTGCTCCGGTTACGTTAAAGGACGGGGCGTATACGGCGGCAGGCTCTACAATTACGGATGAGGTGCCGGAAAACAATCTTGCAATCGCAAGAGCTCGTCAGGTGAACAAGCAAATCTGGAAGGACAGAAGAAAATAACGAATAATATGACTGGAGAGTGTTAAGGTGTATCTTGTAGCAGGACTTGGAAATCCGGGCGACAATTATAAAATGACGCGGCATAATATAGGTTTTGAAACAATAGATTATATTGCGGATGAATATAACGTGAAAATAAAAAAGCTTAAGTTTAAGGCGCTCTATGGCGAAGCGGCGATAAACGGGGAAAAGGTTTTGCTTGTAAAGCCGCAGACATATATGAATTTAAGCGGAGAGAGCATACGCGAGTTCAGCGCATTTTATAAAATCCCACCGGAGAAAATTATTATAATCTGTGATGATATTTCCCTTGCGCCCGGCAGAATACGCATAAGGCGCAAGGGCTCGGCAGGCGGACATAACGGTTTGAAATCTATAATTTATCAGCTTTGCAGCGATGAGTTCGTGAGAATTAAAATCGGGGTGGGCGCTCCGCAGCATGAGGATTATGAGCTTGCGGATTATGTTCTCGGCAGGTTTTCACGCGAGGAAATACCTGTTTTGGAGGACTCCATAATACGTACAAAAAAAAGCGTTGAGGAGATTATATCGCGCGGCGTTGACAGCGCAATGAATAAATATAACCGATAAACAGATTAGCTTAGGGCTTTGGCTCTAAGCTGTTTGTGTTTGATTTGTGGGAAGGGCTGTAATATGAATATATCAGACATATTAAAGGACTATGAGCCGTATGAGGAGCTTTGTGAAAAAATAAAATCGAAAAACTTTCCAATAGATGTTGTTGGAATTTGCGAAGCGGCTGAGGGGCATTTTATTTCATCGGTCAGCGAGAAAAAGTCGGCTGTAATATGCTATACCGATATGGAGGCGGCAGCTCTATACAAGGAGCTTTCGTTTTATGCGGACAATGTGTATCATTTCCCGTCGAGAGAGCCTGTCGTATACAATATAGAAGCCGCCGGCAAGGAAGCGCAGTACAGAAGATTGAGGTCGCTTTTCGCATGGGAGCGCGGCGGTATTATGGTAACAAGCGTTGACGCTGTTATGCAGTATACCATATCCCCCGATAAGTTTTCCGAAATGCGTCTTGAGTTTAAGGTCGGGGACACGTGCGACCTTGACGATATGAGAAAAAAGCTTGTTGAGTTCGGATATACATCCTCCGCAGAGGTTGACGGCGCAGGCCTTTTTTCCGTACGCGGCGGAATAATAGATATTTTTTCTCCGAATATGAAGCTGCCGGTCAGAATAGAGCTGTTTGACGATGAAATAGACTCAATAAGATATTTTGACTGGGAAACTCAGCGCAGCGTTGAAAATGCCGACAATGCCGTTGTAATTGCAGCTTCGGAAAATGTTATGACAGACGGCGAGTGGAAAAAACTTGCCGAAATTCTGGAGGAGCTTTGCGAAAAATACCCCGATGACGATGATTTATCTTCGGAGCTTGACAGGGCAAAGGACAGAGTATTGTTCCCGTCGGTTGATAAGTATATAAGCGCGGCAGCGGGCAGATTTTCATCCTTCTGCGATTATTTGTCGGACGATTTGGTGTTTTTGGTAGACTCGGAGCGTATAAACGACCGTATTTCAAATTTTGCCGAAGACAGAGCGGAGCAGTATGCGGATTTGATTGAAAAGGGAATACTGCATGGAGATATAAAGCTTTTTTCCGACAAGACAGATGTTTTAAGCTGTTTATTAAAGCAGAGAATTATTAATATAAACGCTCTCGGAAGCGGAATTGATTTCGGAGCGCGGCAGACGGTGTCGTTTCACGGGAAAATAGATTATCTTTACGAGGATATGGAAAAGTGGAAAGAAAACCATACCACCGCCGTAATTCTTGCGGTGACGGAGGATAAGGCAAAAAATCTTTTCGGTGTTATATCCGATAAGGGCTATGACTGCGTGCTTTGCAAAAAAAAGGAAATTGAAGAGGGAAAAATTAATATTTGTATCGGAAACGTAAAAAGCGGCTTTGAATATCCGAAGCTGGGATTTATACTTATATCCGACCGCGAAATTTTTGAGGGACACGAGCGCAGAGTAAGGCGCAAAACGGAAAATGCAAAAAGAATAAAATCGTATAACGATATACACGTAGGCGATTATGTTGTTCATCAGGTTCACGGAATAGGTATTTATGACGGTATTAAAAAAATGACCGTTTCGGGCGTAACAAAGGATTATCTTAAAGTAAATTATCGCGATAATGACATTTTGTATGTTCCGATAGACCAGCTTGACCTTTTGTATAAATATGCCGGCAGCGACGACAGCAAGGCAAAGGTAAATAAGCTCGGCGGCAAGGAATGGACAAAAACAAAGCAAAAGGTTAAAAAATCCACAGACGATATGGCAAAGCGGCTTGTAAGGCTCTATGCTGCGCGTGAAAAATCAAAGGGCTTTGCTTTTTCGCGCGACACCGTTTGGCAGAGAGATTTTGAGGATGAGTTTGTGTATTCCGAAACGGAGGACCAGCTCAGAAGCATTGAGGAAGTAAAGGCGGATATGGAAAGCCAAAGGCCTATGGACAGACTTCTCTGCGGAGATGTGGGCTACGGCAAGACAGAAGTTGCGCTCAGGGCGGCGTTTAAGGCCGTTACCGACAGCAAGCAGGTTGCATATCTTTGCCCGACAACAATCCTTGCAATGCAGCATTACAATACGTTTGTTGAGCGTATGCGGAATTTCCCGATAAAGGTTGAAATGCTTTCAAGGTTTCGCACAAAAACTCAGCAAACTAAGATTTTAAAGGCGCTCAAATCCGGCGAGATAGATATTTTAATCGGAACGCACCGTATTCTTCAAAAGGATGTTGTTTTTAAGGATCTCGGATTTCTTATTATAGACGAGGAGCAACGATTCGGAGTAAGTCACAAGGAACAGCTTAAGGAAATAAAAAAGAATATTGATGTTTTGTCCATGACCGCAACTCCTATACCGCGAACGCTTCATATGTCAATGATCTCGGTGCGCGATATGTCGGTGCTTACGCAGCCGCCGCAAAACAGGTATCCTGTTCAGACGTATGTACTTGAACAAAACAGGACTGTCTTAATTGATGCAATGCGCCGCGAGCTGAGTCGCGGAGGACAGGTGTTTTATATGTATAATCGTGTGCAGGGCATATATAAAACGGCGCAGTGGATTCAGGAAGCGTTTCCGAATAAGACTGTTCGCGTCGGACACGGGCAGATGAGCGAATCGGAGCTTGAGGATATAATGAATGACATGGTTATGGGCTATACTGATATTCTTGTATGCACAACGATTATAGAAACCGGTCTCGATATTCCGAATGCAAATACGATTATAATAGAAAATGCCGATAAAATGGGCCTTTCCCAGCTTTATCAGCTAAGAGGCCGCGTGGGAAGATCAAACAAGAAGGCGTATGCATATCTTACTTATGTTCGGGATAAATCGCTTTCGGAGGTTGCGTCAAAGCGTTTGCAGGCTATAAAGGAGTTTACGGAGTTCGGGTCGGGCTTTAAAATTGCGCTTAAGGACCTTGAAATTCGCGGCGCGGGCGATATTCTCGGCGCGCAGCAGCACGGGCATATGGATTCTGTCGGTTATGATTTATACTGCAAAATCCTTAAAAGGAGCATTGATGAGGTACGCGGCGAAACGGTGCAGGAAGAGGACCTTCAGACA
This sequence comes from uncultured Clostridia bacterium, assembly GCA_934489015.1. Classification (GTDB taxonomy): domain Bacteria; phylum Bacillota; class Clostridia; order UBA1381; family UBA1381; genus RGIG9115. The sequence continues at coordinate 198,344 of CAKSSN010000001.1, forward strand.
TCAATTGATATTAATATTGACGCTTATCTGCCGGAGCGCTATATAAGCGAATCGTCGCAGAGAATAGATATTTACAAAAAGATTTCTTCCATTGATACGCTTGAAGATAAAATGGAAATTACCGATGAGCTTATAGACCGCTACGGAAATCTCCCGACGCCGGCTAAAAACGTAATTGAAATAGGCTATATAAAGGCACGCGCAAGGCTTGCCGGTATTTCGGAGCTTACAGAGCGCAGCAGATGGCTTAATATAAAATTTGCAAAGGCTGATGTGGCTGTTCTTCTCGGACTTGCGCAGAGCAACCCGAATAAGTATAAGCTTGTGCCGTCGGAAGAGGCTCAAATGAATGTAAAGCTTGAAACAAATAACAAGCTAAAGGAAACAGCCGATATAATCGAGCTTTTTATACTTCCGGAGTCGGATGAGGAAATTAAATCAACGCCTGATTGTTGATTTTGAAGCTGTTTCATCTGGAAGGGAAAGGAGCTGTTTAAACCGTCTCTCAGGTGTGTTTACAGATTGCTCTGTGGCAGTTATCAATAAAGGCATTATTTTAAAAATTCCGGCGCAAAAAAATGCGTCGGAATTTTTTTACTTTGCTTTTGTATGAGTTCAATTCTCCCGCGCCCGAAAAGCTTAATTGACAGCAAAAAAATAAAGCGTCTGCAAAAAGGTAGAAGCCGGCAAAAAGCCGCTTTCTGCAATACGCTTTATAATTATTCTAACCCGTCAGGCAAGGATAGCTGATTATTTAGCATAATCAACAGTTCTTGTCTCTCGAATCAGACTTACCTTAATTTGTCCCGGATATTCAAGCTCGCTTTCGATTTTCTTTACGATATTGCGGGCAACGAGTACCATTGACGAATCGTTGACAACCTCAGGTTTAACCATAATTCTGATTTCTCGGCCTGCCTGAATTGCAAATGACTTTTCAACTCCGTCAAATTCGTTTGCAATGTCTTCAAGCTTCTGAAGTCTTTGAATATAGGTTTCAAGATTTTCACTTCTCGCACCGGGACGTGCAGCCGAGATAGCATCGGCAGCCTGCACAATACAAGCAACAAGAGTTTCCGGCTCAACATCACCGTGATGCGCCATAATTGCATGAATAACCTCTTTGTTTTCGCGGTACTTCTTAGCAATATCCGCACCGATTGTAACGTGAGAGCCTTCAATTTCATGGTCAACGGCTTTACCTATGTCATGCAGCAGACCGGCTCTTTTTGCAAGCTTAATATCAAGTCCGAGCTCGCCTGCCATAACGCCTGCAAGGTGAGATACCTCAATTGAATGGCGAAGCACATTCTGACCGTAGCTTGTACGAAATCTCAGCTTTCCGAGAAGCTTGATAAGCTCAGGATGGAGTCCGTGAACGCCTGTTTCAAATGCGGCATTTTCTCCCTCCTGCTTAATTGTAGCTTCAACCTCTTTCTTAGCCTTTTCAACGCTTTCTTCAATCCTTGTCGGATGAATTCTTCCGTCTGCAATAAGCTTATCGAGTGCAATTTTTGCAATTTCACGTCTTATCGGGTCGAAGCTTGAAACAATAACCGCCTCCGGAGTATCGTCTATGATAAGCTCAACGCCCGTAAGCGTTTCAAGAGTGCGGATGTTTCTGCCTTCACGGCCTATAATTCTTCCTTTCATTTCGTCATTCGGCAGATTAACAACCGATACCGTTGTTTCCGCAACGTGGTCGGCAGCAACCTTCTGAATAGACAATGCGACAATTTTTTTGGCATTACGTTCGGCGTTTTCCTTAGCCTCCAGTTCAATTTCCTTAACCATTTTTGCCGCGTCGTGACGGGTTTCGTTTTCAATCTCCTTCATGAGAATATCGCGCGCCTCGTCACGCGTCAGACTTGAAATTTTTTCAAGCTGAATTGTTTGCTCTTTCTTAATTTCTGCGATTTCGTGATTTTTCTGTTCCAAATCCTTAAGCTTCTGATTGAGCGTGTTTTCTTTTTTTTCAAGCGACTCATTCTTTCGTTCAAGGTTTTCTTCCTTTTGGTTAATTTTGCGCTCCTGACGTCCTATTTCCGAACGTCTTTCTTTGATTTCCTTGTCAAAGTCCGCTCTTAACTTTTGATTTTCTTCCTTTGCCTCAAGCATGAGCTCACGCTTTTTTGCATCAGCAGCCTTTGTCGCTTCCTCAATTATGCTCTGTGCTTTTTTCTCTGCCGAGCCGTATTCGGCTTCTGCAACCTTTTTTCTGTATGCTACGCCGAGAAAAAAGGAAACAACGTTCAGCAGTGCAAAAAATACAAGAACACAGGTTAATATAATTTCTAACTTTTCTATTTTAAGCACCCCCATAAAAAAATTTTAGGGTGCATTCTTAAAATGAACGCTTATACAAGCAGCGCTGCTGCGCCGCCAAGCATAGCAATTGCAGGTTTTATATCTGCTATGTAGTTTATATGAGCGTTCTCAAAATATTAAGAATGCTCCTTTTAAGTATGATTATTAACTACACATATCTGCTGCTTTAGCAGATACTTTCATATTAAAAATACAGAAATTATTTTTAAGAATATCAGCATACATTAATATTTTATAACATTTCGGCGCGTTTGTCAAGATGTTTTTCATCTTTTTTTCGGTTGTTACATATTTGTAATGTTTTTGCGCGAATTATAAGGAAAATTCGTATAAATTACATATGTTTGAAAAAATGTGTTGACAAATGTGTCTAAATGTAGTATAATAAAATTAAACTGTAACTTGGAGGATGAGAATCATGGACGTATTAACAAATTTGATTAAGAGCGAGATTAAAAGACAGTACAAAAGCGTAAGAAATTTTTCCGCTATAAGCGATATTCCTTACAGCACACTTGCCAATTCGCTCAGTAAAGGCGTAGGGCTTACATCATATGAAACCGTAAGCAAGATTATGGCAACTCTCGGAATTAACCCTATCGTTAATAAAAATAAGCTTACTTTTTATAACGATAGATTTTATGACATTAACGAGATGATGTCAAAGCTTGACGCAAAAGGCTTGCATACGGTTGAAACAATTTTAAATGTTGAATATGAGCGCTGCTGCCCCGACGAGCCTAAAGAGGCTTCGGCTATGAAAAATTCATATGCCGAAAATAAAGAAGAAATTGAAAAGCGCATTTCAGAAAAAAGAGCTTAATAAAATATATTAGGCATTAAAGACGTTAAATTTATCCTTCTTTTAACCGCTGCCGCATTTTTAATGCGGCGGCGGCCTTTCTTTTTGTGCGTTTAAAATGCACATTTTATGTGCAGTGGCTTTTTATATATTCATAAATGGCGTCAATGGCGGCATTTTTGTCGTTTAGCGTGCTGAAAAATCCGAACGATACGCGGACGGAGCCTGTTTTTTCGCTTCCGAGCGCACGGTGCGCGAGCGGCGCGCAGTGGTAACCGGCGCGGACGATTATATTTTTTTCTCTGTCGAGATATTCTTCTATTTCCGCCGGGTCGCAGCCGTGTATATTAAACGAAACCGTGCCGTTTTTGTTATTTGCATACGGAGCGTATACTACCGCATTTTTTATGCACATCAAATCCTCCGTAAAGCTTTTGGCAAGGCAGCTTTCCGCACCGAGAGTATAGCCGATATTGTCCTTTGCGATTTTTGCGGCGGTGCCGAGCGCCATTATTGCCGGAGTGTTCATTGTGCCGCTTTGCAGCATATCCGGCATAAAATGAGGCTGCATAACGCTTTCCGACATACTGCCCGTTCCGCCCGTTATAATCGGCTCAATTTCAACGTTTTCCGAAACATAAAGTCCGCCCGTGCCGAGAGGACCCAAAAGACCCTTGTGTCCGGAAAAGGCTATCATATCTATTCCCGTTTTTTCGGCGTTTATTTCAATTATTCCGGCGCTTTGCGCAGCGTCAAGCATAAATAATATTCCGTATTTTTTGCATATCTCGGCAATTTTATCTATATCCTGAATTGTGCCGCATACGTTTGATACGTGAGAGCATACAACAAGTGCGGTTTCCGGCTTTATGGCATTTTCAATATCGGCAGGCTCAACAAAGCCGTTTTCGTCGGCCGGCACAATGGTGACATTTCCCCATTTTGCAGCGGGACGTAAAACGCTGTTGTGATCCATTGCGGTTACAATAACATGGTCGCCGCTCTTTAAAGCGCCGAGCATTCCCATATTTATCGCATATGTTGCGTTCGGCATATATGCTATTCGCATCGGATCGCTTATGCCGAGCAGCCCGGCAAGCGTTTCGGATGTTTTATTTATTCCTTCAATGGCTTTTATACTTTGTCTGTGTGCGCCTCTGCCGGCGTTTACGCTTGAAAAAAGAGTTTCGCGCCACATTTTAAGCGTAACCTTTAGCGGCTTTTTAGCACTTGTGGCGGCGTTGTCAAGATATATCATCATAAACACTCTCCCCGTTTTCAAGGCGCTCACGGTATAGACCTCTTATTTTTATTCCCGTTTCGGACGATGTTGTAAGAAGGGCTGACATACAGCTGTCCGGCAACTTGACTGCATATGAGCAGCCTCCGCTGCTGAGAGTTTGCGGCGTGTGTATTACACGTGAGCTTATGCAGCCTTTCTTTTCTACAGCCTTTGAAAGCCGCGAAGCCGTCGTAATTGCACCGGTTACCGCAAGAATATACGCCATGTGTTTCACCTCTTTTTTTATGCTTTTTCGATAATACCGCTGTCAATATAAAATCAGCCGCATTTTTTGCGGCGGCAGACCCCAATAGTGCGGCTGCTTATAATATAATATGCAAATGGATTTTAAATTGTTGTATAAATTTGTAAAATGCGGGGGATAATATTTTTGAAAATGCTTTGAGCAAGGAGTGGTTTTATGAAAAACTCAACGAGAAAGGTAGTTATACTTGACAATGTTTCATCTCCATATATCCATCAGGCGATTATAGTGCTAAATGATTTGTCGGCAGGTAACGAGAGCAAAGCGGTAAGCGACGCTGAAAAAATTGTAAACGAATATCTGAAAAGGCACGCAAATGAGGAGGATGACATAAAAATTTACTCAAAATCAAGCGGCGCGCGAAGAAAAAAGAAGAAATTTTCTTTTTTGAAGCTTATGCTCAGCGCAATTATAGCCGCTGTTGTGTGCGCTGCCGTTTTAAAGCTTTTATAAGGGTATTAAATAGCCTGCTGCAATTTTAGCTTAATTTGCGGCAGACTTTTTATTTTGAAAAAATTTTTTTCGTGCAGAAAAAAGCGAAAATATATTGTCAAAATGCAGTGGTTTGTGGTATAATAAATAAAGCATCTGCAAAAGCAGAATTTTGGTATCGGCAAGATGATCTTGGTGCGCGGCATAATTAAAGTTTTTTACAAAAATGCGAATATTAATATATTATAAATCAAAAAAAAAAATTTCAAAAAAAATTTGGTGTCAGAAACATAGTGTTTATCACGTTTTGCAGAAAAATAACGTAATGTGTCAAAAAAACAAAAATACAAATGACGTAATCTGATGTATAATGCAATTGTACAGAGGAGAGCGAAGTGAAGGGAGTCGCTGAAAATGAATGAAAGACAAACTGACATTCTGAGAATTCTGTATAAAAACCGCAGCTTTATGACTTACGGTGAGCTGGCGGAGGCGCTTGGCGTTTCGGTCGGAACCGTAAGAAACGATATTTCGGTGCTGAAGGAGGAGCTTTCAAAGGCACGTGCCGGAGAAATAGAAACAAAGCCGCACAGCGGCATAAGACTTTTATCCACAGAGGAAGCGCTAAAGAATATAAAGGAGGACGGCAGGGATGACCGGGATATAAGCTTCTTTATAATACGGTCGCTTTTGAGGGACGGAAGCCTTACGGCGCAGAAAATGGCTGAAAAATATTATCTTGGCAGAACGGAGCTTGAGAAAATCCTGGAGCATACTGAGAGCTGGTTTTCCGGTTATCATATAGGCTTTCAAAGACGGCGCGGAAAAGGAATATCAATACAATACAGCGAGTTTAATTACAGAGTGGCACTTGTAGGCTTCTGCACACAATACACTGATTTGTACTCAACGCTTATAAATGAAAGAAGTACGGAATATACGCTTATATCCGACAGGGATTACACAGCCGTATGCGCAGCGCTTGACGGGTTTGACGCAGCGCCTGTTGCAAAGGCAATCACCGAAACGGAAAACGAAAACGGATTCAGATTTGACTACCTGTCATGCGTTAGGCTTCTGCTTCTGATTTCGCTGAGTATAACAAGGTCTAAAAAGGGCTTCGAGGTTGTTATGCCATGCGCTAAAGCGTGCAAATCGGATGGCAGCTCCGACGCTGCTCTTGCAAAATCACTTGCGGAAAAAATAGAAAGCGACATGAAAATAAAGCTTTCGGACGCGGAAATTTCATTTATTGAATTTGCGGTTGCCGTATCGGAGATACACGAGTTTTATTCCGATGAGGCAAGACACAAAATTGAGGTAATGAATATCGGACTTTGCCGATTGTCTGTAAAAACCGTAAATCTGATAAGCGATATAGCCGGCGTTGATTTAAGGGACGACAAATTTTTTGTAAGACAAATGTTTTTGCAGCTTAAGGCTACAACGGCAAGACTGAAATATTCGATTGCATATAAAAATCCTTTGCTTAGCCGCATTAAAACAAAATATCCGAATATGATGGCAGTTGCATGGCTTTTGGGAAACGTTTTTGAAAAGGAGCTTTCTCTTGAGCTTAACGAAAACGAGGTCGGAGCGCTGGCGCTTCACATAGGCGGCGCGGCGGAAAGACATCTTGCCGGAATTACAGCGTGCATAGTATGCGACTACGGCGTTGGAATTTCTCGGATTTTAAGAGAAAAAATCTCAAGAGAAATTCCGGAGCTTCACATAGACGGCGTATTTTCGATGAGAGATATGCGCAGGATAAAAAACGAGCCCTGTGACATGATTATCTCGACTATGCCGCTTGACAGCTACAGACTCGGAGAAAGGGCTGTTGTTGTGGGACATCTTCTCGATGACAGCGACATAAGGAGGCTGGAGGAGAAAATTAAAAAAATCCGTTTCGGGCGGCGCGGCGGTATAAAAAATATTCTGCCGAAAAAGAGCTTGTTCAGCAGAGAGCTTATTTTTCCGAAATGTCATGTGAAGTCGAAAAAGGAGCTTCTGGAAATGCTTTGCGGTCAGCTTGAAAATCTGGGATATGTAACCGATGAGTTTGAAAAAAGTGTATTTGAGCGCGAAAGCAGCACATCAACGGAAATCGGAAAGGGCTTTGCCGTTCCTCACGGACTGAGCAGCTTTGTAAATCGTTCGGCAATTGCATTTGCAAGCCTTGATGAGCCGATTAAGTGGAATGACGAAGAGAAAACGGACATTGTTTTTCTCCTTGCATTTGACCTCGATGAAAGCGAGAGCATGAAAAATGAAATAATCGCATTTTACAAATCGGTTGTTACATTTATGGAGGACGATGAGCAATGTATGCGCCTGAGGGAGCAGAGCGACAAAAACGAAATAATAAAAATCTTTGAATTATGGTAGGAGGCGTTAGCATGGTACAGGTAAGCTACACAATTAAAAATGAAGAGGGTCTTCACGCAAGACCGGCATCGGATTTTTGCAAAACCGCGAACAGATTTAAAAGCAGTATTGCGGTTATCAAGGACGGACAGGAATATGAAGCAAAAAGTATTTTAATGGTGCTTTGCGTCGGTGCGGTGCAGGGCGATACAATCGAAATCAGAGCGGACGGAGAAGACGAGGCTGAAGCGATTAAGGCTTTAACGGATACCTTAGATTCGGAGTGATATAGTCTGAATAAAATCGCCCATAGCACAACTTTTTGCTCAGGGTGGTACCATCGTACAGCACCGTTCGCTGCAAAGCAGCACTCTGAACGATTTTCTTTCAGACTTAAGTTTTGTGCCGTACAGCGCGAAAGGAATGATTATAAATATGAAGGTTTATAAAGGAATTGCCGGAGCGCCCGGAATTGTTTCGGGCAGGGTTATATATTATGAAAAGAAAAACGGCGGCGGAAAGCTATGCAGCATAGATGAAGCAGTTGAAAAAGCGTCATCAAGGCTTGACAAGCTGATGGAAAAGGCTAATGCGGAATTCGGAGAGGACAAGGCGAAAATTTTTTCGGCGTACAAAATGCTACTTGAAGATCCGATGCTAACAGAGCCTATAAAAGCTGAAATTGACGGCGGAAAAGAGCCTGCCGCAGCAATATCCGATATTTCGGAGTCTATGGCGACAATTCTCGCTTCAAAGGGAAACGAGTATATGAAGCAGAGGGCTGACGATATAAGATATATCGGAAAAATTCTTACAGACGCTGTTTTGGGAACAGAAAGCGACTTTTCATTTCCGGACGGTGAGGACAAGTATATAATTGCCGCGCATGAGCTTACGCCTGTGGATACAATGCTTTTTGACCGCAAGAGGCTTGCCGGATTTATTACGGAAAAGGGCGGAGCAACGTCGCATACCGTAATACTTGCAAAATCAATCGGCATACCGGCCGTTGTCGGAGCTGAGGGAATAAAGGCTGCGGACGGACTTGAAGCTTATCTCGACGGCTACAGCGGAGTGCTTGCGGCGGACGCCAAAGGCGGCGACAGAGAAAAATACGAAGAGCTTTTAAATAGCGAAAGAGAGCTTGAAGCAAGGCTTAAGCAAATAAAAAGCTCCGATGCATACAGTGCGGACGGAGAGAGAATAAAGGTTGCGGTAAATATCGGAAAGCCGTCGGACTTAAAGGACGCAGACGGGGAGCGTTTTGACGGAGTCGGGCTTTTCAGGACCGAATTTCTTTATTCCTCAAGCGATAAAAAGCCGACCGAAGAGGAGCAGAAAAAAGCTTATGAAAGCGTTATGAAAAATGTTTATCCCGATACGGTGACGATAAGGACAATAGATGTCGGCGGCGATAAGCAGCTCGAATATCTCGGAATGAAGAAGGAAGAAAATCCGTTTCTCGGAATGAGAGGAATAAGGCTTTGCCTGAATAATACGGATATTTTCTCGGAGCAGCTCAGAGCGATTATAGATGCAGGTGCCGGCGGAGAGGTTAAAATAATGCTTCCTATGGTCTGTCTGACAGAAGAGATTGACAAAACGAGAGAGCTGATCAAAAAAATTATTAAAGAGCTTAAGGACGAGGGAAAAGAGTGCTGCGAAAGCGTGCTTCTCGGAATAATGATTGAAACACCGGCGAGCGCCGTTATGGCAGATGTGTTTGCACATCACTGCGACTTTTTCAGCATAGGCACAAACGACCTTGTGCAGTATGTGACGGCGGCGGACAGAGGAAACGCTGATGTTGAAAACGTTTATAATCCGTATCATCCGGCTGTGATAAGACTTTTAAATCACGTTATAAAATCCGGTGCGGAAAACAAAATTGAGGTCAGCGTATGCGGAGATCTGGCGGCAAACACGGACTTTACTGAAGTGCTTCTCGGAATGGGGCTTAAAAAGCTCAGCGTTCCGATTCCGATGGTCAGCAGAATTAAGTATAAAATAAGCACAATTGATATAAACGCTGCCAAAGAAACAGCCAAAAAAGCTCTTTCGGCAGAAAATGAAAATGAAGTGAGAAAAATTTTAAGAAAGGAGGAAAACTAAAATGAATGTGGCGGAGGTATTAACAAAGGATCGGATTGTTCTCGGACTTTCGGCAAAAACAAGGGACGAGGCAATTTCAAAAATGGTTGACAGGCTTTATGACGGCGGAGTGCTTACTGACAAAAAGGCGTTTATGGACGACGTTATAGCACGCGAAAACGTTTGCGCAACGGGGATCGGAAACGGGATTGCAATACCGCACGGAAAATCAGCCAATGTTAATGAAACTGCCGTAATTGTCGCAAGACTTGACGGAGCTGTTGAATGGGAAAGCGTTGACGATGAACCTGTTAAATTTATCGTGCTTCTTGCGGTAAACGAAAACGACAAGGGCAGCACACACGTAAGACTGCTTTCTCAAATGGCAAGAAAGCTTGCTTCTGAGGAAACGTGCAAAAGGCTTTTAAATGCGCCGGACGCGGAAGAGGTAGTTAAAATTTTTTCAGAGGAATAATTTTTGAGAGGAGAGAGAATTTATGAAAATCGTAGGAATTGCGGCGTGTACGTCGGGTATAGCTCACACGTATATCGCAAAGGAAAAGCTTGTGGGAGCTGCAAAGGAGCTCGGTCATGAAATCCATATCGAAACGCAGGGGACTATCGGTACGGAAGACGAGCTTACGGCGGCTGATATAAGCGCGGCCGATGTTGTTATAATAGCGGCAGACATAAAAGTAGGCGGAAGAGATCGCTTTAAGGGTAAGAGAATTGTTGAGGTTCCGACCCATATTGCAATAAAATCGCCTAAGGCGCTTATAAACAAAATTGAAGAGGAATTGAAAAAATAAATCGGGAAATAAGGGAGGAAATAAAAATGTTTAAGAAGCTACAATTAAAAAAGCACGCGCTTACCGGAATTTCATTTATGTTGCCGCTTGTGGTTGCATCTGGTCTTTTAATTGCAATAGGTAACATTTTCGGAGGTAATCCGAGTACAATTTCCGATTTTAAGGAAGGTTATAATATATGGCAGGCAGCCGTTACGCTCGGCGTTTACGGCATGGGACTTCTTCCAGGAGTTATGGGTGCGGCAATAGCGTATTCGATTGCCGACCGACCGGGTATTGCACCGGGCTTATTGATGGGTATGATCGCTCAGAACATGGGCGCAGGCTTTCTCGGCGGTATGCTCGGCGGCTATCTCGCTGGTTACTTTGTAGAGCTGCTTAAAAAGCATCTCAAGGTTCCGAAATGGGCACAGGGACTTATGCCGATGATGATTATTCCGCTTATTTCGTCGGTTGTTATAGGACTTATAATGTTCTTTGTTGTCGGCGGACCGATAGCGTGGGCTTCGGAAGCTCTTGAAAAGTTCCTTACTGGAATGCAGACGGGCTCAAGAGGTGTATTCGGTGCGATAATGGGCGCTATGGCAGCGTTTGACTTTGGCGGACCGGTAAACAAGGTTGCTTCGCTTTTCGCAGACGGACTTTTGATGGACGGCGTATACGGACCTGAAGCCGTTAAGATATGCGCGTCAATGATTCCTCCGTTCGGTGTGACTCTTTCATGGCTCATAAGAAGAAAGAGATATACAAAGAGCGAAACGGATAATATTAAAATTGCGTTCCCGATGGGTATATGCATGATTACAGAGGGCGTTATTCCGATTGCGGCGGTTGACCCGATAAGAGTTATAGCTTCATGCTCGATCGGAGCTGCTGTAGGTGGTGCAATGATAATGATGCTCAATGTCGGCTCAATGGTTCCGTCGGGCGGTATGTTCATAGTACCGGCAATGATTAATCCTTGGGGCTTCATGGCTGCACTTACGGTTGGTACGGTTATAACGGCGCTTCTCCTTGTTGTTCTTAAGAAGGACGCTAAAGAGGAGGACAGCGTCATTCTTGACGAAGAGGAAGAGGAAGCGGATTTGTCATCAATCAAAATCAGCTGATAAAAAATAATTATTCTTGCGGAAGGGGTTAGTCAAATGTATACTTCTATGAAAAAAATGCTTGCCGACGCAAACGAAAATAATTATGCGGTAATGGCTATAAACTGCTTTAACATTGAAACGGCGCGCGCTGTAATAAGCGCCGCCGAAGAGGAAAACGCTCCGATTATAATAAATATATTTCAGGATCACCTCCTGACGCATTGTGACAGCGAGCTTATAGCTCCGGTTGTTAAAACTCTGGCGGAGAGAGCAAGCGTAAGCGTTGCGCTGAATTATGATCACGGCAGCGAGGAAAAATATCTTTTAAAGGCAATTGACGACGGCTTTTCTTCGGTCATGGCGGATATGTCGCGCTTTGATCTGGAGGAAAACATAAGGCGCACAAAGGCTGTTGCCGACTATGCTCACAGCAAAGGAGCGAGCATAGAGGGCGAAATAGGCTGCTTAGGCGCAAGCGAGGGCGGAAAATTTACTCAAAACGAGATGTATACCGATCCTGAGCAGGCTAAGGAGTTTTATGAAAAAACAGGTATTGACGCGCTTGCGGTATCAATCGGAACATCGCACGGAAATTATCCCGACGGCATGGTGCCGAAATTCGATATTGAAAGACTTAGGGAAATTAAGCGTCTTACCGGTGCTCCGCTTGTGCTTCACGGCGGCTCCGGATCGGGAGAGGAAAACATTTTAAATTCAGTCAAAGGCGGAATTAATAAAATCAATGTCGGGTGCGATTTCATGAACGCAAACCGCGACGCTGTTGCGGAGCTTTTGAAGGAAGACCCCGAAATAAATTATTTCGATTTAATTCACAAGGCTGAAAAAATGAGCAAAAATTTAGTTAAATATTATATTGGACTTTCGGGTTCAAAGGGTAAAAATAAAAATTTCAAATAAAAAATAGGAGATGTGTTATTATGTTAATTAATATGAAAGAAATGCTTGAAGTTGCTGACAAAAACGGTTTTGCTGTACCTGCCTTCAATATCGGCAGCGAAGCGATTTTAAAGGGTGTTGTTGAGAGTGCGAACGAAAAGAATGCACCGGTTATCCTTGCAATTCATCCGACAGAGCTTGAATTTCTCGGTGACAGCTTTATTAAAACCTGCATTGAAGAGGCTTACAAATCACCTGTTCCGATGGTAATTCACCTTGATCACGGCGGCAAATTTGAAGAAATTCTCCGCGCTATCCGCTGCGGCTTCACATCTGTTATGATTGACGCTTCTCATATGTCATATGAGGACAACATTGCAATTACTAAAAAGGTTGTTGAGGTTGCTCATCCGTCAAATGTATCTGTTGAAGCAGAGCTCGGTACAATCGGAACAACGGGCGAATCATACGAGGGCGGCGCTGATGATATTATCTACACCGATCCGCATCAGGCAGACGACTTTATAAAGAGAACGGGAATTGATTCTCTTGCCGTTGCAATCGGAACGGCTCACGGAATTTATCCGAAGGACAAGAAGCCGGAGCTTAAGCTCGACCTTCTTAAAACAATCCGCGATACGGTAGATGTTCCGCTCGTACTTCACGGCGGGTCAAGCAATCCGGATAAGGAAATTGCAGAGTCGGTCAAAATCGGTATTTCAAAAATTAATATTTCAAGCGATATTAAGTTTGCTTTCTATAAAAAGTGCCGTGAGGTGCTTGCAGAAAATCCGGGCTGGATTGAGCCTAACGCAATTTATCCGCCCTGCATTAAGGCAATGAGAGAGGTTGTTGAATTTAAGATGAACCTGTTCAATGATATAGGAAAGGCTGACCTCTACAAATAATTAAAAGGGGAGGTTAAAAATCCCCTTGAAAACGAGTAAGGGCTGTTTAAAACGTCAATTGACTTTTTAAACAGCCTCTTTTTTAACTTATGTGAAAAAATCGAAAATTTATGCATATAATATCTGTAACAAGACAAAAGGGAGGATTTATATGATGAGAAAATATTTTTTGAGGGCAAATACGTCGTCGGGGTGCGTCAGCTTTTTCGGAGATAATTTAAAGGATATGAAAATAATAGCTGTCGGCGGCAAATCGAAAAAGGCTAAAAGCAGGCTTCTTGAAGCGGCAGCGGCGGAGCTTGAGGGGAATGGATTTGAGTGTGAAGCGGCGGTATCTCCGTTTAATATCGGGTTTTATGACGCTGTTTTGTCGCGCGGCGCCGCTCTTGCGGTGGTTGATAACGGTTTTCTTTACGAAAACGTGGAATTTAATACCGATGATGTACTTAATATGGATAAGGCAGATGAGGAATATGCGGCGGAGCTTTTAAAAAAGCGTGATAATGCATTAAATAATTTATACGGCGAATATGAAAAGGCTAAAAAAATTCATGATGAATGGGAAAGCATTTATATATCAAATATGGATTTTGAAAGGCTTAATTCCTTTGCGGAGAGTACGATAGAAAGGCTTATACAAAAGGAAAGCCAAAATGGAAAAAAGGCGCAGTATGAAAGATTTTTCGGCGCTTCAACGCCGGATGGGTCTGTTAATTATATTGATAATCTGACGGAGGGGCTGGAGAGAAGATATTTTATAAAGGGAAGACCCGGAACGGGAAAATCCACATTTTTAAAGCGTCTTGCAAAAGCGGCGCAGGAGCGGGGCTATGACGCGGAAATTTACTATTGCAGCTTTGACAGAAACAGTCTTGACATGGTGCTTTTGCCGGAGCTTAAATTCTGCGTTTTCGATTCTACAGCGCCGCACGAACTTTTCCCAAGCAGGAGCGGCGACAGTATACTCGACTTTTATAATGAAAGCGGACTTGTCGGAACGGATGAAAAATACGGGCTGCGCCTTGATGATATAAAGAGCCGCTATAATTTCCGTGTCGGTGAGGGCAGGTCAAATCTGCGCCTTGCGTGCGGCTATGAAGAGGAAGCGGAATATTATTATATGAAAGCAGCGGATGAAAATGCTCTTTTAGATATGGGAAGAGCGCTTGCGGAGAAAATAAAAAAATCGGTGCGGCAATAATCAATTATTTGTTATTAAAATATATAATATGCTAATTAAATGTACTGCTTCAAGGATTTCTGTGAGAAAGGGGAGCAAAACAGCCGGAAAAATGTGATTTTTGCGATTGGCATTACCGAAATTACATCTTATAAAAAGAAATAATACTATTATTGACAGTATTTTTGAAAATTAAATCCGAGCTAAACAATGGCAAAGCGTAAATCGGCGCTTTGCCATTGCTTTTTTATCCGTCAGCAAAAATTACAAAAGAAAAACACCACAGCCGTTACAGACTATGGCGCGTTTATGGAGGAGAGAGTGGGATTCGAACCCACGGACGCTTACACGTCACCGGTTTTCAAGACCGGCTCTTTCAACCGCTCAGACATCTCTCCGAAGCTGACTTGATTATTATAGCACATAAATTTTAATTTGTCAACCCCTTTTTTGAAAAAAATTCTGAAAATCCGAAAAAATTTTTAAAAGTTAATTCGCGAAGTAGGTTTACGGTTAATTTTTCATGGGTGCTTTACTTTGCAATTCTTACGAAAAAATTTAAAAAAAGAAAATAAGCCATGCAAACTACCGATAAAGACTGATGTTTCTTGTTTTCGGGCGAAAGAGAGCTTTTATTTCCTTTGTGTAAATTTTGCGTGCAAAATAAGCCAATTGACATTACGGCGGAATAATGGTATTATAATATAAGTAAAGCATTTACGTTATAAGGAACAGCTATTATGAAAATAAATCGTATATCAAAACAAAATTCCGGAATTATGCTTCATTATTTTAAGCTTTATACGGTATTTATTCTGGCGGTGCTGGCGGCTCTTGTACTTTTGCAGTGCCTTTACATATCGCCGAAATACATGAAAAGTTTGAGAAGCACGGCGGAAAACAGCTTTGACAATTTAATAGATAACACAGAGGATTATTTTTCGGCGCTTGAGGAAACCGCGTATTACATAGCAAACAGCCCGGAAATTTCGAGAAACCCGTTTCAAAGCGGAGCACAGATGTCGGAGAGTATAGAGCATTTGAAAAACCGCGTTGTCGAATCGCCGATATTGAGCGAAATAATTGTTTATTACGGCAGTGAATATCCGTTTTTATCATCTGCCGGAGTAACGTCACACGAATATATGCACGGATACAGCAGCTCGGTCAGCGGCTGGGAGGATTTTTACAGCGCCATAGAGTCGGACGAGTCTGCGGCATATTATGTCACGGGCAGCGATTCGGACGAAGCGGGCAGGCGCCTTGCGGCAATTTACCGCGTCTGCCCTCTTAACAATCCCGATGCGCAGATGAGAATTATCTGCATAGTACCCGACCTTAATGTCAAATCGCGCATGAAAAATCTTTATGACGCGCAAAACGGTCAGATTTTAATTTTAAAAAATAATGACATATGGATAAATACCGCCTCCGACGGAAAAATAAGTGACAGCGAGCTTTCGCTTGTTGACGGCTTTTACAATCGGCGCGGACGGCTTGTTGTAGTTAAAACCGCCGCAAACACGGGATTTAAATATATCCTGTGCTACGAGGGAAACAGCATAATGACTCAATATATGGGCTTTCAGACGGTTATAATTTTATTTATTCTTGCGTTCGGTGCGATAGGTCTTTTTATGGCGTTTAAATTTTCGGCAATAAATTATAAAATGATAAAGAAAATCTGCAATCCGCTGATAGAGGCAGGGCACGAAAAAAGTGCGGAGAATTTATATGATTTTGAAAAGCTGATAAGCGAAGCCGTAAACGAAAACAAAAGAATGAGTATGCTACTCAATTTTCAGGAGCCGTTTATTAAAAGGCAGCTTCTTCTTGCTCTTCTCAGTGGAAAGTATTCCGATCGGGAGCAGCTTGGAAACATCTGCCGCAATATCGGATTTAACTTTTCCGGTGAGGCTTTCGGAGTCTGCGTGCTTTCGCCGCAGGATAAAAACGAATTTGATGAGGTTGTATACGAGGCTGTGTCGGATTATCTTGAAAAAAACAACCTGGGATATGCGATAGAGCCGGTGAGCGATAATAATATAGTAATTCTGCTTAAATTTGCATCAATGGAAAACGCTCACGAAATACAGGAGCTTATCATTTCACATATAAGGGAGGAGCTGAAAAATAATTTCGGAATTGAGGTCTGTACCTATTCGGGCGGCATATGCGCCGATGTGTCGGATATAAGCGAGGCATATATCCGCGCAGGTATGCAGTCGAGCCGCCGTACAGACAAGCTCAGCCGTCAGACGACAGCTATGAATGAAACTGAGAATAAAAATTATCTTTTAATTATGGAATATATCCGTGAAAATTATTCCGACGCAAATCTGAGCCTTAAAAGCATTGCCGATAAGGTGGATAAATCAATATATTATGTAAGCCGCATTATAAAATCAAATCTGGGTTATACGTTCAGCGAGTATGTTTCGGGACTGAGGCTTGAAAAGGCGAAGCGGCTTTTGGAGGAAACGGATTTTACCATTAATGAAATTACGGAAAAAATAGGGTATCTTGATGTTGCAAGCTTTAACAAAAAGTTTAAAAACACAGTCGGCTGCACGCCGGGCACGTATCGCAAAAGATACGCCGAAACGGCCGAAATTAAAGCAAAACAGTGAATTTTGGATATGGGAAATTTGCATACAAATTTCCCATATTTACATTTTGAATATATGCTGATAAAATTATATCAGACGGCAGCCGCAGCGGCAGTCGTGTAAAAGCAAGGCAGGCTTTTTACATGACTAATGCCTGCGGCTTTTCATTTTAGAAGGGGTGCTTATGAAAAAGATAAAAATTATTTTTGTATTGACTGCTGTTATGTCTGCGTTCGCCTCGTTTGGTGTGCGGGCGGAGGAGCTTGGCGCGGTTTGCGCTTTTTCGGGTGCGGACGGAGTGCGCGTGTGCGGAAGCGCGGAGTCAGGCGATAGTGTAACAGTGATGCTGTTTCCGTCGGAGCTTAATACGGCGGAATATAACACGTCGGAAAAGCTGCCGCTGTTTAAGGCAAGCTATATCGGGCAGACAACCGCCGACGGCTCCGGCAGCTTTGATTTTTCGATAAAAAAAGAGAATATTCCGAAAAACCAAAAAACAAGCGTTTATGTTTCATCGGGAGGAAAGGCCAGAAAAATGATACTTGCCGACGTTGAAAATTCGGATGTTATAAATGCCGCAGAGCTCGGAGCGGATAATACCGGAGAGCTTGACAGCACGGTTGTTATGAATGCTCTTCACTCTCTCGGCAAGCGCGTTTATTATCCCGACGGAACATATTTGTTCGGCGGCGAAACGCTTGATTTGTCGGGAGGAATAGAGCTTTCGCGCGGGGCTGTTATAAGAAATAAAATTTCGCCCGTGCCGATAATTAATTTTGACGAAAATGGCAATTTGATAGGTCTTATGCAAAATCATCTTGAAGAGAGCTACTCGGCGGGAAAGAAAATAACGAGCGGCACTCTTGTAAGTCCGCCGCTTTTTGAGGGCGAATATAAAACAAGAGTTGATTTTCTCCCGTTTTGGTATAATGATTTCGGGCTTGAAAGCAAGCGCGCGGCTGCCGGCGGCGGAAAGACTTGGTATGACTGGAGCTGGAATTTCCACTCACGCGTAAGTGATGATAAATCCGTAGCTTATGATCCGGAGCGCCAAAGCCTTCTCGGCTTTTATCGCGGAGATGATCCTGTTGTACTTGACTGGCAGTGTTATTGGCTGAGGTCTTATGCAGCGGCAGGAGCTATTCTTTACTCGGCAAACAGGGACGCGGCTATAAATGACGGCTGGGAAAACGAAGCAAACGTTCATCACTGGCTCTATGAGCTTTTTGAAAACACGCCGAACTTTAAAAGCTTTCCTTATGTTCTTACCTTTAATGCCGCTTATCCGTCAACGGATATTTCATCTGAGGACAGATTAAAGCTTCAGACGACAGTCCGCAGCGTGTGGGGCGAAACGATAGACGGAATTTATGCAAAATACAATCATCCATACTGCGTAAAGAGGGACGGTAAGCGTTATGCGGCAATTTACATTCATGAAGAAAACGCCGTAGTCGGTACGTTTGACGGCTATTACGGAAGTGATGTCAGCGAAACGGTGAAGCTTTACAATGATATAGCCGACAGGTTTATTTCGCTCGGCTATGACGGAGCGGCAATTTTCGTAAGAAACAATATGACTAAGGATGATTGCATAAAAGCGGCTCTTGAAGGCAGCGATAAGGTTTTGCGCTTTGACGTCGAATATTCGCCGAAGGGCATTGATACGAAAAACGAAACCGCGACGTATGGGGAGCTTGTAGATAGCTTTACATTTTCATCCGATAAGGACGTTATCCCGAACGTGTTTACGTCGAGGTATACCCATGATCCTCACCCGGCAGCGTGGAAAACGGCAGGTCACACTCCGGTGCTGTTTAACAGGCTTCTCGACAATACGATAAAGAAGCTCTATGAAAACGGTCAGGAAAAAATTATAACCTGCTATAATGTTTCCGAATGGGCAGAGGGCGGACCCGGACTTATTCCGAATGTCGGCAGCGGCTTTGGTTATTTGCAGGCGGTAAAAAACGCGGTTGTTATTGCGGATGGGAAAAGCTATTTGAATATGGCTCTTGAAAGAGCGGACGGAGGGCTTGTGAGCTCGGCGAAGAATTTGAGCGGCTGCAGCGTTACGGCACGCTGTACGGTTAATTCGGATTTGTCGCAAAGCGCATATCTTGCGGCGGCGGTTTACAGCGGCGGCAGGCTCAAAAACCTCAAAACTCAAAAAGCTGTGCTTCAAGGCGGCGTACAGTCGGAATATCTGTTTGATTTTTCCGAAAATGAGCTTTCGGGCGCAGATGATATAAAGCTTATGCTTTTATCGTCGCTTGACAGTCCGAAGCCCGCTGCGGCAAATATATCATTATCACAATAAAAAGGAGCTTGAATTTATGAAAACAACAAAAGCGGCCGCAAGGCCTGCCGGCATCAAAAAGAATGAAAACAGGATATTAAAGGAGCTCAGAAAAAATAATCAGCTTTATCTTATGATACTTCCTGCTGTAGTGCTTGTGTTTGTATTTAAATATATACCGATGTACGGCGTTCAGATTGCGTTTAAGGAATTTAACGCAAGAGCGGGAATTTGGGGAAGCCCGTGGGTGGGAATGGCGCACATAAATAAATTTTTGCAGTCGCCGTATTGCCTGCGGCTTATATGGAACACGTTTGCGATTAATCTTTATTCGCTTTTGTGGAGCTTCCCGGTACCTGTTATAATTGCGATAATTTTAAATGAGATAACATCAAAGCATTACAAGAAAACAGTGCAGACGGTTATATGCATACCGCATTTTATTTCCACCGTTGTTATGGTCGGAATTATATTCCTCTTCACAAACGAAAGCAAGGGTATAATCAATAATATGCTCGCGTTTATAGGGCTTGACCGCATACCGTTTATGGCAAAGGAAAAATGGTTCCGTACAATATATATAGGCTCGGGAATATGGCAAAACGCCGGATGGAATTCGATTATATATATCGCTGCGCTCAGCGGAGTTGACACGCAGATGCATGAGGCGGCAATAATTGACGGCGCCGGCAGACTAAAGCGCATATGGTATATAAATCTTCCGACAATAATGCCGACTATTATAATTATGCTGCTTATGAGCATGGGAAGCCTTTTAAATGTTGGCTTTGAGAAAATTTATCTTATGCAGCTGCCGCTTAACCTTGATATTTCTGAGGTTATTTCGACTTATACATATAAAATTGCATTTGAGGGCGGAAGCTTCAGCTACGGTACTGCAATAGGTCTTTTCCTTAATGTAATAAACCTTGTGCTGCTTGCGAGCTTTAACAGAATTTCTAAAAAGGTGGGAGAGGTATCGTTATGGTAAACGGAAAAAAGGATTTGGTTTTTGACTGGACT
This sequence comes from uncultured Clostridia bacterium, assembly GCA_934489015.1. Lineage (GTDB taxonomy): Bacteria > Bacillota > Clostridia > UBA1381 > UBA1381 > RGIG9115. Next base: position 218,727 of record CAKSSN010000001.1, read on the forward strand.
GTAAACATACTTTCGTTTCTTATTATGGCTTCAATGCTCTTTGTGCTGATTTTTATTGTCTGCGCTTCAATGAGCGATCCGAAGCTTGTTGCAATGGGAAAGGTGTTTTTATGGCCTAAGGGTCTGAATTTTGACGCATACAAGAGCCTGCTTGCACAGAGCGACATATGGATAGGGTATAAAAACTCTTTGATTTATACTTTGGTCGGAACGGCGATTAACATTGTTCTTACCATGCTTACCGCATATCCGCTTGCGCGCCGCGATTTCGGAGGGAAATGGATTATAACAATATTTTTTATGATAACAATGTATTTTTCCGGCGGCATGGTTCCGGCATTTTTGCAGATTAAGTCAATGGGACTTTACGACACCATGTGGGCGCTTATTCTTCCGGGTGCGCTTTCGGTTTATAACACGATTATATGCAGAACGTATATACAAACGAGTATACCGTATGAAATACAGGAGTCGGCAAAGATTGACGGGTGCAGCGATTTCGGCGTATTTCTGAAAATTGTTTTTCCGCTTTCGGGTCCTATTCTTGCGGTTTTGGTTATGTATTTTGCGCTCGGCCACTGGAACAATTATTTCAGCGCGCTTATTTATATGAGCAGCAGGGAAAAATATCCGCTTCAGCTGTTTTTGAATGAAATTCTCGTTCAGAGTCAGCAGACAAGCATTAATAATATGATGAGCAATGAGGAATTAATACAGGCGCAGCGGCAGGCAGACAAGGCGGAGCTTTTGAAATATGCGCTTGTTATTGTGGCATCGCTGCCGTTTATGATGATTTATCCGCTCTTGCAGAAATATTTCGTAAAGGGAATAATGGTCGGAGCGATAAAGGGATAAAAAATAAAGCGGAATATCCGTAAAAAAGAAAGAGGGATTAGAGAAAATGAACAAGAAAAAAAGGTGTTTGGCGCTTATCTGTGCGCTTGCCGCGATTTCGGCCGTGTCAGGCTGCGGCGAGAAGAAAAACAATGTCGCAGACGACTGCGGTTTTAGTGAAACGGGGTATCCTATTGTTTCAAAGCCGCTTAAGCTTACGGCAATGGCTAAAAAGGATCCGCTTCACGGCGACTGGAACGAAACGTACTGGGCGCAGTGGGCAAAGGAAAAATCGGGCATTGACATTGATTTTGAGTATGTTGACAAGGCGTCATGGGATCAGAAAAAGCAGCTTTTATTTGCTGCAAAGGAGCTTCCGGATTTGATTTTCAGCGGCGGCGGAGGTCTTTCAAAGGTTGACGAAATGCAGTACGGTCCTAACGGAATGCTCGTTGATATGGCGGAGTATATAGACAAATATGCGCCAAATCTCAAAAAAGCGCTTGACGATTTTCCGAAGGTTAAGGCGAATATAACAACGCCCGACGGAAACATATACGCACTTCCGAAAATTTCGTATTCAATCGACAGCGTGCGCCGTATATGGATAAATCAGGAGTGGCTTGACAAGCTCGGACTTAAAAAGCCCGAAACGATCGATGAGCTTAACAAGGTTATGATAGCTTTTCGCGATAATGACCCCGACGGAAACGGTCAGAAAGATACATATGCAGCCTCAGGTGTGTTCATGAATTACGAGGGCGATTTCAGGTACCTTGTTTTGAGAGCGTACGGATTTTTGGATACAGGCTTCTCGGTTGACGGCGAAAAGGTAATTTACCCTCCGTATGATCCGCTTTTCAAGGAATATCTTAAGGAGATGAATTATCTTTATAAGGAGGGTCTTATAGACAGCGAATATTTTACGCAGTCCGAAGCTGAATATAAGGCAAAGTCAAGTCAGGTTAAGGTCGGAATAGGCTGCTGGAGCTCGCCTGCCGCAAGCGGCGGAATGAGCCCGGAGGACGAAAAGAAATATACAAATGTTATTCCGCTCACAAGCGAGTTTAACAGCACTCGCGTGTGGGATAAAGCAGGAAGCAAAGAGGACGCTTACGGCTCAACGGGCTGCTTTGCAATTTCGGCGGACTGCAAATATCCTGAGGCAGCAATGCGCTGGGCGGATATGTGGTATTCGGAAGAGGGCGGAATTGTTGCAAACATCGGTCCTAAGCTCGGAGAGTTTAAGGCACACGCCGACGGCGGATATACGGTTGACGAAAACGGCGAATGGACGCAGGTTTATCCTAAGGATGACAAACGAAACACCTGGACATATTACAATCAGGTCTGGGCGCCGGCTTCCGGAAACTGTAATTTCAGCTTGCAGCCCGAATTTTTCTCAAAGAAAAAGGGCGTAAAGGAGCTTAATCTCTATAAGCTCGGTGCGGCAATGAAAGAATACAGCAAGGATTCGAAGCTTTATTCAATGCCCGGCTTCTACTTTGATAAGGAGCAGCAAAATTCGCTTTCCGTAACAAAGACGGAAATTGAAGCTTATGTTCAGAAAATGGAGTCAAAATTTATAACGGGCGAAGAGCCGCTTGAAAATTTTGATAAGTATCTTGCCGATCTCAAGCAGTACGGTGTTGAAACGCTGCTTGAAGCATATCAGAAAGCGTATAAAGAATATTTAAATGCGATTAAATAACGGAAAGGAAGGTTAATAATATGTTTAAGAAAATAATTTCTCTCGGCTTGGGAGCTATGCTCGCGCTGTCCTCTCTTGCTTATGCCGCAGACGGTCAGCTTGAGGTTTCGGTTTCGGGAGGCGCCGAAGCGTTTCACGGAAGCAGCGGCTATGATAAGGAGGATCTTGCCGGAAATCCGTATGCACTCACGGACGGTGATACAACAACGACATACGGCTGCTTCAGCGGTGATTCGGGCTGGTCAAATGCATCAAAATATAAGCAGTGGGTTGCGCTCGATCTTGCCGCAAGCTACAGCATAACAAAAGTTGAGCTTACTCCGGCACTCGATCTTGACTACGGAACAAAATTTCCTAAAAGATTTAAAATAGAGGTGTCGGACAGCGCGGACTTTTCCGCTCCTCAGGTTTTTTATGATAACACAGGCAGCGATTATTATGCGGCGGAAGCGCCGACAGAGGTGCAGAGCTTTTCGGGAAATGCCGAAGGCAGATATATAAGAGTTTATGCTACCGAAAACGGCGACTATTATTCAAACGAGGACGGCAGCGGAAAGCATTATTATGCAACTGCCTTTGCGGAATTTGAAGTATTTTGCGGAGCGTCGGTTGAAAAGGTGCAGATACAAAAGGCGGTTAAGGATAATACAAAGGATAACAGCCCCGCGAACGCGCCAAACCTTATTGACGGAAGCCTTGATACGGCGGATGCCGTTACAACAGGTGATTCGGGCTGGTCAAACGAAACAAAATATCAGCATAAAATAACGCTTGATCTCGGCGAGAGCCGCGACATTGTGGGAATAAATTTATATCCTGTTTTAAAGGCGGCGGGAAGTATGTTCCCGAAGCAGTTTGAAATTCAGGTTTCCGACAGCGCGGATTTTGAAACATATATGGTGGCGTATAAAGCCGAGAGCGACTATTATACCGATTATGAGCTTTCCGACTGGAAGGATACCTCAAAGGTAAAGGAGCCGACGGGACCTTCCGAAATGCAGACGCTTTCTTTCACCGCGTCGGGAAGATATGTAAGAATATATGTAACAAAAAGCGGAACATATTCATATCAGACATCTGGAGCAAAGGGCTTTTTTGCAACAGGATTTAAGGAAATAGAGGTTTTGGCAAATCCGAAAGCGCGTCTTACAAAGGTAACTCCGACGTCTGCTTCCGCGTGGTCGGACAGAAGCGGCGTGATAGACGCATCGGCGCTTTATGACGGTGACACATCAAAAGGAACAAGCGTTGATAACGGCGACGCAAGCTGGGCAAAGCCCGAACAGTACCCCTGCTGGTTTGCATATGATTTGGGAGAGGTATGTGAGCTTGCCGAAGTAAAGCTTTATCCTATTGTAAAGGAAAGCGGCTCGGTATTTCCGCTTCGGTTTGAAATTCAGATTTCAAATGACGGCGAGAATTATGCAAGCGTTTATACGCAGTCGGAGGACTACTTTGATGAAAATTCAATTCCCGCTTCCGCACAGAGCTTTTTAATCAGCGGAAACGCAAGATACATAAGAGTTTATGTTACGAAAAACTCGGCGTATTATACGGGCGGCAAGGGCTATTACAGAACTGGATTTGCCGAAATTGAGGTTTACAGCGGAACAAAATATCAGCTTGAAAACACATACACAAGCAACGGAGAGGAAATAAGCAGCCTTGACGGCGCAGAAGGCGTAAGCGTAAATACACGTGTTATAAATAATACCGGCGCGGTAAGCTCCGGCGTTGCGATATACACGCTTATGTATGACGGCGTTTTGACGGATTCGAGATTTGTTCCGGTTGTGTTAAATCCCGAAACCGATTTACCGGCGCAGGTGTTTACGCTCGGAAACGCTGATAAATCAAAGTACAGCATATCGGTTTATCTTTGGGACGGAATTGAAAATATCAGACCGTACTGCAACAATACGGTATTTCCGAAATAAAGCCGTGAGAAATTTTTAAGAGGTGAGAGAGTGAAAAAATATATTATTGCCGTTATCTGCTTTCTTTCGCTTTTCGCACATTCCTATGCGGACAGCAATGTGAAAATAGAAGTAAACGGAGAAAAAACAGAAACAGATGCGTTTATTAATTCGGATAACAGGACAATGGTTCCGATATATTTTGTCGGTAGTGCGCTCGGCGCTGAAGTGGAATACTGTGCGGACGGGGAAAATACCGCTACGGTTAAAATGCAGTCCGATACCGTGATAATAAAAATCGGCACAAACAAGTGCATTTTAAACGGTGAGGAAAAGAGCTTTGACACAAGGTCTGTTATCAAAAATGACAGAACCTTTGTTCCGGTGCGCTTTATAAGCGAAATGCTCGGCGCGGAGGTCAGCTTTGACGAGGAGAGCGGCACGGTTATAATAAAATCGGCAAAAAAAGAGCCGATTGAAAGAAAGCTCAACAATGACGCGGTAAGTGATGTTGAGGAGGTATGCGTAACCGATTTCGGCGCTGATCCGAACGGCATTAAAAACAGCACCTCCGATATACGCCGTGCTCATAACAGCGGAAAGCGTGTGTATTATCCGAACGGAACGTATATTTTTACCGGGAAAACTCTTAATTTTTCCGGCGGAGTGAGATTTGAATCACCGGACGGCGTTAAAATAAGAAACCTTATTTCCGATGAACCGATTGTTAATTTTGATGATTTCGGAAACCTTATCGGTCTTAAGCAAAATCACCTCGAAAGCTATAACAAGGGTCAAAAGGATTTTATGGAGGTAGGCTCTCTCGTTGCGCCGCCGCTGTCGGAGGCGGAGTATGACACAAAGGTTGATTTTATGCCGATGTGGTATAACGATTTCGGGCTTGAAAGCACGCGTCTGGCGCAGTACGGCTCACCTACATGGTATTACTGGCTTTGGTGCTATCATAATGCCGGAGATGGTAATCCCGATCCGAGATATGCATATAATCCGGAGCGCAATCCGCTTTTGGGGTATTATAAGGGTGATGATCCGATTGTGCTTGACTGGATATGTTATTGGCTAAAAGAATACGGAGCAAAGGGCGTTATGCTTTATGCGACGCCCACTCCGAACACGGGCTTTGCGGCGGAATGGGAAAATGAGGAGTCAAGCAAGCACTGGATGTATGTTTTGTTTAACGAAGTGGAGAACTTCAAAAAAATGAAATATATTCTCACTCTTTCCGCAGCGTATCTTCCGGGAACAACAGTTTCCGACGAAACAACCATGAAGCCCGTGCGTGACGATTGGTTTAACGTGATAGACAACGTTTATTTAAAATATGACAACTGCTACTGCATAGAAAAGGACGGAAAGCGTTATCCGGTTATTTATATTCATGAAACAAAGGCTCTTCCGGGCGCGTTTGACAGCTATAAGGATTTTAAAAACAGTGCGGACTTTTTGGCGCAGTGTGCCGACAGGTTCAAGGCGGCAGGCTATGACGGAGCGGCATTTATATGCCGTCATCCCGACGAGAAAATGTATGCCTACCGTGAGGAGCTTGAGGAAAAGGGCGTTATTTTCTATGACGGCGACTATTCCGGCACATACGGAACGGGCGAAAATTACAGGGAGCTTGTGGAAAACTATAATCCGCCGACAGACCCGTATACAGTTTTAAATACCGCAACCGGGCATTATACCGTAGGGCCTCATCCGAGCAAGTGGAACATAGGCGGAGAAACTCCGGAGCTGTTCGGGGAAATGATGTCTAAGGCGGTTGAGCATATTTATAAGTATAACCTTCCCAAAATTGTGACCTGCTATAATATAAGCGAATGGTCGGAGGGAGGACCGGGACTTATTCCGAACACGAAAAACAGGTTTGCGTATCTTGACGCATTTAAAGAGGCAATAATGAAATAAAGGAAAGGTAAGCTATGAGGTTTAAAAAATTTATCGGAATTTGTCTGGCGCTGTCCGCATTTATCGGCACTCTTCCGACGGTTTGTGCGGCAAAGCCGGCTATTGATGAAAACGATTATTTTGATATAATCGAGGCGGCGGAGATTATTAATTTTGATGAAAACAGCGTTATCGGCAGGGATGAAGATGTTACGAGAGAAAAAATGGCGGCTGTGGCGGCGAATATTTATACGCCGGGAAATAAAATCAGCGGCGGCGGAGCTGTTATTTCGGATGTTCCGTCCGACAGTCCTTCTTTGGAATATATCCGTCTTTCGTGTGAATGCGGTGCGGTTACGGCGGCGGACGGCGTTTTCCGCCCCGATGATCCCGTGACGGAGGAGCAGGCTTTAAAGGCGGTATTTTGTGCAATGGGCTATGAAAAAACGGCTATGGCGCTCGGAGCATATCCGGGCGGATATATAAAGCTTGCATCGCAGCTTGATATAGATTTCACTGTCGGCACGGGCGTGAATATAACGGGAGAGCGGCTCGGCAGGCTTTTATATGAATTTCTGGACGTTCCCTATGTCAGAGCGCTCCAAAGCGAAAACGCCTTAAAATATGAAGCAGAGGGAAAAACTCTTGCGCAGACTTTTGATATTTTCACGGTGTCCGGTTTGGTAAGCGCAAATGACAAAACGTCAATTTTTGCCGACACTCCGCTTTCTGCCGGAGAGGTTATGATAGACAAGAGCGTATATTATGACAGGTGCGGCGCAGGTGAATATATCGGCGGAGATGTTTTTGCGTGGTGCAAGGGTGAGGAAGCGGACGCGGCTGTATTTTACGTCAGCCGCAGCGACAGGCGCTTTAAGGAAATAACGCTTTCGGCAGATGAAATAGACGGTGCTGAATATTTATCCGATTATATCCGCGTGAGCTATACGCGCGGCGCGAGAAGCCATACACTGAAGCTTTCGCTGACGGCAAGGGAGTTTTATAATCTCGGCTACAGCGGCGCATCTGATATTGCAGAGCATATTAATTCGGTCGCAAAAAACAAAAACGGAACGGTGCGCCTTGCCGACAATTTCGGCAGCGGAATTTATGACGCGGTATATATCGAGGAATATGAAACATATGTGGTAAAAAGCGCCGCGCCGTCCGAAAACAGAATTAATCTGAAGGATTCGGGAAGAGATTTCATTGAGCTTGACGAAAACAAGACGGATTATATCGAGCTTAAGAGAAACGGCGCGGACTGCGAAATAAGCAAGCTTGCGGAAAACGATATTATTACATATTATGCTTCCGAAAACGGTAAAATAATACGCATTTACGCAATAGCGGCTGTTCCAGGCAGCAAAGACTACAATAATAAAATCGAGGGCAGGCTCATAAGCATAAAAACAGAGGACGGCTATGCGACAATTGAGCTTGACGGACTTGTATATGACACAACGGTAGATTTCTGGCAGAGAAACAAGGATAAGCTTTCTATAGGTCTTAACTACACGGTTTACTTAAATTCCGAAAATCAGATTGCCTGGATGTCGGGAACGGATTCGGGAGAGGCATACGGCTTTCTGCTCGGAATTAACAGCAATGACGATACCGATTCCGCTTTGCGCATAAGACTGCTCGGAGCGGATAACAGTATTGTAATTTATGAGTGCGCCGACAGGCTTACGGTTTATGACGGCGACGAAAAAATAACAGCTAAGGAGCCGTCGAATATAAGAAAAATTTCATCGCTTTACGACAGAGCCTCAGGCAACACAAAAAGACAGGTTGTAAAATACTTTGTTGACGACTGGGGCAAAATTTCAAGGCTTTATGCCGCAAAAGCAAACTTTGCCTTTGAATGTGTAAAGGCAACGGAGTATAAAGATGACGGCGAGCTTAAATCGGGAACGCGCACAGCGGATTACAGCGAGGCGGATTTCCTCTTTGACAGCGTTGATGTTATAAACCCGTCCGAAACGCCCGTTTATGTTAAGCTTTCCGCAGATCAGGGCGGCAGAGTACCTATAAATGTGCGCCCGATAAAAGAAAATACGCTTTCTCAAGCTCTTCGGCTTGACTGGGCAAACTATGAGGTGGGTCAGTATATTGCCGATGACAAAACGTTTGATTTTATAAAATATTATGACGGATACGGTCTTGGCAGAAATTCGAGAGATGATAAATCCGATGAGCTTAAAAATACGCCCGGGAAAATTCACTCTCTTTCAAGCAGCGCTTACGCTTCAATTGATACAAGATATATAGCCGACGCAAAAACAGTTATTTTCAGAATAAGCGCAAGGGTTGACGAAAACGGAAATATAACAAATGACAATGACGCGGACCTGAGCGGCTATCAGGTTATTTCAACCTCCGAGCTTCCGTACGGAAGCGATGGAAGAAAAACGTCGCTGCTTAAGCTTTACGATGTGTCGGACGCAAACGAAATAGGTGCGATGACGGTGGTGGATAATTCATCGCTCCCGAACGGTGAGGGGCATTTCAGCGAAAACGCGGTTGTTTCGGGAAAGCCTTACTGGGCGCTCGACGGTGACGGTCAGGTGCGGCTTGCAATTCCCGTTTACTATCGCGGCGGCTATAAATCGTATATGTGTGTGAGCGATACGCTTTCGGACGACGGCAGTATGCTTAAATATTTTGACGAAAACGGAAATATGATTTCGCCTACCGGGCTTTCATATTACGGTGACGGAAATTCGCGCGCCGGGAAATATTACGGTGATTTAAAGGGTATATACAGCGGAAGAAAAATAACGGATTTAAAGGAAGGCGATTTTGTAAAGCTGCAGCTTGACCGTGACGGCTTTATAAACGCGTTTGTAACGCTCTTTGACGGCGACACTTCGCGTACGTTCTATGAGGATATGCCGTCGATAAGCGGAAACTATTTCGGCAGCAGAACAATACTTTTGGACAAAGAGGACGAGAGCTTCCCCTACGGAAAGTATACAAATCATACTGTTGCCTATAACGAATCGCTTGCAATGTCGCCGAGAACGTTTATCTACGGCGAAGCGCAGAGCGCGGCGGTAAAGGTAAACACGGTTTATTGGTATGCGGTTGTTAAAACGTGTCTGCCGTTCTTTGCCTACAGAGACAGGCTCGGAACAAATAACGGCTCTCATGAAATGCTCTACCGCGACAGCGAGGGAAGCACGTTTTTCCCTGTTGAGCGCAGCCGCGAAATTCATAATTTGACGGATGTTGCGCTTTACGACAGCAAGGAAAACACGGTTACAAAATCAAGCATTTCCGCGATTTGCGAGGGTGATAAGCTGGTAATGCTTCAGCCGCAGTATAATTCGGTCGGACAGATAGTAATTTATAGGTAGGAGGTGTGCTGATGCTTAAAAGAATTACAGGATTTATTATTGCACTTATGCTTATTCCGGCAGCGGCTTATGCAGAGCTTTCCGCAAGCGTGGAGGAGGACTTTGTCTTATTTTACGGAAATGTCGGCAGGGCGTTTGAATATACTTCAATACTTGTTGAAAATTCAGACGGCAAGGCGGTGTATATCTCTCAGACGCTCAGCGATGCAGAGGCAAACGCCGAATTTAAAGCCGATAAAAGAAATTTTGCCGAAAGCGGTCTTTATACATATAAGGTATGGCTTGCCGGTGCGCAGAGGAGCGAAAGCGGACAGCTGGCAATTCTCGACGGTAATATATCCGATGAAGAAAAGGCAATGTGGGACGCGCAGAAAACGGATATAGTCTATGACGGCGTCTCCGACAAGCTGACGCTTCCGGACAAATGCAGCGGCAGCGTCTTTTACGGCAGTGAAATTTCATGGAGCGTAAGCGGTGACGGTGCGGAAATATCGGACGGCACTCTTAAAATAAAACGCGCAGTGTGCAGCGGCACAATTGAGCTTACGGGCGTATTTTCCTACGGCGGTGCGACATACACGCGTCTGTACAGCCTTAGCGTAAGGCAAATAACGGACAAGGAGCGCGCAGAATATGATATTGCAAACGTCAGTGTCAGCTATGACGGCGGACTAAAAGCGGAGCTTGAAACGACGGGTGCATACGGCAGTACGCTTTATTGGGAAAGCGACAGCGAGCTTGTTAAAATAAGCGGCGGCAGTATGGAAATATTAAAGGAAAGCGTTACGGAGCAAACTTCTGTAAAACTCAAGTGTACGGCAAAATACAATGATTTTTCGGCAGAGCGGGAATTTGAAATTATAATTTCGCCCATGAGCGACAGCGACAGGGAGAAAGTTGATATTGATTTGCTGAAAATTGAGTATGACGGCAGCTCGGACAGCTTTAATATTCAGGCATACGGCGAAAAATACAAAACCGAATTTGTCTGGACATCTTCAAACAAATCGGTTATAGAGGTGTTTAAAACAAAGGCGTCCGTATACAGAAGCGGCCTTAAAGCAAATACAGAGGTTACATTGACCGCCAAAGCAAAAAGCGGCATTGAAAAGAGCTTTACCGTTACGGTTAAAAAAGGCGCCTCACAGTCGGGAAGCGGCGGCGGAGGCGGAGGAGGCTCCTCGCGCGGCTCATCTGGCAGCTCATCGGCAGCCAAAACCGCGCCTGCCGTTTCGGTTTTGCCTGAGGTGAAAAAGGGCTTTACGGATCTTGACGGCTATGACTGGGCAAGAGAAGCGGTTGAAGCTATGAGCGACAGGGGCATAATAAGCGGCAGAGAAAGCGGCATATTTGCTCCGTCGGAAAAGGTGACAAGAGCGGAGATGGCGGCAATGCTTTTAAGAGCGCTCGGCATATCCGAAAAAAGCGCAGAGGATAATTCATTCTCCGACGTTGCGGCGGACGCATGGTATGCAGGTGCTGTCGGTGCGGCAAAAAGAGAAGGTATTATTCTTGGCGACGGCAGCGGCGCGTTTAATCCTGGCGGAGCGGTTACGCGTGAGGATTTGTGCGTTATGATTTGCCGCGCATTTAAAATTGACGCAGACGGCAAAGCCGAATTTGCCGATTCGGACGAGATTTGCGAATATGCGAGGAAAAGTGTTTATGCGCTTTATGAAAAGGGAGCCGTAAGCGGACGTGAAAACAATATATTCGATCCGCACGCCGCCTGCACGAGAGCGGAAGCGGCAAAAATAATTTACGGCTGTCTTTGAGAGGGGAGATAATTGATTATGAAAACAGCAATGGTAATAGGCGTTGAAGAGCTTAAAAGCTTAACGGAGCGCCTTGAAATGATAAAGGAAGCAGGCTTTGACGCGGTTGATATAGGGTTTTATCACGAGGAAAAATATTTGCTCGACGATGGCTGGCAGGACAGAGTGGCGGCCGTTAAGGCGGAGCTTGACAGAATAGGACTTTTGTGCCTGCACACGCATATGCCGTGCTACGAGCTTTGCGTGGACTGCGAAATAATTGATGAAAACGAGGAAAAGGCAATAAGAAACGCGATTGTCGCGTCAAAAATGCTCGGCGCAAATGTCGGCGTAATTCATCCGCGCAGTGCGGCAGGTCATCTTTATGATCAGGATTTTGCCATGAAGCATAACATTGAGCAGTTCGGCAGGCTCAGAGATGAGCTTGTAAAAAACGATTTCAGGCTTGCTATTGAAAATATCCCGGTATTTCCGGACGGACCGCACGCAATTTATTTTTCGTCGGATTATCATGATCTTATAAATCTTGTTGACGCGCTCGGCGATAAGGAGCATTTCGGAATTTGCTGGGACTTCGGCCATGCGCACCTGATGAGCTTCAGTCAGGTTAAGGCGCTTGGGGAGGTCGGCGACAGGCTTATTGCGGTTCATGTGCACAATAACAGTAAAACGGGTGATTTTCATCAGCCGCCGTCATGCGGCAGTCTGAAATTCCCGGCTGTTATGAAGGCTCTCGGTGAAACGGGATATAACGAGCTGATGAGTCTTGAGCTTCCGTTTCCGCCGAGACCGCTTTGGAAAACATGGCTTGCGCATATGTACGATTGCTGCTGCTGGCTTATTGAGTGCATGAAATAAAGCGGTCTGAATTTTTAGCATAAAATTTATAAAAGAATTAAATCCGTCTGCCGTATTTTGCTTCGGCGGGCGGATTTTTTTAATTGATTTTGCTGCGTTTTTACCTGAAAATACTTATGTTTTTGCGTATTTTATACATGGTTTTGAAAGAGTATTGCAAAATGACTAAAAAAATATTGATAAAGGCGCATAAGTTTGTGAGTGTTTTTTTCAAAAAAAGCTTGCAATTGTTGCTTTTTTCGTGTATAATGGTATTGTTGTGACAAATGTGTATTGGAGAAATATTCAATACAAATCAATCGATGAAACGGGAGGTTGCAGACCTACAGAGTCTGGTTTTTCCGCGGAGAATGTCCGATTCACGAAACCGGGCGGCAGTCACGCTTCAATGCGGTGCGGGATTTTTTTTGCAGACTATCTATGACACCTGTGCGCTCCTTTGAGGCGGAAAATGACTAAATACGCCCATTCTCATAGCTTTTGAGACTGGGTTTTTATTTGAGGGTGGCACGAAACACCCGGCGGTGTGTGCAATTTTCATTTGAGCTGTCGTGCGTTCACAATGCTAAAAAATATCAAGGAGGGAAAAGTATGGCAGCAGGCAAAATCAGAATCAAGCTTAAGGCTTATGACCATGCAGTTTTGGATCAGTCGGCAGAAAAGATTGTTGAAATCGCAAAGAGAACAGGTGCTAAAGTTTCGGGACCTATTCCGCTTCCGACAGATAAGGAAATCATAACGATCCTCAGAGCTGTGCATAAGTACAAGGATTCGAGAGAGCAGTTCGAAAGAAGAACTCACAAGAGATTGATCGACATCTTGGTTCCGGGCGAAAAGACAATGGAATCACTGGTTAAAATCGATCTTCCGGCAGGCGTTGAAATTGATGTAATTCAAAAATAAGCGCTCCGGCAAAAAAAGTGCAGTAGCCTACGGGCTATGATGCAGGTCATGTTCACTTGGGTGAACCAATAACTGTAATAGGAGGATATTGAAATGAAAAAGGCAATTTTAGGTACAAAAATCGGTATGACCCAGATCTTTGACGAGAGCGGCAAAGTTATTCCGGTAACTGTTGTGCTTGCCGGTCCGTGTACTGTTGTTCAGAAGAAGACAACCGAAACAGACGGCTATGACGCAGTTCAGGTTGGCTTCGGCGAAGTTAAAGAAAAAAATCTCAATAAGCCGATGAAGGGTCATTTTGCAAAGGCAGACACTGCCGCAAAGAAATATCTCAGAGAATTTAGACTTGAAGATATTTCATCACTTAATGTAGGTGACGAAATCAAGGCTGATATATTTGAAGCCGGTGAGAAAGTTGACGTTACGGGCATAAGCAAAGGTAAGGGCTTTGCAGGTCCTATGAAGAGATGGAATTTGCATCGCGGTCCTATGGCTCACGGCTCAGGCTATCACAGAGGCTCAGGTTCAATGGGTGCTTGCTCAAGCCCGGGAAGAGTTATGAAGGGCAAGAAGCTTCCGGGACATATGGGTGTTGACAGAGTTACAGTCCAGAACCTTGAAATTGTAAAGGTTGACGCTGAAGAGAACATCATTCTTATAAAGGGTGCTGTTCCGGGAAATAAGGGCGGACTTGTTACTGTTAAAAACAGCGTTAAGGCTTAACAAGGTTTTTTGGAAAGGAGGAAATGAGTATGCCTACAGTGGCTTTATATAACATGGAAGGCAAGGAGACAGGAACAATCGAGCTTTCGGATAAGATTTTCGGCGTTGAAATAAACACACCGGTTATCCATGCTGTTGTTAAAAACTACCTTGCAAATCAAAGACAGGGTACGCAAAGTACAAAAACTCGTACAGAAGTACGCGGCGGCGGAATTAAACCGTGGAGACAAAAGGGCACAGGCCGTGCAAGACAGGGTTCAATCCGTGCACCGCAGTGGACAGGCGGCGGAGTTGCTCTCGGTCCTAAGCCCAGAGATTATCGTTATGCGATAAATAAGAAGATGAAGAGAATTGCTCTTAAGTCAGCTCTTTCGGCTAAGGCAGCAGATAACGAAATAATCGTTGTTGACGGTCTTAAGGCAGAAGAAATTAAGACAGCTAAAATAGCTGCAATGCTTAAGGCTCTTAATGTTGACGGCAAGGCTCTTATTGTTACTGCTGAGCTTGATAAAAACGTTTATTTGTCAGCAAGAAACATCAAGAATGTTAAACCGACATACGTTTCTCAGCTTAACACATATGAGGTTCTCAAATACAACAAGTTTATTGTTGCTAAGGACGCAGTTGAAAAAATGGAGGAGGTATTGTCATAATGAATTCATATGATATCGTAAAAAGACCTATTATCTCCGAGCGTTCGATGAATCCGGTATTTGACCGCGAGGGAAATGAAATCAAAAGATATACTTTTGAGGTTCCCATGAGCGCAAATAAGATTGAGATAAAGAAAGCCGTTGAAGAAGTATTCGGCGTAAAGGTAGCTAAGGTAAACACAATGCACGTTCTCGGTAAGATGAAAAGAATGGGTAGAACCATCGGCCGTCGTCCGAGCTACAAAAAGGCAATTGTTACACTTGCTAAGGATTCTAAGGTTATCGAGCTTCTCGAAATGTAAGAATCCCTTGATTAACAGATAAGGAGTGAATAAGGATCATGGCTATAAAAAAGTATAATCCTACTTCGCCTGCCAGAAGATTTATGACAGTTAGTGATTTTTCGGAAATCACAAAGTTCGAGCCTGAGCGTTCATTGCTTGCTTCAAAAAAGAAGAATGCAGGCAGAAACTCTTACGGCAGAATAACTGTTCGTCACAGAGGCGGCGGCAACAGAAAAAAATACAGAATTATAGATTTCAAGAGAAATAAAGACGGCGTAAATGCAACTGTAATAGGTATCGAATACGATCCTAACAGAACTGCAAATATAGCTCTTCTTCAGTATGAAGACGGAACAAAAGCATATATCATCGCTCCGCAGGGCCTTAAAGACGGAGATACCGTTGTAAGCGGCACAGGCGCTGATATTAAGCCGGGTAACGCTTTGTTTATCAAGGATATTCCGGTTGGTACTCTTATTCATAACATTGAGCTTTATCCGGGCAAGGGCGGACAGCTTGTTCGTACAGCCGGCGCAAGCGCTCAGCTTATGGCTAAAGAGGGAAATTATGCACAGGTTAGACTTCCGAGCGGCGAAGTTCGTATGATAAGACTTGATTGCAAAGCTACAATCGGTATTATCGGAAACGAGCAGCATGAAAACATTTCAATCGGTAAAGCAGGAAGAAAGCGTCACATGGGTTGGAGACCGACTGTTCGAGGCGTTGTTATGAACCCGAACGACCATCCGCACGGCGGTGGTGAAGGTAAGTCGCCTATCGGACGTCCGGCACCGGTTACGCCTTGGGGCAAGCCTGCACTTGGCTATAAGACAAGAAAGAAAAAGAATAAGACTGATAAGTTTATTGTAAAGAGAAGAAACGATAAATAATAAGCTTTTGTTGTTTTCGAGAGGAGGAATATAAATGGGCAGATCACTTAAAAAGGGACCTTTCGTTGAAGAGCGTCTTATGAGCAGAATTGACGCTATGAACGCTGCTAACGAAAAGAAGGTTGTTAAGACTTGGTCAAGAGCTTCCACAATCTTCCCTGAAATGGTAGGTCATACAATTGCCGTTCATGACGGCAGAAAGCACGTGCCTGTATTTGTCAGCGAGGACATGGTAGGTCACAGACTCGGCGAGTTTGCTCCTACAAGAACCTTTAAGGGTCACGCAGGTGCTAAGTCATCTAAATAATTATAAATAAGATAAAAGTTCCTATATATTGAAAGGAGGTTTCCGGCAATGGAAGCACGCGCAGTATTGAGATACGCTCGTATATCACCGAGAAAGATGAAAATCGTGATTGATCTTATCAGAAATAAGCCAGTTAATGTTGCAATGGGTATTCTGAATAATACTCCGAAGGCTGCAAGTGAGTACCTCACAAAACTTTTGGCTTCAGCTATCGCAAATGCTGAAAACAATCACAGCTTGGATAAGAAAAAATTATATGTTGCCGAATGTTACGCAACACAGGGTCCGACTCTTAAGAGAATAAGACCGAGAGCACAAGGCAGAGCCTTCAAAATCTTGAAGAAAACAAGTCATGTAACACTCGTTTTGAAGGAAATGCAGGACTAATCGGAAAAGGAGGTTAATTATGGGACAGAAGGTTAATCCGCACGGACTCAGAGTCGGTATCATAAAGGATTGGGACTCAAAGTGGTTCGCAGGTAAAAAAGACTTCGGAAACCAGTTGGTTGAAGATTATGAAATAAGAAATTATGTTAAAAAGGTATGCTTCGATTCAGGCGTAGCCAAAATAGTTATCGAAAGAAAGCAGAATAAGATTTATATTACAATTTTTGCTGCAAAGCCGGGTATCATCATCGGTAAGGGCGGCGCTGAAATTGATAAGCTTAAGGCTTCTCTCGAAAAGAAAACGGGCAAGAGAGTAAATGTTAATATCATGGAGGTTAAGCAGCCGGATACTAACGCACAGCTCGTTGCTGAAAACATCGCAGCTCAGCTCGAACGCCGTATTTCGTTCAGACGTGCTATGAAGCAGGTTATGGGACGTGCCATGAAGCTTGGCTGCCGCGGTATAAAAACTGCTGTTGCAGGAAGAGTTGGCGGAGCTGAAATCGCAAGAACAGAGCAGTATCACGAGGGTACTATTCCGCTTCAAACACTTCGTGCAGACATTGATTACGGTTTTGCTGAGGCTAAGACAACATACGGTATACTCGGTATAAAGGTTTGGATCTACAAGGGCGAAATTCTTGCAGACAGCAAGAAATCAGGCTTTGAAGCAGCTCCCGAAAGACGTGAAAGAAGACAGCGTTCTGACAGAAAGCCGAAGGGAGGCAGACAATAATGTTATTACCTAAGAGAGTTAAATACAGAAGAGTTATGCGCGGAAGAATGAAGGGCAAAGCTCTTAGAGGAAATAAGGTTTCAAACGGCGAGTTTGGCCTGCAGGCTCTTGAGCCGGCATGGATTACCTCAAGACAGATTGAGGCTGCCCGTATCGCTATGACACGTTACACAAAGCGTGGCGGTAAGGTTTGGATTAAAATATTCCCCGATAAGCCGATAACAAGAAAACCGGCTGAAACACGAATGGGTTCAGGTAAAGGTTCTCCGGAATATTGGGTAGCAGTTGTTAAGCCGGGCAGAGTTATGTTTGAAATCGGCGGCGTAAGCGAAGAAACTGCAAGAGAAGCACTTCGTCTTGCTATGCACAAGCTTCCTATTAAGTGTAAGTTTGTTAAAAAAGATGCAGAGGACGGTGAATAAGAATGAAGATAAATGAAGTAAGAGAATTATCTACTCCTGAGCTTGAAGAAAAGCTTGTTGAGCTTAAAAAAGAGCTGTTCAACCTTAGATTTCAGAAAGCTGTAAATCAGCTTGAAAATCCGAAGAAGATCGGCGAAGCTAAAAAGTCTATCGCTCGTATCTTGACGATTATTCACGAGAGAGAAAACGAAAACTCAGCAATGTAATTGTGAGAATTATCTACGTCATTATAGAATATGTTGGTTCTATGAAAGGAGGACGCTAACGTGGAAAGAAACAGCCGTAAGGTTAAAATCGGTAAGGTAATCAGCAACAAGATGGACAAAACAATCGTTGTTGCTATTGAACACAGCGTAAAGCACCCGCTTTACGGAAAGGTTGTAAAGCGTACCTATAAGCTTAAGGCTCACGACGAGGAGAATACCTGCGCTATAGGTGATAAGGTAAAGGTTATGGAAACAAGACCTCTTTCAAAGGATAAGAGATGGAGACTTGTTGAAATAGTCGAAAAGGCACAGTAATCGGCTAAAGGAGGAAGTTTTAATGATACAGCAACAAACACGCCTGAAGGTAGCTGACAACACAGGTGCCAAAGAGCTTATGTGCATCCGTGTAATGGGCGGTTCTAAAAAGAGATATGCGGCAGTAGGTGACGAAATCATTTGCAGCGTTAAAAAAGCAACTCCCGGTGGTGTTGTTAAAAAAGGTGACGTTGTTAAAGCTGTTGTAGTCAGAACCGTAAAGGAAAGTAAGCGTGCTGACGGCTCATATATCAGATTTGATGAAAACGCAGCAGTAATCGTAAGGGATGACAAAAACCCCAGAGGTACCCGTATATTCGGGCCTGTTGCAAGAGAGCTCAGAGATAAAGAGTACATGAAAATTTTGTCATTGGCTCCGGAAGTTCTTTAATGGGAGGATTCAGGCTATGAAAAAAATGCATATAAAGCGCGGCGACACCGTTAAGGTTATTGCCGGCAAGGATAAAGGAAAAGAAGGCAAGGTTACAATTGCCATTCCTTCAAAAGGCAAGGTAGTTGTCGAAGGCATTGCAATGGTCAAGAAGCACCAGAAAGCAAGAATGCAGGGTCAGGAAAGCGGCATAGTTCATTTTGAAGCTCCTATCGACGCTTCAAACGTAATGCGTGTATGCCCGACCTGCGGCAAAGCGGCAAGAACGGGCGTAAAGGTTCTTGACGACGGCTCAAAGGTAAGATACTGCAAAAAGTGCAATGCAGAAATTCAATAAAATTTTCGAGAGGAGGTAAATTCATACAATGAGTAGAATGAAGGATAAGTATACGGCAGAAATTGCTCCGGCAATGATGCAGAAGTTCGGATATAAGAGTGCTATGCAAATTCCGAAGCTTGAAAAGATAGTTATTAACGTTGGTCTTGGAGAAGCAAGAGAAAATCCTAAGGCTATTGAAGCTGCCTGCAACGATATTGCTGCAATATCAGGTCAGAAGCCGATAGTTACAAAGGCTAAGAAATCAGTTGCTAACTTCAAGCTCAGAGAAGGAATGAATATCGGCTGTAAGGTAACTCTCCGTCAGGAAAGAATGTACGAGTTCATGGACAGACTCTTCAACCTTGCTCTTCCGAGAGTTCGTGACTTCAGAGGAATTAATCCGAATGCTTTTGACGGCAGAGGAAACTATTCGCTCGGTATCAAGGAACAATTGATCTTCCCGGAAATTGACTACGACAAGATTGATAAAATCAGAGGTATGGATATAGTATTTGTTACAACAGCTAAAACTGATGAGGAAGCGCGTGAGCTTTTAACAATGTTCGGCGCTCCGTTTGTTCGCAGCTGATAAGGAGGAGAACAATTATGGCTAAGAGATCAATGGTTATAAAGCAGCAGAGAAAACCGAAGTACAGCACACAGGCTTACACAAGATGCAAGATTTGCGGAAGACCTCATGCATATCTTCGTAAGTTCGGTATCTGCCGTATTTGCTTCAGAGAATTGGCTTATAAGGGTCAAATTCCCGGTGTTAAAAAGGCAAGCTGGTAAACCGATAAGGCTTATTACAGCACGAGAAAATGAAGATTTCCCGATGATTTCGGAAGGAGGTAAAATAAATGCAAATTACAGATCCTATCGCAGATTTGCTTACAAGAATTAGAAATGCCAATTCAGCAAAGCACGAAACAGTTGAAGTTCCTGCTTCCAACATGAAAAAGGCTATCGTTGAAATTCTTAATGAAGAAGGATATATAAAGAACTATCAGGTAATCGAGGACGGCAAACAGGGTATTATCCGTATCACTCTTAAGTATGGTCAGAACCATGAAAAAGCGTTGACAGGCCTTAAGAGAGTTTCAAAGCCGGGTCTTAGAATACATGCCGGCGCTGACGAGCTTCCTAAGGTTTTGAAAGGTCTTGGAATAGCTATTATTTCAACATCTCAGGGTATAATGACTGATAAAGCTGCAAGAAAAGCTAACATCGGCGGCGAAGTGCTTGCTTACGTTTGGTAAAAAGCACAAAAAACTGAAAACCTGTATTTTGTATTCGGTGAGTTGAGCTTGCCGGCATAGTACAGTGCAGAGAAAATTTAAGTTAATAAGGAGGAAACCGACTATGTCAAGAATAGGCAGATTACCTATCACAATTCCGCAGGGCGTTGATGTTAAGATTGGTAAGGATAATGAAATTACGGTTAAGGGACCGAACGGTACTCTTTCACGTAAGCTTCATCATGATATGATTATTAAATCAGAGGGCGGCGTTATAACAGTAGAGCGTCCGTCAGAGGATAAAATGCATAAGTCGCTTCACGGACTTACAAGAACACTTATAAACAACATGGTTATCGGTGTAACCGACGGTTTTGTAAAGGAGCTTGAAATCAACGGTGTTGGTTATAGAGCTGCTATGCAGGGCAAGGTTTTAAACCTTACTCTCGGTTATTCACACCCGGTAAATTATACTCCGGCAGAGGGTATTACCATCGAAGTTCCGCAGCCGAACAAGATTTTGGTTAAGGGCGCCAACAAAGAAGTTGTCGGCGAAACAGCTGCTAAAATCCGCGAGTTCAGAATGCCTGAACCGTATAAGGGCAAGGGAATTAAATACGTTGATGAAGTAATCAGACGTAAAGAAGGTAAGACCGGAGCTAAGAAGAAATAATTGAAAGGAGTGTTCATAAATGATAAAACCGTATAACAGTAAAGCGCAAAGATTAAAGCGCCACAGAAGAGTTAGAAAGAACATCTCCGGAACAGCGGAGAGACCTCGTCTTAATGTATTCAGAAGTTTGAACAATATCTACGCTCAGATTATTGACGACTCCAAGGGTGTTACACTCGCAGCTGCTTCAAGCCTTGACAAAGAATTTGAAGGCTACGGCGGAAATATTGAAGCTGCAAAGAAGGTAGGAGTTATGATTGCCGAAAAGGCAGCCGCTAAGGGAATTAAGGCTGTTGTTTTCGACAGAGGCGGATATGTTTATCACGGCAGAGTTGCTGCTCTTGCGGAAGGCGCAAGAGAGGGCGGCTTAGAATTCTAAAAGAGGAGGTAATTGATAGTGGCTGAAAGAATAGATGCATCGGTACTCGATATTCAGGAGAATGTCGTTGCAATAAACCGTGTTGCAAAGGTTGTAAAGGGCGGTCGTACTTTCCGTTTCAGTGCTCTCGTTGTTGTAGGCGATGGCAACGGTCATGTTGGCTGCGGCACAGGTAAGGCAGCTGAAATCCCCGACGCAATTAGAAAGGGTATTGAGGATGCAAAGAAACACATGATTTCTGTTCCGTTGGTTGGAACAACAATTCCTCATGAGGTAATAGGTATTTACGGAGCAGGCAAGGTTCTTATCAAGCCGGCTGCAGCAGGTACCGGAGTTATCGCAGGAGGCGCAGCAAGAGCTGTTCTTGAGCTTGCGGGTATTAAGGATATCAGAACAAAGTGCCTGCGTTCAAACAACAAGAAGAATGTTGTTTGCGCAACAATTCAGGGACTTTCTGAGCTTAAGCAGGCAGAAGAGGTTGCACGTCTCAGAGGTAAATCCGTTGAGGAAATAATCGGTTAATTAACCGAGATATTTACGGAAAGGAACGGTGCTAAAATGGCTAATTTAAAAATTAAACTCGTTAGAAGCACAATCGGCAGAAAAAAGGATCAGATTGCTACCGTTAAGGCTTTAGGGTTAAGAAAGATAAGACACGTTGTTGAACATGAAGATACACCTCAGATAAGAGGCATGATTAACAAGGTTTCACATCTTGTAGAAGTAGAAGAAAACTAAATATCGGTATAAGGAGGTGCACGAAATGAGATTGGACGAACTTCAACCGGCTGAGGGTTCTGCGTTCAAGGTTAAAAGAGTCGGACGCGGTATCGGTTCAGGCACGGGTAAGACTTCCGGTAAAGGTCATAAGGGTCAGAACGCTCGTTCGGGCGGCGGTGTAAGACCGGGCTTCGAGGGTGGTCAGATGCCTATTTACAGACGTTTGCCGAAACGTGGATTTAAGAATATATTTGCTAAAAAATATGTTACTATAAATGTCGATGCTCTTGAAGTTTTTGAAGACGGTACAGAAATAACCGAAGCATTGCTTAAGGAAAAGGGTATCATCTCAAAAACACTCGATGGTGTAAAACTGCTTGGCAGAGGTGAGCTTACAAAGAAGCTCAACGTAAAGGTTACGGGCTATACAGGCAGCGCTAAAGAGAAAATAGAAAAGGCAGGCGGGAAGGCAGAGGTGATGTAAAGTGTTAGATACATTTAAAAACGCTTTTAAAATTCCCGATTTAAGACGCAGAATTTTATTCACCTTGTTAATGCTTATCGTATTCAGATTTGGAGCACATATACCTGTTCCTTATCTGAGCTCCGATGCTATGAGCCAGTTTCTCGGCAGCGGCGGACTGGACCTTTTCAGTCTGTTCGACGTATTTACCGGAGGTGCGTTCTCAAACGCGACGGTTATGGCTCTCGGTGTTTCACCGTATATCAACGCATCAATCATTGTTCAGCTTCTTACTGTTGCAATTCCTTCGCTTGAGAGAATGGCAAAGGAAGGCCTTGAGGGCAGAAAGAAGATTAACAAAATTACGAGATATCTCGGAATTGTACTTGCACTTGTTCAGGGTGCAGGCTTGTATGTAACACTCTATAACATGGGTGTACAAAACAGCATGACAACAATCACACAGACAAACGCGCTTGGCTTTTCGGTAATCGTGCTGACGTTTACGGCAGGCACGGCATTTATCGTATGGCTCGGTGAAATAATCACCGAAAAGGGTCTCGGAAACGGCGTATCAATGATAATCTTTGCCGGTATCGTTTCGAGAATACCTGCTGCTGTAGGAGCTGTATGGAAGCAGTTCTTCGGCGACGGTGCAAGCGTTAAGGATGTTATTATAGTTGTTTGCATTATTGCATTCGTTATTGCGGCTATAGCCTTTGTTGTTCTTTTCAACATGGCTGAAAGACGTGTTCCGGTTCAGTACTCAAAGAGAGTTGTCGGAAGAAGAATGTACGGCGGTCAGTCAACAAATATTCCTATTAAGGTTGTAAGCGGAGGCGTTATGCCGATAATCTTCGCTTCGAGTATTATGGCTTTCCCGTCAACAATCGTAAGACTTCTTACAGGAGGAAATATTCCTCAGAGCGGAATAGGCTACACACTTTTGTCAATGCTTTCGGCAGGCTACGGTGCGTGGTGGTCAGATATTGTATACTCTGTTCTTTACTTCCTGCTCATAATATTCTTCACTTATTTCTATGCTTCAATCCAGTATAATCCGATTGAGATAGCAAATAACATTAAGAAGAACGGCGGCTTTATTCCGGCTATCAGACCGGGCAAGCCGACAAGCGATTATATATTCAAGGTTTCAAACAGGCTTAATTTTGCAGGCGCACTTTTCCTTGGCGTTGTTGCAATAATGCCGGTTATCGCAGGTGCGATATTTAAAATCCCTTCACTTCAGATAGGCGGTACATCGCTTTTGATTATGGAAGGCGTTGCACTGGAAACTGTACAGCAGATAGAGTCTCAGATGGTTATGAGACACTACAAGGGCTTCCTTGAATAATTTTTGTGAGGTGTGACCATGAATTTAATTTTAATGGGCCCTCCCGGAGCCGGTAAAGGCACGCAGGGAGAAATACTTGCAGATAAGCTTGGAATACAAACAATTTCTACCGGACTTATGCTCAGAGGAGCGATTAAGGAAGGAACGGAAATAGGAAAAATCGCAGCCGGATATATCAACGACGGAAAGCTTGTACCCGATGACGTAATTGTCGGCGTGGTAAAGGAAAGGCTTTCAAAGCCGGATGTTCAGAAAGGCTTCATTCTCGACGGTTTTCCGAGAACAGTTGCTCAGGCAAAGGCTCTTACGGAAACAGGCATTAAAATTGATAAGGTTTTATGCATAGAGGTTGACGATGATGTTATAATAGAGCGACTTTCTTCAAGAAGAGAATGCTCAGGCTGCGGTGTTCCGTATAATGTAATCTCAAACAAACCGCAAAAGGACGGCGTTTGCGATAAGTGCGGCGCTGATCTTATACAAAGAGCTGACGATGTTCCCGAAACAATTCAGAACAGACTCCGTGTTTACCATGAGGAAACAGAGCCTATTCTGAGCTACTATAAGGACATGGGACTTTTGACTGTAGCACATGGTCAGGAGCGTCTTGAGGATACGGTTAAATGTGTAATGGCGGCTTTGGGAATTGAGGAGTAATTGTAATGATAACAATTAAATCTGCACATCAGATAGAAAAAATGCGTGAGGCCTGCAGGATAACGGCTGGGGCGCTGGAGCTTATAGAAAAGCATATTAAGCCCGGCGTTTCAACCGCGCAGCTTGACGAAATAGCTCATAAATATATTCTTTCTGAGGGTGCAATTCCGAACTTCCTGCACTATGAGGGTTATCCGGCGAGCATATGCGCGTCGGTAAACGACGAGGTAGTGCACGGAATACCGAATAAGCATACAATTTTGCGCGAGGGTGATATAATAAGCATTGATATGGGCGCAATGAAAGACGGCTATAACGGTGACGCCGCAAGAACATTTGCGGTTGGCAAAATATCCGAAGAAGCGCAAAGGCTTATTGATGTAACACGCCAAAGCTTTTTTGAAGGCGTGAAGCATCTAAAGCATGGTGCCAAATTAGGCGATGTTTCTTATGCAATCCAAAGCTATGTTGAGGATAACGGCTTTTCGGTTGTAAGAGATTTGGTAGGACACGGCATAGGTCAGTGTCTGCATGAGGATCCACAGGTTCCGAATTTCGGTCATAAGGGCAGAGGCGTAAAGCTTGCTGCCGGTATGACAATCGCAATAGAGCCTATGGTTAATGCAGGTGATTATGACGTGTGTGTGCTTGACGATGACTGGACTGTTGTCACGTCTGACGGCAGCCTATCGGCTCACTACGAAAACACCGTACTCATCACTAAGGACGGCTATGAAATCCTCACGAGGTGATCGGTATGGAAAAGCTTGAAGGTATTATTGTCAGGTCAAAGGCAGGGCGCGATAAAGGCGATTTGTTCGTAATCCTCAGAGCTGAGGGCGAATATGCTTATATCGCAAACGGTGAGCTGAGAAAGGTTGACCGGCCTAAAAAGAAAAAGCTCAAGCACCTTCAATTAACGGGTTATACTTCCGAGTTTGTTGCGGCAAAGCTTGCCGCAGGGGGAGTAACTAACCGTGAGGTGCGCAAAGCATTAGCGGAATATTCTGAAAAATAGCAGGAGGTAGTTTCTGTGGCTAAGGATGATGTATTAGAACTTGAGGGAACGGTTGTTGAAACTCTTCCCAACGCAATGTTTAAAGTAGAGCTTGAAAATGGGCATCAGGTGCTTGCACATATTTCAGGCAAGTTAAGAATGAACTTCATTAAAATTCTTCCGGGCGATAAGGTTACTCTTGAAATGAGTCCTTACGATTTGTCAAGAGGAAGAATAACATGGCGTTCAAAGTAAATTAGGAGGTAATTGAAATGAAAGTACGTCCGTCAGTAAAGCCGATGTGTGAAAAGTGCAAGGTTATTAAAAGAAAAGGCAAAGTAATGGTAATTTGCGAAAATCCTAAGCACAAGCAAAAGCAGGGCTGATTGTAAGTTTTTTGTCTGCAAAGGCAGACGACAAGATTTGTTTATGACTTGTTTAAGCGCGGCTGCCGGCCGAGTGCCGGTACTTATGCGAGTTGTTTATATTACACGGCGCCCGAAAACGGCGCAGTACCGCCGGAAAAGGCGGCAGGAACAGAGAATTTATGGAGGTGTAAAAGCACAATGGCAAGAATAGCAGGTGTTGACTTACCAAGAGAAAAGAGAGTTGAAGTCGGACTTACCTATATTTACGGTATCGGTCTTAAAAGCTCCCAAAAGATATTGGCTGAAACCGGAATAAATCCCGATACAAGAGTTAAAGATCTTACAGAGGGTGATGTTAGTAAGCTCAGAGAAATAATTGATAACCATTACACCGTTGAAGGCGACCTCAGACGTCAGCTTGCTCTTGATATAAAGAGACTGATGGAAATCGGCTGCTTCAGAGGTGTAAGACACAGAAAGGGTCTTCCTGTTCGCGGACAGAACACGAAGAACAATGCGAGAACCCGCAAGGGCCCCAAAAAGGCGGCGGCAAGCAAGAAGAAATAAGGGAGGATAAGCTAAATGGCTAAGGTAGCTAAGAAGAACACACGTACAAGACGTCGTGACAGAAAGAATATCGAAAAAGGCGCAGCACATATCCGCTCAACCTTCAATAATACAATAGTTACGATTACCGATACGGCAGGAAATGCTATTTCATGGGCAAGTGCGGGCGGACTCGGATTCAGAGGCTCAAGAAAGAGCACACCGTTTGCAGCTCAGACAGCAGCAGAAACAGCTGCAAAGGCTGCTATGGAGCATGGAATGAAAACTGTTGAGGTTTATGTAAAGGGACCGGGCGCAGGACGTGAAGCTGCAATCCGTGCACTTCAGGCAGCAGGTCTTGAGGTAAACATGATTAAAGACGTAACTCCTATTCCTCATAACGGCTGCAGACCGCCGAAAAGAAGAAGAGTTTGATTTTTGTATGAAGGAGGAAAAGTTAAATGGCTAAAAATACGCAGCCCGTTTTAAAAAGATGTAAGACTTTGGGCATAGAGCCGACTGTTATGGGTATTGACAAATCGTCAAACAGAAACCCGAAGCAGAGCAGAAAAAAGCAGAGCGGATACGGTATGCAGCTTACTGAAAAGCAGAAGGTTAAGTTCATATACGGTGTTTTGGAAAAGCAGTTCAGAAAATACTATGTAATGGCAACAAAAAGACAGGGTATTACAGGTTCAATGCTTCTTCAAATTCTCGAATCCCGTTTGGACAACGTAGTTTTCCGTTTGGGACTCGCTAACACGAGAAGAGAAGCAAGACAGATTGTAAATCACGGTCATATTCTTGTAAACGGTCATAGAGTTGACATCCCGTCATTCCTCGTTAAGCAAGGCGACGTAATTACGGTTAAAGAGAAAACCAGGAACTCTGACAGAATGAAGGATATTGTTGAGGCAAATTCTTCAAGAGGAATTCCCAAGTGGTTAGACATGGATAAGAATACGCTTACAGGTAAGGTTGTTCGTCTGGCTGAGAGAGAAGACATTGATTTCGACGTTCAGGAACACTTAATCGTTGAGTTGTATTCTAAATAATAAATACATGTTACCCTCGGTAAGTGGATATATATACATGATTGTCAGAAGGAGGGTTCTCGAATGATTGAAATGGAAAAGCCCAGAATAGAACGTGAAGAGTTGGATATTGAAAAGGGATACGGCCGCTTTAGCATGACAGACCTTGAAAGAGGTTATGCTATAACAATAGGTAACTCCCTTAGAAGAATTTTGCTTTCTTCACTTCCCGGAGCCGCTGTAACTTCCATAAAGGTTGAGGGCGTACAGCATGAATTTTCAACTGTTCCGGGTGTGACTGAGGATATAACCGAGATTATACTGAACTTAAAGCAGCTTGCGGTTAAGCTGCATTGTGACGTACCGAAGACAGTGATTATAGAAGCAAAGGGAGCTTGCGAAATTACGGCAGGAGATATAAAGTGCGATGACGAGGTTGAAATTTTCAACCCCGACTTGCACATTGCAACTCTCAACGAGGACGCAAATCTTTATATGGAAATAACGCTTCAAAGAGGCAGAGGCTATGTTTCTGCCGAGAAGAATAAGGCTGCAATGCAGGCTGCAATCGGCGTTATTCCCGTTGACTCTATATACACGCCTGTAAAAAAGGTGAACTACACCGTTGAAAATGTCAGAAGCGGACAGTATCTTGACCGTGAAAAGCTGACTGTTGAGGTGTGGACTGATAAAACAACAAAGCCGGATGAAGCAGTCAGCCTTGCTGCAAAGCTTATGAATGATTTGCTCAGAATGTTTGTTGATTTGTCGGAAGAGGCAAAGGACAGAGAGGTTATTGTTGAGCGTGAGGTAACAAAGAAGGAAAAGGTTCTTGAAATGACTATTGAGGAGCTTGATCTTTCTGTTCGTTCTTACAATTGCCTTAAGCGCGCAGGCATTAATACGGTTGAGGATCTTACAAATAAGTCCGAAGAGGACATGATGAAGGTAAGAAATCTTGGTAAGAAGTCGCTTGAAGAAGTTATAAACAAATTATTAGGCTTAGGTCTTATTCTCAAAAAGGAAGAGGACTAAAAGCTATTAACGGTAAGGAGGTACTATAAATGCCGGGAACAAGAAAGCTCGGTCGCCCGACCGATCAGAGAAGAGCTATGCTCAGAAATCTTGTTACAAGCTTCCTCGAAACAGGCAGAATAGAAACTACTGTTACAAGAGCTAAGGAAACAAGAAGCATGGCAGAAAAAATGATTACACTTGCAAAGAAGGCAAAGGCTGACAGCTCAGTAAGTCTTCATTGCCGCCGTCAGGCTCTTGAGTATATAACAAAAGAGGACGTTGTAACAAAGGTATTCAGTGAGTATGCTGATAAGTATGCTGACAGAAACGGCGGATACACAAGAATTTATCAAATAGGTCCACGTCGTGGTGATAGCGCACCGATGGCAATATTGGAGCTTGTTGATTAATAAAATATCTGTTATACAGGGGCGGTTTGATAAAATTAACATACTTCCCCTGTAAATTAAGCCAAGCTTTGTGTATTTGCATTATTGCATTTTGGATTAAAATGTGATATAATAGATAAAAGAAAAACGGTCCTCTGCCTTAAGGTCGGCACGAACGTTTGTATTATGAGAGGAGAGCATTTGTGATGAATAAACAGGAAATCATTGACGCTTTGACAAAAGACCAAATAAGAACCGATTTGCCTGAGCTCGTTGTTGGTAACAACGTAAAGGTATATCAGAAAATTAAGGAAGGTAACCGCGAAAGAGTTCAGATGTTCGAGGGTACTATAATTAAGAAGCAGGGCGGCGGAATCGGTGCAACATTTACGGTAAGACGTATTTCTTACGGTGTAGGTGTTGAAAAAACATGGCTTGTAAACTCACCTAACATTGAGAAAATTGAAGTATCGAGAAAAGGTAAAGTTCGCAGAAGCAAGCTTTATTATATCCGTAAAAGAGTCGGTAAGGCTGCTAAGGTTAAGGAAAGAATATAACCTTTCGGATTTTTTAAAGCAGCATTTTCGGCTGCCAAACAATAAAATGATAAAAACAGCTCTTGAATTTCAGAGCTGTTTTTTCCGTATACATGGCATTTAACCCGGCGGCAAAAGTTCGTTATCGGATTGGGCACAGTCTGCCGAAAACAAAAGAATTTGATATTTTTTTCTGCCGAGTGCACAGGCGTAAAAACGGAGAAATCCTTGAAATTTATAAAATTTATTAAGCTAAAAAGAGGCGAAGGTAATGAGTATATATACAGTAACATTTTTAATAACGATGTTTGTTATCCTTATTACAGCTGTTGATGTAAAAACAAACCGTCTTATTTTCAAGGACAATCAATATGAAATTTATACTGTATGTATAGTCATTTTTACCACAAGACTTCTCAACCGCAGATGCATCAAGAGAAATACCGAAAATATGAAATCTCCGGCGTGCGTGCTGTTCTTCGATGTTAATAATTTTAAATCCATAAATGATACTTTTGGTCATAGCGAGGGTGATAATTGCCTGTCAGCTGTTGCAAGCAAAATAATGTCGGTATACGGTAGGTTTGGATATTGCTATAGGATCGGCAGAGATGAGTTTTGTGTTATGATACATAAAAATTTAGATGCGTTGATGCGTTAAATCGTCAGTTTTCGGAGCTTGCAGATGAGCTTTGCGATAAGTACGGTGATATATTTGGGGTATCAATAGGCTATGCTTATTATGATGAAACAAAAGCTGATATTGCTGATGTTTTGAAAGAAGCCGATGATATGATGTATGAAGAGAAAAAGAATAAAGGAGCAATTAAAAGATAAGTGCAATACGGGTTAATTCCTTATTTTATGTAAACCTAAAATTTGATTACAAAACAATGATATTTTTATTGGCTGATAGCCGAATTTAGCTTACAGTCTATAGTTATGACTTTTTCTTTCAGAGAAAAATAAAACGCCTGTCTTTATTTATAGGTGTTTACTTAATAAATTGATAAACTAATTATTAAGGCACGTTTTATGCGCATTAATATCATTTATTTTAAGAATGATTAAAGGCTTTAAACGTCGAAAATATGATAAAATCATACTTTGGTATGATGACAAACGCTTTTATATATGGTATAATCAAAGTACGGACAGTGAGAAAGGAAGTGATTTCGCTGAATAAAACAGCAGTAATAAATCCGCAGATATATGATAAATTTCAAAGCTTTACTGAAAGCGGCAGAGTGATTTTTTTTGAAGCGCCGTGCGGCTTCGGGAAAACAACCGTAGCAAAGGCTCTTTTGAAAAATATGCATAAGCGCGTAAGGGAGGTTCAGGCAGACGAGGCGAACTTTGAGGAAATAGCAAAGGAAAAGGCATGGGACGTGCTTTTTTGCGAAGATATGCAGCAGCTTCAAAGCGATGATGATTATCATGCGCTGTGCTCGCTTATCAGAAATAATCCGGATAAAAGATTTGTTCTCACAAGTCGCGGAACAATTTCGGGCGAACTTATACCGTTTCGCATATCGGGGTTGCTTATTGAGGTAAATGAGGATGAGTTTTTTTTCACAAGACAGCTTGCGGCCGAATATTTTGAAAAACGCGGTATTTCGCTTTCCGAAACCGCGCTTAACTCTGCAATGAAAAAGACCTTAGGTTATCCTCTTGCTCTTGAAATGGTAGCGGAGCGCATGGCTGACGGAGCGCCGTATAACCAAAAAATGAACGAAGATATTTTGCATAGCCTTTACGTTTATTATGATGAAATGATTTTTCGCAGATTTAGTCTGACGATAAGGCGGTTTTTAATGGAGCTTGCGCCGTTTGACGAGTTTGATACGGAGCTTGCAAAAATGGTGAGCGGCGATGCAGACGCCGGGAAAATAATAACATACCTTGAAAGATACAGCCGCATGATTAAAACAAACGGTGCGGATAATTATTATTTTTGGCCGATATTCCGCCGCTTTCTGATGTGGGAGCAGGACAGAAGCTATACTCCGCAGCAGCAGAGAGCTGTGTGCAGTCGCGGCGGTTTGTATTATGAGCTTCACAAAAACTATGCAAAGGCGCTTGAATTTTATTCAAAGAGCGGTGAGCAGGATAAAATTTCGGAGCTTATAATAAAAATCATGGAGCTTCATCCCGGAATGGGACACTATGAGGAGCTGGAGAGCTATTATCTTTCGCTTCCCGATGAAACGATTGCAAAAAGCCCGGCTCTTATGCAGGGCAAATGTATGCTCTGCTCGCTTTGCGGCGATTATGATGGCTCTGAAAAATGGTATGACGCGCTCAAAAGCTTTACGCTGACTCATGATAAGTCCGATGCCGCAGTAAAGGAAGCAAAGGGGAGGCTTGCGTGGCTTGACATATCGCTTCCGCACCGCAGCATTTCGGGGCTTACTGACACAATTTCAGCAATTTTCCGCCTCATTTCGACAAAAGCGATAAAACTTATGCCGTTTTCGGTGACGAGTGCGCTGCCGAGCATAATGAACGGCGGCAAGGATTTTTCGCAGTGGAGCAAAAAGGACGACCTTTTGTATAAAACAATGAAGGCTCCCGTTGAAGCTGTTCTCGGCAGGGACGGGATCGGGCTTGCCGAATGCAGTGTTGCGGAAAGCAAATTTGAAAAGGGTGAGGATATTTCCGGCAGAATACTGTCGCTTTTGCCTAAGCTCAATGAAATTCAGACAAAGGGTACGCCGGACATTGAGTTTGCTCTTGTGGGTCTGCTCGTGCGCAGTCAGACAGCATCCGGTAGGGCGGAGGACGCGCAGCGCACGCTTTTGAATTTAAGGGAAAGATTTGTTCAAAACGGATATGACCGCTTTTTGCCCAATATTGACGCCATGCAGTGCCGCATTGCGCTAAGGCGCGGGGATATGGATTATGCTGATGAATGGTACCGCGACAGTGCTCCGCGCGATTTGCTGAAGCTTAGGGTTATGAGAAGATACCGCTATCTTACGCAGGCTATGACGGAGCTTGCGCAGGGCAATGAGGAAGCGGCGCTTTTGACGCTTTCTCCGCTTGAAAATTATTTTGAAAGCTGCAGACGTCATATTGATATGATAAATCTTAAGGTTTTAAAGGCGATTGCGCAAAGCAGGCTTGAAAATGACGAGTGGAAAAAGAATATTTCGGAGGCCGTCGAAACAGCTTCCGAATACGGCTTTGTCAGAACAATAAGTATGTACGGCGCGGCGGTGCTCCCTCTGCTTGATTGTTCGGATAAATCCGATAAGTTTTTAAATGCGGTGTTAAAGGCGTCAAGAGTGCAGGCGGTTTATTATCCGAATTTTCTTAAGCCCGAAAGCAGCTTTTTTGAAAAGCTTACGGAAGCGGAGCTTCAGGTTTTAAGGCTTTTGTGTGCCGATAAAAGCAATTCGGAAATAGGCGAAATTCTCGATATTCGTCTTGCAACGGTTAAAAGCCATGTGAGCCATATTTTGCAAAAGCTCGGTGTGAGCCGCAGGAGCGAAGCGAAAACTACTGCTCAAAAGCTTAGAATTATTTAAAAATAGCCATAAAAATAAAGGCATCGTTATATTAACAATGATGCCTTTATTTAGTGCAGCATAATGCTTTGTAATTGAAGTAAAGCATTAACATAATTTGTACTGCTTTGTGAGTTGTATTAAAAGTTTATACATATGTTACTATAATCTCGCATTCGCCCGAAACCGTATATTCGCCCTTTTGCGCCGGTATAAACAGGCTGTCGCCCTTTAAAATGTCAATTTCCTTGCCGCCCATGCAAAGCTTTCCGCTGCCGTCCGTGACGATAACCGAGCGGAAGCAGTCGGGGTCGGCGCTTAAGGTAAGCTCGCCCGATATGTCATATTTTTCAACGGTGAAATATTTGCATTTTGCAAGAATGTTTTCACCCTCCGGCTTATAAGGCTCTGCCGGAGCAAGATTTGAAACGGCGATTGCTTTATCTATGTGAAGCTCTCTTGCGTTTCCGTCCTTGTCGCGGCGGTCGTAATCA
This sequence comes from uncultured Clostridia bacterium, assembly GCA_934489015.1. GTDB lineage: Bacteria > Bacillota > Clostridia > UBA1381 > UBA1381 > RGIG9115. The sequence goes on from CAKSSN010000001.1 coordinate 252,001, forward strand.
TAAACGCGGTAGGTAAGATTTGAATTTTGCTGAATTTCGCATATAACTATGCCGCTGCATATCGCGTGAATTGTACCCGAATTTATAAAGAATACATCACCCTTTTTAACCGGGACCTTTTTTAAAACCTCAAGCAATGTGTTGTTTTCAATTCTTTCCTTAAATTCCTCGCGGCTTATTTCTCTGTTTAAGCCGTAGTAAAGATATGCGCCCTCGTTACATTCGAGAACATACCACATTTCCGTTTTGCCGAAGCTGTTTTCGTACTTAAGCGCATATTCGTCCGACGGATGCACCTGTATTGAAAGGTTGTCGCACGCGTCTATAAACTTTATCAGAACGGGGAAGAAGCTGAAAGCCTCTGCTCTTTTCCCAATAACATTGTTTTCGCTTATATATTCCGAGAGCTTTTTACCCTTAAATTCTCCGCTCGCAACAATGCTTTCGCCTGCCGGATGCGTTGAAAGCTCCCAGCTTTCAGCCACCTTTTCAAGCTCCGATTTTTTATTAAATTCCTCTTTAAGCTTTACGCCGCCCCAAAGATAGTCCTTGAAAGCAGGAAGAAGCTTTATCGGCTCATAGTTCATTTTTGTCCCTCCAAATAATTATTATATGTATATTATACTACAAAAAAAAGCATTTGTAAAGGTAAAAATATCGGATAGTCGAAATTTTCGGCTATCCGATAATACTATTTTACAATTTCCGCTTCACAAGCAGGCTTCATATCGTTAAGATTGTTCCAAACCATTACTTTGGCAGAGTCAAAATCTTTTGATACTATAAAGTATATTGTATCATTCTTGTTAGGCGATGCGGCGGTTTCAATTAATTTTCCGTTTTTGTAGCAAGCAAGAATTACCTGCGCATTTTGCGGCAGATTATTTGGAATTTCAGCGGTTAGGGTATCTTCGTTCGCCGTCATTACACAAACTGTTTTTGTATCAACAGGGCAATCTGTTTCTACTGCAAAAGTAAATGTTCCAATGGCATTAAAGCTTTTTACGGCTATATAATACTTTTTGCCGGCTGCTAAATTACGTACTATCATAAAATTATTTTGCTCTCCACCATTGTCATTAGATATGATTTGCTGTTCGTGACTATCATATAAATATCCGTATGTGTCAAAACTGCCTTTTGAGTAGAATATATACTCTCCTGTTATTTTTGGCGTAAACTCAAAATATATAACTTGTTTCTTTTCGATGGTTGTTACTGTATATTGTTGATTTGCAAAGGCTTCAAAGGCATCATCAAAGCTTGTGCCTGTTCTGTCTGCCCATGCAGCATAAATCGTTGTTTTGTCCCTATAATATGGGAATACTATCGGAGTTCCCGAAAGACTTTCGTTATCATACCAACCAAGTATTCTCTTTCCGATATTTGTTACATTCGGTGAAACTGATACCAAGTAATCTGTAATATCCGGTATAGAGTTTTCGCAATTTGTAACAAAATGATATGTTTTTTTCTTTGCGTTAAAAATAACATTTTCCGTAAGCGTATCATTACCGATTCCGATATATGCTTCTTTCCACTCGCTTTCTGTTCCGGTGTATAAAGTAACACTGATTGGGCAATCGGAAAATGCGTTTACTTCTATTTCGGGAACATTTTCAAGTATTGTAACGCTTTTTATTTTAGGTAAAGAGGATATGGTTGCGGAATTAAACAGATAATCCGGAATTTTTTCAACACTAACTCCGAATACAATATCTATTCCATCGCCTGCGGTTCCGCACTCTCCAAAAATATTATCATATGGGTATTCATTGAGATTAACAACGTTTTTTGCATTCCAATTAATTTTTTTCATATATACAATTGTAAAATGCGTTACCATTAATATATGTGATGTTTTCCGGAATTGTTACACTTTTTATATTTTTACAATCATAAAATGCTTGATAACCTATTTTTGTTACCGGATAACCTTCAATGGTATTAGGAATTTCAATATTTGTTGCAGACTGACTGCAACCTGTAATTGTGATTTTTTCATTGTCAATAATGTACGTCAAATCGCCATATGTATCTGCCGAAACATTCAATGCTCCGAACACAAGCGCGCTTATACACGCAAGCATAAATGAAAACAAGATTTTTCTTTTCATTTTGTCATATCCTTTCGTTTTGTTTTACAGTTATAAGGTCTGAAATTTCATAAAACATACATTTATTATATTACATATTTGATGAAAAGTCAACAATTTGGAAAATTTTTCTGCAAAATAGACAAAAATATTTATGGTTTTATATCAAATATATAAGAGCGAAAAAATATACAAATCCAATTTTAATGATTTTATAAAATTATACACATTAACGGAAAAATAAACATTGTATTAACATTTAAAAATTTGCTTGACATATTAAAATTTTTCTACTATAATAGTTTACGCGGAAACTAATTAAGGTTTACCGGAAACTATTTTAAGGCGGTGATAAAGTGAAGCTTGTAAATCGTTTAACACTTCACGACGCTATAAGATCCTTTAAAATGTATGTTGAGCTTATGGACAGCTGTATGCACAAAACGGCGAAAAAGCTCGGCATTTCAGGCAGGGAAGCGCGCATACTTATATCCCTTTCGGATAATCCGTTTATTGACACTGCGTCGGAGCTTGCAAAATTCGGCGGCGTTTCAAAGGCGTATGTTTCAAAAGGCGTTGAGGTGCTTACGGAAAAGGGACTTATAGCTGCCGTCAGGGATGAGCATGACGGAAGAATACAGCATTTAAAGCTGCTTCCGGAGGCTGAAAAATACACAGTTCCTCTTGTTAATGCCGGACTTGAGCTTATAGAAGATATGCTCTGCGGCACAACGGCGGAGGAGAGAAAACAGACGGCAAGACTATTTGAAAAAATGACTGAAAACGCCGTGAAAATAAAAAGCATTGATGAGTAATTTTATATGGAAAGGGAGAGTCATTCATGAAGAAAATCATCATGATTCTGATGGCTGCGGTGCTTGCTGCGTCATCATGGCAGGTGTGCTTTGCAGCGGACGGAAAAATGACGGTTGACGAGGCTGTCAGTTATGCGCTTGAAAATTCGCTTGAGGTTAAAAAGTACGACGCCGCAATTCAAAACGCAAAATATCAGTCCTATCAGGCGAAAATGTCAAAGGACAACATAGGCAAAATGGAAACCGTTGATTCGTCAACATATCTTGTTGCAACGGGCTATGCATATAAGGCGGCGCAGCTTCAGTATACGGTGGCGCAAAGAAATGCGGAGGATAATAAAAAAGCCGTTGCCGTTCAGGTTAAAAAGGACTTTTATACATATATAAATTCGCAGATGGCAGTTGAAATTGCAAATCAAAATCTTAAAAATGCCGAAGAGAAAATTGCTTCCGCTAAGGCAAGGCTTGATAACGGCTCGATAAGTCAGCTCGATTATAAGAGCTTCGAGCTTATAAAGAAAAATGCCGAAAACTCATTAAAGAGCGCCGAGCGGACAAGGGATTTAAATCTGATTATTTTGAAAAATACTCTTAACTATCCGAAAAATGACGAGCTTGTGCCCGTAGGTACGGTTGAATATACTCCTGAGGAGATAACGGCGCCGGAAAAGGCAATTGAGCTTTCGCGCGAGACAAATTCATATCTTAACATAAACGACAGCTTTAATCTGGCAAAGGAGAGATGGACAACGGCAGGCAAGCACTTTACCTCCGCTCTTTACGACTACAAAATCGAAAGAGCAACCTATGAAGCTGCCGAAGCGGATTATACGCTTAATATTAATTCTCTCGATACCGGCATAAGAAGCACCTATAATTCATTGGTTACTCTCAGCGAAAATCTTGATTATATGCAGTCTAATGTCGAGCTTTTGAAGGACACGGCAGAGGCGGCTTATCTTAAATATGAAATGGGGTCAATGTCGGCTTCCGATTACAGAGATGCACGTCAGAATTTTGAAAGCGCTCAGAATGAGCTTCAAAACCTAAAGCTTACATATCTTACAACAAAGCTTTCATACGATAATATTTATACAAAATAAATTTCAAAAAGGAGCTATTATAAATGAGAAATAAAGCAATCAGCATTTTACTTGCATCATCAATGCTTTTAACGTTCGCGTCATGCGGAAAGAAAAAGGACGATATGCAGCAGACGGAGTCGGACGGACAAAATGTTTCGGTTTACACAGCAGCACTTAAGCCTATTTCAAGTACCGTTACATATACAGGCGAAATAAAGGCAGGCGAATCGGTCAGCATTTCAAGCAAGGTAAGTGCAAAGGCGGTTTCGGTATATCATCAGGAGGGTGACTATGTAAATGCCGGAGATACGCTTGCAAAGCTTGACGATACGGATATTCTGCTTTCCTACAAGCAGGCAGAGGCTGCATATAACAGCGCCGTTGCAAGCTATAACATGACTGTAAATTCAAGCACAAAGCAGGCAACCGTTTCGGCGGATCAGAATTTAAGCTCCGCACAGATTGCTTACGATTCCGCACTTTCAAATTATAACAGGGAAAAGCAGCTGTATGAAAGCAACTCGCAGCTTGTTCTTGCCGAGCAGCATTATAATGACGCAAAAAATGCTTATGACAGACAAAAGGAGCTTTACGACAGCGACTCGTCCGTTATTGCCGCTAAAAACGCTCTTACGACAAGTGAGCAAAATCTCGAACGAACACAGCAGCTTTTTGATCTCGGAGCGGCTTCGCAGCTGGAGCTTGACACGGCGAAGAATAATGTAGAAAACGCGCGCGCAAGCTATGAAACGGCACAAAGCGGAGCGCAGACTCAGCTTGACAATGCATATTCGGCAATGGTATCAGCTGAGGAAAGCTATAAAACAACGAAAATTTCGGCTTCCGCTTCCTTTGAAAATGCACAGAACTCACTTAAAAATGCCGAAAATGCACTTAAAAACGCAAGGGAAAATATCGGTCTTACAAGGGTTTCGGCAAAGGAAAGCATTTCAACTGCCGCAGCCGCAGTTGAATCCGCACGCGCAAGCCTTGCAACAGCTAAAAACACGCTCAATAACACGACAATAACATCGCCGATTTCCGGCTATGTAGCTTCCAAAAATATTAATGAGGGTCAGATGGTGTCGCCGGGTGTTGAAATATTCTCGGTTAAAAACTCAAATAACGTTGATGCGGAAATTGCCGTAACAGAGGCCGTTATTCCTTATGTAACGGTAGGAACTCAGGCGGAGGTTGACATAAAATCTGCCGACAATATGAAGGTAAACGGCGTTGTAACTCTTGTAAACACGGTTAAGGACGCACAGACGGGAATGTATACCGTCCGCGTAAGTATACCCAATGACGACAACAAAATTAAAATCGGAATGTTTGCGGACGTTACTTTGGTAACAGAGCAGAGCGAAAGCAGCATAGTAATTCCGTCCGACGCGCTTTTGCAGGAAAACGGAGATATGTATGTATATGTTGCAAACGGAAATGAGGCTGAGAGAAAAACAGTTCTTCTCGGTATACAAAACTCCGATTATGCCGAAGTTATCTCCGGTATTGATGAGGGTGACAGGGTTGTGGTTTCCGGTAAGGAATATATTTCGGAGTCGAATAATAAGCTGAACATTACATCTGAGGAGGGCGATAATTAATGAAGCTTCATGAAATATCGGTAAAAAGACCGGTCGCCGTTTCAATGATTGTTATGATTTTCGTTGTTATCGGCCTTTATTCGCTCAGTAAGTTTTCAATTGAAATGATGCCGAAAATGGACTTGTCAATGGCTATTGTCTACACAAGCTACCCGAATGTCGGCTCGGAAGAGGTTGAAAACCTCGTAACAAAGAGAATTGAGGACGCCGTTGCTTCCGTTTCGGGAATTGATACAATAACGTCAAATTCTTCAGAGGGCTCTTCAATGGTAATGATTCAGTTTACCAGTGATGTAGGGGTTGACGACGCCGTTCAGGATGTTACGGATAATATTAATATGTATAAATCAATGCTGCCGGACGATGCAGAGGACCCTGTTATAATAAAGCTTGACAGCTCCATGATGTCGGCGGCAATGATGAGCGTTTCGTACGAGGGCTATGACCTTGTGCAGACGAAAAAATTTATTGAGGATAACGTTGAGGATCGCTTAAAGGCCGTAGGCGGAGTTGCGTCGGTAAATGTTTCGGGCGCGACCGACAGAATAATAGAGGTTACGGTTGATCCGCAGAAAATGTACGGCTATAACCTGTCATCATCCGACATAAGAAACGCAATTGCGGCACAAAACCAAAACCTTCCGGCAGGCTCTACAGAGGGCATGAACAAAGATATGGCAGTGCGCGTTGTCGGCAAGTTTTCAAAGCTTTCCGATATATTGAACGTTCCTATAACAACGTCAAAGGGTGAGGTTATACATTTAAGCGATGTTGCCGTTATAAATGACACATATGACGAAAACACGACCTATTCAAGACTTGACGGCAAGGACGCAATTTCAATCAGCATAAATAAGGAAAGCGACGCAAACACAGTTGACGTTGTAGACGGCGTTACGGAGGTGCTTGAAAGCATAAAGGCGCAGTATCCGAAGTTTACATATAACATGACAATGGAGCAGGCAAGCTACATTAAAAACGCCATTAACTCCGTTGCCGATAACGCTGTTACGGGCGGTTTGCTTGCAATTTTGATACTGCTTCTGTTTCTCGGAAGTATCAGAACATCGCTCGTTATCGGTATTTCAATGCCGATCTCGGTTATAACAACCTTTATTGCTATGTATTTCTCGGACATGACGCTGAATGTCGTTTCGCTCGGCGGTCTTGCGCTCGGCGTTGGTATGCTTGTTGATAACTCGGTCGTTGTTCTTGAAAACATATTCCGTCATCGTGACGATCTCGGAAAAGACGCACGCACGGCAGCAATAAGCGGTACGGGTGAGGTTATAGGCGCGGTTGTTGCGTCCGTTTTGACAACGTGTATTGTTTACGTGCCGATACTGTTTATAGATAACATGGTTGCAATAATGTTTAAGCAGCTCGCGTTTACAATTATATTCTCGCAGACAGCTTCGCTTATTACAACATTTTTGCTTGTGCCTATGCTCTCGTCGAAAATCAAAACAACGAAATCAACGGGCGGTATTCTCGAAAAGCTTTTAAGACCGTTTAATAAGCTCCTTGAGCTTTTCTACCGCGTATATGAAAGCACGCTCAGAAAGTTGCTTGTACACAGAAAAATGACAATTTGCGTAACGCTCGGAATATTTGTTTTGAGCCTTGTTGTTCTTGCTGGGCAGGGAATGACGCTTATGCCATCGTCGGATGAAGGTATTGTATCGGTCAGCATCGAGCTGCCGCCGGGAGCAAAGCTTGAATCAACAGATGAAATAACAAAGCAGGTTGAAGATATTTTAAGTCAGAACGAGGATGTTAAAACCGTTTTTGCAAATGTCGGATCGGGCGGTATGTCAGGTATGCTCGGCGCGTCAAGCGGAAACAGCGCGTCGCTTACCGTTACGCTTAATGATGACAGGAAGAAGACAACCGACGAGGTTTCAAATGATATAAGAAGCAGCCTTAAAAATATAACCGGTGCGGATATTTCCGTTGAGTCTTCAAATACATCAATGTCAATGCCCTCCGATGAAGTTCAGTTTAACTATACCGGCGCAAACGAGGACGATCTTAAAAACTATGTTCTTGAAGCGGAAAAGGTTTTAAAATCAATAGACGGTGTTACCGAAACGTCAACCTCAATTTCGGATACACAATATGAGCTTCGCGTTAAGCTAAACTCCGAAAAGGCTGCCGCATACGGAATGACAACTGGGGCGGTATCATCTGCAATAAGCGGAGTTATAAAGGATACAACAGCTTCAAAGTATATGGATAACAGCTCCGAATACGATATAAAAATAGCTTATCCCGACAGCTACATAACGGATTATAATGCGCTTAAAACATTAAGAATTAAAACAACAACGGGTCAGTGGGTTGCGCTTTCGGATATTGCGGATGTTACGGTTGAGCAGGGAAGCACGACGCTTCAGAGAGTTGACCAAAAGAGAGTATATTCGCTTACGGCTAAGCTTTTCGGAACGAATATGCAGCAGGTAAACACTGAATTTGAAAGAAAAATGGCTGATGTTGCGGCTCCGGAGGGTGTTACAAAGGAAAACGCTGGAAGCTTTAAGGTTATGATGGACGCCATGAAATCGCTGTTTATAGCAATTCTGCTCGGTATATTGCTTATGTATATGGTAATGTGCGCGCAGTTTGAAAATCTTAAGCAGCCGTTTATCATTCTCTTTACCGTTCCGCTTGCCATGATCGGCGTTGTGCTTGCGCTTGTTATCGCGCGAAGTCCGCTGTCGGTTATAGGCTGCATAGGAATACTTATGCTTCTCGGTATTATAGTTAATAACGCGATTGTGCTTATCGACTTTGCAAACACTGCAAAGGAAGAAAATCCGGATATGTCAACGATAGACCTTATTGTATACGCCGGCAAAACGCGTATGAGACCTATTCTCATGACGTCACTTACATCAGTACTCGGATTTTTGCCTATGGCTCTTTCAAAAGCTGATGGCTCCGAAATGATGCAGCCGCTTGCGGTTGTGCTTTGCGGCGGCTTGTTCGTCGGAACGTTCCTTACGCTTTTGTTTATCCCGACAGTTTATACCTCCTTTGAGGCTCATGCCGAAAAGAAGCGTATTAAAAAGCAGAGCAAAATCGGCTCCGCTCAGGCGTGATTTATAAAATTTGAACAAGCGGCGGTATATATATAAAAGCTGATTTGTGCAACATAAAGCTTGCAATTTGCGCCATATTGTGATATAATTTTTGTATAGCGTGTATGAATTTATACGCTTATATACCCTTTTATTATATTATACCACCACCTGGAAGGCACCGATTTTCCAATCGGTGCCTTTCAACACAAATTCGGAATATTGATAAATCGGTAAAATTTAAAATTTAATTTGAAAGGGCGTATTTATTGTGGTTAATGAAACGGTCATTGTCCTTGATTTCGGAGGACAGTATAATCAGCTTATTGCAAGACGTGTGCGTGAAAACAATGTGTACTGCGAGGTAATGCCTTATTCCGCTTCCGTTGAGGAAATAAGGGGCAAAAATCCTGTCGGAATAATTTTCACCGGCGGACCTAACAGCGTTTACGAGGAAAATGCGCCGAAATGCTCAAATGAGGTTTTTGAGCTCGGCATTCCGGTGCTCGGTATCTGCTACGGAAGTCAGTATATGTCTTATGCTTTGGGCGGAAAGGTTGCGCCCGCCGAAAAACGTGAATACGGTAAAACGGTTATTAATCTGAAAAAAAGCCTTTTGTTTGACGGTATTGATGATGAAACGGTTTGCTGGATGAGTCATACCGACCATATCGAAACAATACCCGACGGCTTTAAAATTATTGCATCAAGCGACAGCTGCCCTGTTGCAGCTTATGAAAATACAGAGAAAAAGCTCTATAGCGTGCAGTTTCACCCGGAGGTAAACCATACGCCCGAAGGCAGTAAGATGCTCAGAAATTTCCTTTATAAAATCTGCGGCTGCAGCGGCGACTGGCAGATGAGCGATTACGCCAAGCGCTCAATTGAAGCTCTGAAAGAAAAAATCGGCGATAAAAAGGTGCTTTGCGCACTTTCCGGCGGCGTTGACAGCTCCGTTGCCGCAGTTCTTCTTCATAAGGCTGTGGGCGATAATCTTACGTGTATTTTTGTTGATAATGGTCTTCTCAGAAAAAATGAGGGCGATGATGTTGAAAGAATTTTCAAAAATCAGTTCAGTATTAATATGATAAGAGTAAACGCTAAGGATAGATTTTTGACGAAGCTTGCCGGAATATCAAATCCGGAGCATAAGAGAAAGATTATCGGCGAGGAGTTTATACGCGTTTTTGAAACGGAAGCTAAAAAAATCGGTAAGGTTGATTATCTCGTTCAGGGTACAATTTACCCCGATGTAATAGAAAGCGGTGCAGGCGACGCGGCTGTTATTAAGAGCCATCATAATGTCGGAGGGCTCCCGGACGCTGTAGATTTTGAGGAAATAATAGAGCCGCTTAGAAGCTTGTTTAAGGATGAGGTAAGACAGCTCGGCATAGAGCTCGGTATTCCGGAATTTCTTGTTTGGCGTCAGCCGTTCCCGGGCCCTGGACTTGCCGTAAGGGTAATCGGAGAAATTACAGAGGAAAAGCTCGAAATTCTCCGCGACGCAGATGCTATCTTCCGTGAGGAAATAGCAAATGCAGGGCTTGACAGAAGCATAAATCAGTATTTCGCCGTTATAACCGATATGCGCAGCGTCGGAGTTATGGGCGATGAAAGAACGTATGATTATACACTTGCTCTGCGCGCTGTTACAACAACTGATTTCATGACTGCCGATTGGGCGCGTATACCGTATGATGTGCTCGAAAAAGTGTCCAATAGAATTGTTAATGAGGTTAAACATGTAAATCGCCTGGTTTATGATATTACTTCTAAGCCTCCGGCTACAATCGAGTGGGAATAATGACGAAACCCCGAAAAACCCCATAACTACGGGCTTTTCGAGGCTTGAAAAGTCAAAAGCGTACT
>CAKSSN010000002.1 GCA_934489015.1 uncultured Clostridia bacterium
ATGCACGAGATAACATCTCGGACGGAAACGGTTGCAAGCGGTGATACCAATGAAAAGGTTGTGTATATTACAATTACAGCGAAAACAAAAGAGGATATGATTTCACAGTATAATTTTACACGCAAGCAGCAGGAAGCGCTCGATACGCTTTTGGAACAAGATGAGGTGCTGATTTCCGCAGCACAGTCGCTCATAGTATCGGACGCAACCGCACAGGATATTTTGAAAAATTTACCCGACAGTTTATCAGCGGAGCGAAAGAAGGTTATAAAAGCCGCCTGCTCGCTTGTAGGCAAGGTGAATTACTTTTGGGGCGGTAAATCGTCTGCTATCGGCTGGGACTCAGAATGGGGCAAGCTGAAAACAGTATCGGCGGAGGGCAGTAAAACAACCGGGACAAAAAGACCTTTCGGGCTTGACTGTTCGGGTTTTGTTACTTGGAGCTTTATCAATTCCGGATATAATGCGTCTGCAATAGGACACGGAACGAAAGGGCAAATTGCAAAGTGCAGCCGAATATCTTGGAGCAGCGCTCAAGCCGGGGATTTAGCCTTTTACGGTGATTTATCTCATGTCGGAATTATCGCCGGGAAAGACGCAAGCGGAAATATCCTAGTTATCCATTGTTCGAGCAGCAACAACAATGTTGTAATCACAACAAACAGCGGCTTCGGCTTTGCGGCACGACCGAGGTGTTATTAAGATTGGAGGAAAAATAAAAATGATTTTTAAGAAAATATTTATAGGTATATCACTTATATTGTCATTATCGGCTGCGGCGGCATTTGCAAGCGAACTGCCGTTTAATGATGTTACGGAACAAACACCGTATTATTCTGCCGTTGACAGACTTTATAATATGGGCATAATCAGCGGATATGAGGACGGAACATTCAAACCGAATGATAAAATATCGGTTGCCGAGGGCATTACGCTTGCTGAAAAGCTGTTCGGAGATGCCTCCGCTCTGCCGCCACTTTGGTCGGGATGGTTTTCCGATAAATGCGGCTGGAATAACCATATTGAATTAAGCGGTTATCCGTTTCGTGGCGATTACGGAGGTGTGATGACATACGAAACTGCGTCGGAGCTGTTACTGAAATTAAATAATTTACCGCCGATAAATTCAACTATGTGGGATACCGATGTAAAATACGGCGGTTTTTCAGACTATACAAACACAATGTATGTGCGAGGTTACGGAAAATGCAAAGCCTACTGCGGTGTAACCCGTGCCGAATTTTGCAATATGCTTGTATTTATGCTCAATCATGACGGCGAATATGTTATCCCAAAATCAAAAGAGCCGATTACAGAACCGGAAATATACGGGGGCAGCATTACAAACAGCCGTGAAACTATATTAAACGCCCAAAGCGAAATGATATGTGTCCCGGAATTTGTTCGAAAAGAATTTGCCGAAAGCGGCTATCGTCTGATACTTGTTTCAAATGATGATTGGACAGACCTATTTGATAATAAATATTCGGGCATCTACAATTCGCAGAAAAAAGCAATATACATACGAATGGGATATTACAACAGTATTCCCCACGAGTTCGGACATTATATACAGAGCGTTTTGCAAAATCATAATATAGCCGCCGATGAACGGCTGAAAAATCAGCTTGCAAAGTTAAAATTCACAGGCGATGACTATTTTATGACAAGTGATACAGAATTTTTTGCAGAGGCATTTGCGGAATACTGTAAAAACGGTAATCGACTGAAAGAAAGCTGCGAAGCTGTTTATACCTATATAGATAATGCGTTAAATGCTTTTTCAAACCTATATCAATAAGCACAGATGGGAAGCGGGGCAACTGCTTGCTTCCCGTGAAATTTTAATTAAATGGTATAATATATAATGGGGTAAAAAATTCAAAATCGGAGGTGAGCGAAATATGCAGGAGGAATACGGATATGTACGGGTATCCTCAACCGACCAAAATGAGGACAGGCAAATGCTTGAAATGAAAAAACTCGGCATAAAGCAAAGTAATATCTTTTTAGATAAGCAGTCCGGCAAGGACTTTAACCGACCAAGCTATCAAAAATTGCTTACAAAGCTGAAAAAAGGCGATTTGCTCTATGTAAAATCAATAGACAGGCTCGGCAGAAACTATAAGGAAATACAAGACCAATGGCGGATACTTACAAAGGATATGGAGGTTGATGTTGTAATTATTGATATGCCAATGCTCGACACAAGGACATATAAAGACCTGATGGGAACATTTATTGCCGATTTGGTGCTGCAAGTGCTGTCATTTGTTGCGGAAAACGAGCGTGTTAATATCCGAAAACGACAGGAAGAAGGCATACGGGCGGCAAAGCTGAAAGGAATAGCTTTCGGACGACCGATGATAACGGCACCGGATAATTTCGGCGGTTTGGTTAAGCAATGGGAACGAGGTCATATACGGGCTGAAGATGTGGCAAAAAAGTGTAATATGAGCATTGCCACATTCTACCGCAGGCTTCGTGAATACAGACTTGCAAAATAAAATCTACTATCAAAAAGTACACCTTTTGATAGTAGATTTTTTTATGCCAAAATATCGTTTTTCACTTGTTTTTACGAGAATATTATACCAAAAAACTCTCCGAATGTCAACATATCGGAGCAATATTTAATCAAAATAAGGTTTTGCAAAAGGTGTACTTTTTGATATAATTATAAATGATTCCAGAAAAATTTTAGGAGATGATGTCAGTGAAGAACAAAAAAAGAGATTTAAAAAATGTAGATATAATTCATAGATGTTTAAAACATAAGATTTCAGAAAAAGAAATTGAGAAAATCTTAACAGTTGAAACCTGTCGTACTGCATTTAATATGTTGTCCATCGAAAAAAAGCTTGAATTCATTCTTAGTTTAAGACAGTTATGGAATAATTATAAAGAAACAACGGACATTGATTGCTCTGTAGAAGCTATACAGAATCGAAATCGCATCTAAACAAAAAATGGATTAGATATTGATACAGCATGAATATTGTTTTGCTTAAATATACTCACTCCATGTAAATATCTTATCAACTTGGAAATACAATATAGTCTAGGGGTCATAGTCTATGCGTAGACATCATAAGTAAACCTTTTGGGGATATAGTATACAGATAATTAGAAAACATAAATATAATAATTAACTCATTTATAAATGCTCTGTAATTTTTTCAAATAAATGCTCTGTAATTTTTTCAAAAACAATTGATTTTTTTAAACATTTGTGATATAATATATTATTAAATGCAGTCGTTTAAATATGTGATACATATTTAAAGTATTGACAACCTGTAGATTGTTTACTGATATGACAACTAAATACTGTTTGAAATATAAATGTTTCATGTAATAAAGGGTGAAGAATTTGTTTTTAATTATAAAAGATGCCGATGATAGGATGAAAGTCAAAAATTTGTATTTGCAGCATAAAGATAAATTATTCGGTGTTGCTTTCAGTATATTGCATGACAAGTCCCTTGCAGAAGAGGCTGTCCATGATACTTTTGTGAGAATAATTGAGCATTTACATAAAATTGATGAAAGTAATATTTATAAAACAACTACATTTTTGGTTATTATATGCAAAAATATTGCAATTGATATTTATAATAGCAACAAAAAAATATCGAAAATTGAAGTGATGGGCGATGAGCTTGATTTTATAGGTACCGACTCTGATAATAATCCATTGAATATACTCATTACAAATGAGAGTATTAGAATACTGATAGATTCAATTAAACAGTTAAATCCAATTTATCGCGATGTATTATTGCTGAAATATGATTCATGCCTTAGTAACGAGGAAATTGCTCATCTTTTGCAAATTTCACAAGCTGTAGTGAGAAAAAGATTAGAAAGAGGAAAAAAGTTGCTTATCAAATTCATAGAAAGGAATGAAGAGCTATGAAAATTAATGAAATAAAAGATAAGACCCTTGATAATTTGCTCTATTATGCAGCACAAGAAGCGAGCAAGGAATTAGTGGATGAGATGCCTGCTCCAGAAAGCGTTGAATTTTCATACGAGCATGAGAGGAAAATGAAAAAGCTATTTAAAAACAGCAAAAAAATCTCGACAAAAAGTTATTTAAAGCGTGCATCCGCAATTGTAGCTGTTTTTATTATTATTTCAGGAATTTCAATCGCTAGTGTACAAGCATGGAGAATTCGATTTTTGAACCTTATAATGCATATTACTGAAAGCAATACCGAACTTCGTTATAAAGAAAATGATACAGAAAGCAGCTCATATTCAGCGGATGATGTTAATTTGGAATATGTGCCAAATGGTTTTAAGCTATCGGAAAGTCGTAACAGTAGCGGAAAAATTTATTTGAGATTTGAAAACAAAAATTTGACATTTTCTTTATATATTAGACAGTTGGACTCTACCTTAAATGTTGATACCGAAAATGCAGATGCAAAAGTAATCAAACTTAACGGAAAGGATGCATTTATAACAGAAAAGGGAGATATAATCTCGATAATATGGAACAGTGAAACAAAATCCTTTGCATTATCCGGTAATTTGTCTGAAGAAGAAATTATTAAAATCGCTGAAAATATAAAAAACTAAACAATTACAAGATTGAACAACGTTTAATGAGATTATGAGTAGAAAAAATGGCGTATCATCACAATGGATGGCACGCCATTTTTGGAATTATTTAACTGATTCACCTCGGGCTGAAGAGATATGACTTAACAGTCCAAGAATATGTCCGCACCCCCCGCCCGCAAATTAAACTTAAAAAACTCTTATTTCTCTCGTCATACCAAATTATATTTTAACAACAGGAAAGGACTCAGATTTCAAAATCCAAGTCCTTTTTGAACGGCAATTGTAATCTTGTCATTAATCACACTAAAGTGACTTTTTCTACAGACCGCCCCCAAAAAAGGTACGGTCCAATTGCTCATACGGAATTTGTTTTATACTTGCCTTATTATTTTTGAAAGTTTCCTGCCTTTATTATATCTTTATACGCCCAATGGTTTTTTGTTACATCGCTGTAACTGTTCTCATAATCTTCTGAGAAATCCTCCTCCATGCATTTCCGGCTGATAATTGCAGTAACTTCAGCGCGGGTAATACCATTATATGGCTTAAATAGGTTATCCTCATAACCTTCTATAATGCCTAATTCAAAAAGCGTATTTACATAATCAGCTCCCGATATATCTTTAATATCCTTAAAATTATTCCCGGTGCTTTGCGGCTCTATATTTAGTACTTTACATAACCAAATGCAAAAATCAATTCGTGTGATGTTTTCATTCGGCTTAAATTCATAAGTATTCAAGCCGGTTTTGCTATTTAAATACAAAACAGCGTTGGTATACCATTCATCCGCCGGAACATCAGCAAATTCATTTTTATGATCTTCACTGTAATCATCAGAGATTCTTGCTAATATCATAGCCGCTTCACTTCGCGTGATGCTTTTTTCAGGTCTGAATGTTCCGTCAGGATATCCTGTAATAAATTTTTTTCTGCTTATGCGCTTAATAGCAGACTTTCCGGAATCCGTGTTTTGAGGGATAAGAATCGCCGGCTTTCCTCCGGATTTTTTTACATGTCCGCCGGAAGTCTTATTTTTCGTGAAGCTTGCATAAACTGTCGTGTCCGACGCCACTGCCGTCTTTTCTGTAAATAGTTTGCCTTGTCCGTTTTCTTTTGTGTTCCAGCCATCAAAGCTGTAACCGCTTTTTGTCGGCGGCTTTGGTAATACCGCGAAACTATTATACTTCACCTCTGATTTTGAATACACTTTATCATTTATAATATACGTTACTGTGTAAAGCCTTTCTTCCCATTTGGGTTGTAACGAAACATTGGCTTCAATCGGTGTATCGGATGTGTATTGCAGGGAGTCCTCCGGGTTTTCGCAAACGCTCCACCAGCCTGCGAATTTATATTCTGGCGTATCTTGTAAAGCAGGTAAATCAACTGTCTGCCCTTTTTTACATGAAATCTGCTCTGCAATAATCCCTGTATTTATCGTTTCTCCTTCAGTCGGAAAATAAGAATACGTAACTTGATATTCGGTTATATCCTCAATGTAAAAAGTAAACACTATGTCTTTCCCGCCGTTAAAAATAATTTTTGCCTGATGCGCTCCTTCCTCAAGGCTGTCGCATGCGCTTTTTTCAAGTCCCCAAATTTGAGTATCAATTTGGTGCTGTGTACCCGGGACAATTATTATTTCACTTGGTTTGCCTGTGTTTTTATTATCAAGTATATAACTTGTTTCCTTTTCATCCACTAAAACTTGTAATATTTTGTTGCCTTTTAAAGTCAAATCCCCTGCAATAGCTAATCCGGCATATCCGATTCCAGTCGTTGAGACTGCATTCATATTCTTCTGATAGGTATCTGATTTCAGTTCAAACTCCGGATCGGGGGCGTTCAAGGCTTTGTTTACGTAAATTGACAGCTTGATTTTCTCTGATTTTCCAAATTCGTTTTCTGCATAGAAATAAATGATCTGTGTTTTTCCAATATCCGCCGTCCATGGTCTGTATGTAAATTCACCTGTATTCTCATTAAGCTTAACAGTGTTAAATTTCTTTTCTGTTTCATAGTGATATAGTGCATTGTCATTGTTGTCAAACCATTCCGATACGTTAGCGGAATAAACGGAGACAGGCTCCAGCGCGTCGCCGTAATTGGGCGCTACTTCAGCGGCTTGATTCTGATAATCAGCTTTAATTAACGGCGGATTCTCTGCTGTGCCTTCTGCAAATACGTTAGTATACCATAATATAAATAAAACAGATAAACATAATGCTATATTCTTTCTCATATTTGTCCTCCTTCTACATATAAAGCAATACCGTCACAATAAACTACATATTCAACCATTCTGCCCGGTATAAAAGTCTCTCGTAAATTAAATTTATCATCTTTGCCAATCAATGCCCCTTGGATAAATTTCGCCCCAAGTTTTTTATATCTGTTGAGCGTGGCAAGGGCAAAAAACTTATGCTTCTGCACTCATCTGTTGTTTCTGTGAAGGACGTGTTCATTCCGTCCAAATCGAAATCACCCGTGCTGTTACGTCCCATTCAACGCGTATTCCTAATCCTTCTGCAACCGGATTGGGAGCAAAGATCGATTATTAATCAATTTTCCAGGTGTATCCAATACAATTCCCTCATATTCATATAACTGCCACTCAAATCAATAGCAACTATAATACGTTGTTGCAAGCAGAAGTATATAATTGGTGTGTTTACCACTCATATATAATATTAAACTGATAATCCATGTATCCGCAACTTTTATCATTCTTAAAATATATTAAGTCATAAACAAAATCCATATCAGTATAATCAGTATTTAATAATAAAGCCCCTTCGCTGCTAAAGACTTTAAACTTATTCCCTTCTTCCGCTAAAATCAGTCCATTATTAATCTTTATATCTTCATAAATAGGCTCTAAGATAACGGTATAATTCTTATGGAGCACACCCTGTTTTGCATTAGCACAAACGATTGCTAAATCCTTATAAACTCCAACCACTTCAATATGATCAAAAGAAAATACGCTATTTCCTACGGAATCTAAAACTGCCGGGATAGGGTTCCCGTTTTCATAAACCGCAAAAACATCATCCGCAAGTATTTTTATGCGGTCATATTTGGGTTCAAATAAAATAGTTCCATCTAAATTCATGATCCCCGCTTTACCCATTTGAACAAATAAGATATAGCTTTGTGGTGACTGAGCATTAGAATAATTAGTTACAGGAGCAGTTACTACCGAAGCTCTTTTCACCCCTTCAGAAAATTCGATAACAATATTTCCGCTTTTGTTTTCAGCGTACCAAAGACCATCTTTTTCAAAAATATTTAATCCGCTGTTAAAATCCTTGTCTATCACCAAATTCGTTATATCTCTAAATTGCATATCGAGATAAATCGGAAAAATATCTGTTTTTGCCAGTGGATAATCTTTTATTATGCGTATAATTCCATCCTTTGGCGGAAGTGCTTTCGCAATATTGGAATTAGGGATTTTATACAAAACTGTACCATTCTCGTTTATTATTTCACTGGAAGTACAGTACAAGCCTTGAGAAAAATAATGATTTGCTCTTACTGTTGTATGAGCATCTACTATTTGATGATTAGGTTCTATAACTTCCATACCATTCTTATCCATAAAGCCAATAAATCCTACAGCACCATATTCGGTATTGCTAACGAATTTATATATAGGATATAAATCTCCATGCATCGTTGGATGTTCATAATACATTTTTTCTAATTCAATCGTATCAGGAATGTTATTTGTTTTTTCATTCAATACTATAAAATCATTTTCAATAACTGCCGAACATTCTAATAAGCTAGCCAAGTCGTTTATCTCCATATATGTCCTGTTGTTAATGAGTTTGGGATAATATTTTAAGGTTATTTTGCGATCTTGCAATGTAGCATTATTATTGTTAATTGAGATTTGTATAGTATTGTTTTCCTTATCAATTATCACCAATGTATTATTCTCTTGAATCCATTCAACCCTACAACCGCTGTGTTGTGCTACAAAACGTACAGGAATAAAAACAACGTCATTTTCTACAATAGGAGTTATTAAATTGTCATTATAATCAATGACTGTTTCCAATGTATTAACAAATGCCTTGCTATTATTGATTTTCATAACAATTTGCCCGGTCATAGTTATTTCTCCTTCCTTTGCTTCTGCAATACATCCAAGCATACAAACAAGCAAAATACTTAATAAAATTTTTTTCATCGTAATCACCTCATTATAGGGGGATTTGTTTACATTAGTCGAACAAATCCCCCAAATTAATCTGCCTATTACGGCGTTTGTACCGGCATTCTCGTTCGAGTTGTAGAATTTACATCGTACATACTATACTCTTGCCATTGATTATATCTTGCTGCATTCAATATCATTAAAATATTTTGATTTGTAATTCTCGCTGCCGAGTTATTGTTGTTTTTCATAATGTCATTAAGAGGTGAAAGTGCCATTGACGCACCTTCGTTTGTTAAATTATTATAATATCCGGTTATAGGATCAATACTTGTGTATAAATCATCTCTCGTAATAGTTATTCCAGCGCTATTAGTATATGTATAGCCCAAATATGCATCTCCTATTCCCATAGGATGTCCCAATTCATGAGTTGCCAAATTAATTAAGTTACTATTGCTTCTTATCGATCCGTCCCAAAATTGAACATCGAAAATCATACTCTTATCTTGACCCGCAAAAAACACTTCGCCTGCACTATTCCAGAGATCCCATGAACTACCGCGCCCAGCATAACTATTGCCAGGAATGTTTCCACTTGCAACCAAGTCTACGACATTTACTTCCAGCATATCATGTCCGGTATACAACTGAGTAGTAAATATATTTGTGCTAACATTAATTGGAACAGAGTTACTTCCTCCTGCCAACATAATATCGTACGTGCCATTCCATTTTTTAAATCCTTGTTCTATCAAACCAACATAATCAGTAAAAGGTCTATCTATAACTTCCCAAGGAACAGTTATAGGGTCTTGAAGTTGTACGCCTGTAGTTGGATCAAGAACCGGATTTCCTGTTGAGTCAACTCGTGGAGTATATCCAACAATATAATCACCAGGTATCACAGCACCAGTTGTTGGAACAGTAGTTGACGGCATTCTTAAATTAGCTCCCACAGCATCAGTAAGTGGAGTAGATCTCCCATCAGTAGCATTGTAATACACATCAAAAGTAACATTATTACCTGCACGCCTCACATGAACAGGATTTTGAAGCATATCAGGAACGATCAACGCATATGAGGCATTGCCCTCATTCCACCAACTTAAAGTAGGCTCTAATCCTGACCGTTCTGCAAGCCAGCGTAGACCTACCATTACACGGTCATTTACTAAAAGCATTCCATTAACCGGTGTGGTACTATTCAATGTCGACACATCAACCGTATAAGGAGTGGACACGCCAGTTTGTTGGTTAGTTATATTGAATGTGGCTATACCAGTTGCAGGGTCAAAACTTACGCTTCCGGTTCCTTGAAGCGTATCAACCATCTCTCGAAGTCCACCATAGTTACGTCCATCTGCAAAGAACACAGTTTGTATTTGGTCATTTCCTATGAAAATATTAACTTCGTGCAGTACAACGCCTTCGGCTGTGAGGTATGCAAATGTGCCGTTGGGATCATTAGAAAGCGTTCCCGTCATTAAGTCGTTGGTATAAATATTTTCAGCATCAGCAAATGAAATACCTCGTTTAGCAGCAATTTGACTTATTACATTCTTTTTCGTGGTATCACTAATTCCGTTTGGTGCAACAACACCTCCGGCAATAGTAACACCTGAAGGTCTATAATTTGCCAATGTTCCACCGTTCAGCTTCACGTTGTCCATGTACTGTTGCTGAGTAATATATCCGCCTTTCCATGCATTATATGCAGAATTAATATTAGATTGGTTTCTGTCGCTAAGGGAAGACCAATTTGTTACAGTATCCGCACCGCTTTTAGGATTATACGAGCTGCCACCGTTGTATGACCCGTTGCCTGTTCCTCCATTACGATAGTCTTCTTTCTTTCCTTTTCCTTGATTCCAGTCAGCAATGCCGTCATGATTCTTATCAAACCGATCCATATCTTCTTTTGTATCAACCTTACCATCTCCATCCCAATCCAGCCATGCCGGCGGTTTTGAGGAATGCCCGCTGGGATCGCTAAAATTGATGGGATCATTATGACAATAAGTATACAAATTCAGGCTTGCCGGATCTTTTATATCACCCTTATAGCTGTCTTCAGAAATAAACCGTCCTGTTGTCGGATTATAGAATCTTGCTCTTAAGTAGTATAGACCGGCAGATTCATCAAGGAACTCTCTCGAGTACTGAATGCTATTTTCTGTTTCTTCTACACTCAAAATGGTTTCACCGAAGATATCATAATCATACTGATTTCTGATCGTTCCGGCAGCGTTAACAAGTTGCGTTACATCGCCATGAGCATTATACAGGTAATAATCAATACCGTTGCTTACACCTATTTTAGCAATATAGCTCAAACCTCTGACATATGTCGCTGTGGTGTCTCCGCTTTCCGCCACAACATATTGTCCGTCATACAAATAGTCCGTTGTCTCTTCCGTGCTATCAGCTGATACAACTGTTTTCTGTGTTCTCAATCCATCACCGTTATACATATATGATGTTGTGGATATATCCGAACCCTCTATTTTACTTATGCTGATCAATCTGTTAAATCCATCAAAGGCACATTGCGTCATAGATACATATCCGCTTGTCACAGAGCCTTCAGTCACCAGTTCTATAGAAGTTGATTCCTCAGCCTGCGGATATGCGAGACTATTTATCGTCATATACTGATTGCCGTTGTTATCGTAACTATAATTTGTGGACTTCTCAACTACAAATGTATCATCATTATACATCTTTTCCGAAAC
Organism: uncultured Clostridia bacterium; assembly: GCA_934489015.1. Lineage (GTDB taxonomy): Bacteria > Bacillota > Clostridia > UBA1381 > UBA1381 > RGIG9115. Next base: position 11,479 of record CAKSSN010000002.1, read on the forward strand.
TGACAATAATTCATTGCAGTCCGAGTATGAATATGACACAACTTTGCTGTTATATTGTAACATATTTTCTGCAACAAAGTCAACAATAGTGCTGTCTAAAGACTTTGCACTGGTATATTCCTCCGTTAGGGAAGCTCTGTTCCCAGCTGCATCATATGTAAACACAGAAGTTTTTCCAGGCATATTAACCTGTAAGACATGTCCGGCCGCATCATAAGAATATGTTGTCGTTCCATAGGAATCTGTCTTACTGACTTGCCGGCCACATAAATCATATGTATAACTATAGGTTGAGACAATGCTATTATCTGCCTTTTTGTTTGTGACAGAAGCGACTGCGTTATTTTTATTATAAACCAATATTTCTTTTACTCCGCCTACATATGCAATTTCCGTTATATTATTGCTGTTGTCGTATGTATAATCGGCTCCGGTCGACCCATTTCTTACGCTTATTAAACGATTGCTGCTGTCATAGGTGTAATTTGTCATCACGTCGTTATAGCTTACAGATGCAACGCTGTCTTCATCTGTATAAGTGTAAGAGAGCATTGTGACTGCATTTTTTGAAATCGTCGTCAACCGCTGCAGAGCATCGTATCCATACGTGTATGTCCCGCTGACATCGGTCATTTGTATTCTGTTACCCATACAGTCATAGCTATAAGAAATCTGGTTTTTCGGCAATATTTCACTGTCACTTGAAATCAGCACATTCATAGCTGTTAACAGCCCTAATGAATTATAAGAGTATGTAGTTGTATTGCCATTGCGGTCGAGCATTTTTGTTACTTTGCCGTTTAAATCGTACCAATAGCTTGTCGTATTTCCGGCAGGATCCGTTGTGGATACCAACATATTAAATGCGCTGTATGCATACGATGTGCTTTTGCCTCTGGCGTCAGTAGAAGTAAGTCTATTTCCAGCCAGGTCATATGTATAAACGGTTTCATTCCCTAGCGGATCCGTAACGGAAGTCAAGTTTCCAGCCGAATCATATCCGTACAATGTTTCTTTATTTAATGGATCAATCACCTTTGTTATTTCTCCAAAAACATTATATTGATACTGTGTTGTACCGCCTTCAGGCATGGTGGTACTGATTAACATGTTAGACGCATTATAAGCATAGATGGTTCCATATCTCGTTTCATCATTTGAAGCGCTTGCGTAACCATTTCCATCAATTTTTTTAGTAATGTTTCCGTTAGCATCATAAATAGTTTTAGATACTACTGTATTTGATGGATTCTTAATTACAGTAAGCCTGTTCATCACATCGTACTCATACGTCCATGTTCCGGAAGGTCTGGTTTCTGAAATCTTGTTTCCAGTCAAATCATATGCATATGAAACCGTTACATCATTTGCATTAGTTACAGATGTCACTCTGTTCATAGAATCGTAAGAGTATTCTGTAACACCGCCTTTTGCGTCTGTTACTGCTGTTTTGTTTCCAAGCACATCATACGTATATGCGGTAATAATCTGCTGTATGCCATCACCATTGTTATAGTCAGTAACAGCAGACGACAATCGGTTTAACTCGTCATAATTATAAATAGTAGAATATTGTCCAGCGTTTAGTGCATCCGCAAACGCCATTGAACTTTTGACAAGTATCTTATTGCCCAAAACATCATAAGCATACTCAGTTTTGGAAACAACCTCGCCCGAAGAGTTTGTTACATTTGCTTTTCCGGGTATCTCAACCGAATTTGTGTCAAGCAACTTACTGATAGAGACAGTCCTGTCATATTTGTCATATTCGGTCAAAGTTACATCCTCATCGTTGCTGTCGTTTCGGAGCAGAACCGTTTTTATTGCATTTCCGAAATTATCATATTCATAACATGTTGATTTTCCGGCATTTGTATAAACCTCTGTTAAGAAGCCGTTTGTATAAGAATACGTTGTCGTTCGAGAACCGGAGTTATTGCCTGTAATTGTTTTTGTAATTACGTCTCCGGCTGCATTGTATGTATAGTTCTCCACACAATATCTAATTTCACCGTTAACTATATCAATAGGAGTTTGCTTTTGCGTCACTAAATTGTTTCCGTTGTACGCAAATAACACTGCGTTACCACACCTATCGACTGATTTTACAACATTGCCGTTACCGTCATAATAATTTGCAGATGTATGATTAGCAGCATCGGTTACAGTATATACTGTGTCAAACGGTGTATACGTATAGGAGGTTGTCATGGAGACTCCACTGGACTGCTTTATAATCTGAGACAGTTTTCGCCCCTTCTTATCGTAAGAGTAATTCACCTGTCCGCCGTCAGGATATGTAATCTGAGAAAGTGTATTGTCAATTGCATAAGCGTAAACCGTGCTTTGATTCTTCGCATCTGTTACCTTGATGATATTATCAAACAGATCATACTCATATCCCGTTACATTACCCATACAATCCGTTTTACTTACCAATCTGTCGAATGAATCATAGGAATATGTATCGCCATCCATTTCGCTTATACTTAGAGTTTCATCGTAAGTATTTGCATTGACCTTTTTAATTACGTTGTCAGCGTTATCATATGCATATAGTTCTATCACCGCATCATCTGCGTTTTTCTTTGAAATAAGACGGTTCATAACATCATAGGTATATGTATATGCCTGATTCAAACTGTATAATGCCGGTGTAGATTCTGTAATTACGTTTCCCATAAGATCATATGTCTTTCTCCATATCATATTTACGCCATTGGGTGACTGCTGATATTGCGTTGACACACGTCCCATTGAGTCATAAGTATAATTTGTAGTCTTACCAGATGCAATTGCCTCGCTGGTTGTGTTTCCCGCAAAATCGTAAGTATAATTAATGACGTTGTTGTGGGGCTTCGTAACCTTAGTCACATTATAACTTGCATCATAGGTGTACGAAGTGATATAACCATTTGGAGATTTCATTGTTGCCACATTAAAATAATTATAGGTATATACAGTAGCCAGCTGTTTTTTATTTGTATATTCATAATCATCCGAATAATCACTACTGTTTTCTAATTGATTGGCATCTATCAACGTTATATCTTTTGTTACTCGATTTAGCCCGTCATAGACATATCTTCTTACATCATATATATTTTCGGAAGTTTTAGTCTTGACTGTAACAACATTTCCTGCCAAATCATATTCAAACAGCTTTTCTCTTCCTGTCATGTCATAAATTCGCGTGTTTTTAAATGTCTCATTATAGGTATAATTGGTTTTATCTCCCTGAGATACATCGCCCAGAATCGTCCCCGATGTATTTTTGGTAGTATGATATGTTTCGCTTGAAAGCAGATTTCCCCATTCGTCATATGACATTTTTTTGGTTTTCCAATGTTGATTGCTTTCATCGGAATCATATAAAAAGCTGTTTTCGATACAGTTTTTATTTTTATCATACTTGTATTCGCGTCTTCTGTTTTTTCTGTCAACATACACCAGCGCTAAGCCCAAATATAAATCATGTGTTGTGGTTTCAGACGTTCCATCAGGCAATTCGGTTCTGTATGGGCTTCCGAACAATGTTTTAAATATTTTTGTTATTCCTGAATTGCGAGCAGTACGCTTTTCATACAGCACACCCGTTTTATCATATTCGTATGATTCTTTGGTGCTGCTGTCGGGATAAGTGATTGATTTTAAAAGACCATTCCCATAATATTCATAACTTTTGGTATTGCTGACAGAACCGGAAAAATATTGTTTTTCGCTTAATACATTACCAATACCGTCATAAGTAATCTCTTTTCCAATATAGGAGCTTCCTTTAGCAGCTACATTAGCAGGCGTGTATTTAATTAATCTATCATCAGCATTATAAACACGTTTATCATAATATGTTGCCATACCTTTTTTAACACCTGTAATGTTCCCGCGTCCATCATATGTACGGTTTTCAAGTGTTGTATATGTGCCGCTATTATAAAACCTTATCAGTGTTGGTCTATTCAACGCATCATATGTATACCTTGTTCCTGTAGACGAACTTAAACTCTGCGAAGCATATCTTCCGTCAGTTTCTATAGTTTTATTGCCGTTGGCGTCATAAGCATAGCGTTTTTTGCTGCCTGAAGCATCAGTTTCGGATACGAGCCGGTTTAAACCGTCATATTCAAATGATGATGTTAAATCTTCATTACCCAGTTTTAATGTTTTGCTGATCAGATTTCCTTTGTTATCATAAGCAAGCGAAGATGTCCGTTGACTGTTTCCAGTGCCAACAGGTTCTTTAAGCTCAATCAGCCTATTGGCATAATCATAGGAATAATTTGTAGCCAAATAGGATGAACTATTTGTATAGTTTTTCAAAACAGTTACATTATTATTGGAATCATATTCATAGCCAATCTTCTCTGTCCCCACATTCACATTATTATAGTATGCAGATGTAGTTTTCTCTGTATTTCGTCTCAAGTTATCATAAGAATAACTCGTCTGAATATACCCATTATCATCTAATCTTTTTTCTAATGTGGGGTCTCCGGCGTAATTGTATTCATAATAACTGTATGCATATTGATCACCATATAACCAATCATATTTTTCAGCTAATCGATTTCTGCTATTATACGTATAGGTGTTATGGGAACTCATAACCCGGCCAGCATCTCCTGTTGTGGTATATCCTTGCTTCAGGCTGCGTATATTACCACTTTTGTCGTAGGAATCATAGTGTTTATACGTATAGGATGTATTTATTGTGCCGGTTGTTCCTGTTTTTTCAAGCACCGGTCTTCCTGCTGCATCATACTCGTATAAGGTTATTTTGCTTCCAGGCTCTTGTTTCTCAATTAACAGATCAAGCGCATTGTACTTATATGTTGTGGTGTTGTTTAATGCGTCCTTTTTCTGAGTAAGTCGCCCTAAATCGTCATAGGTAAACGCAGTGGAGTAGTTTCGTGGATCCGTTATTTTCGTTTTATAGCCGCGTACGTCATACACATATTTTGTCATATAATATGTGTTATTATCAGGTGTGGTTTCAAGTCCAACCATCCTGTCCGCTTTATCATAATATTGCGTTGTTTTAAAGCCATTTTCGTCAGTAATTGTAACACTATGAACAAAGTTATCTGGATTTGATGGAATGGTTTTTAAAATGTTGATCGGATATGAAACATCAGTCGAATAATCGTCTCTTTCCCCAATAATCCACAGTTTTCCTGTAGATTCAAGTGCTAAACTTCTACCATCTCCAGCTCCTACTAAACTGATATTATTTAATCCGTAGACCTGTTTGGGAATATTATAATTTAATTCATCACCATGACCAAGTGCTCCGGAGAAGCCAGCTCCCCATGTCCACACAGTCCCATCGTTTTTCAAAGCAACTGTGTGATATGAAGATGCTTTTATTTCTTTGACATCTGAAATACCCGTTACTTTCACAGGAGAATTAATCATAGACGTTATGCTTCCATCGCCAACTTGTCCATATTCATTCCAACCCCAGCCCCATACTGTATTATCGTTTTTTATAACTAACACATGTTGACCGCCGGCCTCCAGATCTTTAATGTTACTAATCCATGTCAACTTATATGGAACCAATTTATATCCTCCGCCATATTGATTGCATGGATCTGAACCCCATGCCCAAAGTTCGCCATTGGTACGAAGGGCATAGGTGTTGTGACTATCTCCCGATATGATTTTTTTAACATTGGTTAAATTGCGCACCTGTACCGGAGTATTTCTATTCTCCTGAGAGTTATCACCTAATTGTCCCCAAGGGTTAAATCCCCAACTCCATGCAGTGCCATCGCTTTTCACAGCAAAAGATGAGTAATAACCTGCTTCTATTGATGCTACATTTGTTAAATTCAACACCTGTCTTGCTGTTCTTCCGTCTACGTTAGTACCGTCTCCCAAACTACCGTAATCATTGTCTCCCCATGACCAAACTGTACCGTCAGACTTTAATGCTAAGGTATGATAATCTCCTGCCGCAATATCAATAACATTATTCAATCCAGTGACTTGAACCGGAACTTTTCTTGTTGTCGTTGTCCCATCGCCCAACTGACCAGCCCAATTACTACCAATGCTCCATACAGTGCCATCCTCCCTTAAAATGGAATAGTGTGCACTTCCAGCTACCGCTTTTACCACATCATCAAATATTTCATAACCTATCTTTTCTTTTTTATCCGTATAACTCACAGTTGTACTGCTTTTTTCCGTGCTGTCATTTTCCCATGTGGACTTTTTTATGAGTCTATTTGCACTATCGTATGCATACCGGATACTATTTCCGTTGCCATCAATCGTTTTGGTTAAATTTTGATAACAGTCATATTCGTTTTGCTCTATACAATTTTGAGACGAATACCGCCGTACTTTTGTAAGATTTCCCCAAATATCATAGCTATAAACAATATCATCATTTTGTCCCCATATATTTACTGCAGGGTTTTTATCATCCATATAACCATAATCATAATAGCCATATCGGGTATATGAGTTATCAGGGTGCTTAACAAGCGTAATTCTATATTCATCATCGTACTCGTATTGAGTCGTCATAGAATCAGATTCATTATTAAACAAAGTTTGACTTAATAATAACCCCGTATTAAAATCATATGTATATTGCTTTTCTTCCAATGGAGCATTAACGCTTCCTTTTATTTCTTTGGAAAGATACAACCCGCCGTTCGTATAGTTTCCAACAGCACCATATTCATAGTTAGTCATAAATGTAGACGTTGGATTATCACTGGAATAGGAAGTTTTCGAAATCATATTACCTTTTGTATCGTATGTAAAATCAGTCACAAGATTTTTTACAACACTATTTTCTTTATGGTTTCTAGTCTCCTGTATGGTATTACCCAATGAGTCAATTGAATAATTCGTCTGTTCTAAAACAGTTGAATATCCCTGTTTTACTGTTCTGGAAAGCAGCTTGAAGAATTGCTCCGGAGTACCATAAGTGTATTCTGTCTTTATATCAGGACTATCGGGAGATATATGTGATAACACATTGCCATAATCATCGTATGTAAATTTTTCAATTTTTTCCACAGGTGCATCACAAATAACCCCATTTTCCTTATCATATGAAACATACTGCTTCTCTTCAGGCAAATCTTTAGTGTTATACTTTATGAATTGAATTGAATAGTTATCATTTCCCAACTGCTCTAACTTAACTAATTGGTGTTGGGGATTATAGGTGTATTTATTCACAGTCCCCTTTGGATCCTGCAAATCTGTTATCTCTGTGTTGTATATTTTTCCTATAGTAATATTATCTATAAATACTTGCTTTGTCGATGCACTCTCTTTGGTGTATCGAAATTCCAGATAATAACTGCCTTTTCTCAGCGGAACTATGCGTGATTCCCATTCTGTATTCCAAGATCTCACGGGCTCCCAGTCATCATTAACATATATCCTCAAAGAACCATCCTCATCATTAGTAACCTTCATATCAAAAGACAAAATACCTGGTTCATTAAGGTTAACATATATTTTCCCAGATGTTTGCGTGTAATTAGTCCTGCTACAAATTCCATATTTCCCATCTTTCGCTGCCTCTGTCGAACGTGACCATGTATTTGATGTGAATAAGCTTAAATCATTATCACCTTCAAAGTCAATCAACGGATATGTTTTGGCACCTGAATAGTGTCCATCCGGTTCTCCTGTATACGTATATTGCAATCTTTTTTCGGGAGTCCCTGTATAAGTTTCTGTTTCGGTATTAAAATCTCCATCAACCAAATCAATTTCTTCTGACACTTTGCGATATTTTAACGTTCCGCCCGAACCAAAGTTTCTAGTTCCATCTGAAAAGTTAAATATTTTCTTTTTGTTAGAATCATAAGAAATGTACTTTAAGGTTTCCCATTGATTGTACATATACCCCATTCCGGAAATGTAGAAAGTTTTATATGTCGTACCATTGTAGTGCGTAAACTTGCAATCCGCCTGTTCAAACCAGTAATAATACTTTGAACTGCCGAAATAATCATCAACACCATAGTCATCAGCATTGGATAAGGTGTTAACCCACTGTATTCTCTCTTTCAGTGATCTTTTTGTTGAGTAATGATGTTGAAAAGATGATTTTTTATATACAATCATAGAGTTATCCGGCAACCGAATTTTTGTGTTGAACTTATTATTTAAATTCCCATCGCTGTATCCGTCTGAACCAACAGTCAATTGATAGTTCTGATCTTGTAGATATTCGATAGTTATTTCTCTGCCAACAGTGTCTATTATCTTGGAAATCAACCTTCTGGTATGTGTGTAACCACCGGTTGTATAACTGTAATCTTGATATTCAAATCTAATCTCATTCCCATATCGATCTACCATGCCGAGTATTCTGCCTTCATCTTTAATGGAAGAACTTGAACCTTTTCCCGAAAAATATGTTTTTAGTCCATTTCTGTCTATCAAAATATATTTTGATTTTCCAATTGGCTCACTAAGATTATATTTAGGACTTGAAGAATTATCTTCTATAACCTTCATATCGTTGTTTTTATACCCTTCTAATTTATATGTTTGAACTCCATCAATGCTGGTCGGACCTACTAAACGATACACATTACCATCCTCATAATGTAAATACTTATGCTCGCCTTTCACTTCTATACTTGAAAATGAGAATCTGGTTCCGACTCCCAGATTATAACGCTCTTCGTAAAACGAATAATAATCAGACGAATTCCAATCAGACTCAAGATAGTCTACCCATGTGGATCCGCTTCTCCGAGCCTTCATTTCCCAAAATGTAGTTTGGTCACTGCGGTATATTCTTGTTATATCAACGTCGAGACCGTTAATTCCGTTTAAATGGTAATCTGTCTGACGCATTGTAACAGAGCCATTCTGAGGATTTACACTTACATCTGATTCATTGTTTTCTAAATAGTTTTTATTTAATTCAATATTATATTTCTGCCTCGCACCAACGAGATTGTTCATATTTTCTTCCAGGGTTTCAGCATTTGCACTTATCATACTTAATCCTATGGTTAATACAAAGATTAAACTCACAAACAATTTCTTCATGCCAAAATCCTCCTAATCTACATATTTTTTTATATAGTGCTCTTTAAGTTTATTTCCTGCTTTTTCATTACCCTTAATATATTTATTGATATCGCTGTCTTTAACTTTTGCTTTTTTTGCATTCACTATTTTTGAAACCGCTTCTTCACTTGAAATATTACACTCACTTGCACAGCTATTTATTTCATTTTGTGTCAAGGTAATAGAATTCATCTGTGCATTAGTATTTATTAAGTTTACATCTTCACATATCTTTTCAAACTGTTCGCTATTTTCAATACGCTCAATAAAATCCTCAAATGAGATTACGTTACGATAGTCCAAAATTTCTATGACCGCAATTTGTGAATCTGTCAGCTTTAGGTCATCTCTATAGTATTCAATGATGCCATTTTCATAATTAGGTGCCGTAAAACTATTTTCAATGTTGTAATAATCATTCAAAATATTATCTAAAGTTTCACCCTTGTTATATCGAACAATTGCTTCATCCAAATCGTTAAATGTAAAAAAGAATTCGTACATATAATCATATAAGGCACTTATAGCTAAACTATCCGTGTTATCCACATAATATTTTGCTACTTTTAATTGCTGCAACTCGGATAGCTCTTTATCTTTTATTAAATTTTCCATTCGATTAAGTGCTTTTGTATCATTAATCTTTTTAGTTGCTTCCGTATTTATCTTTGATTCAGTATTGTCAGAAATAGACTTCATTTCTTTTTCCTTTGTATTTGTAATATCAACGCCTACTTGGTGTGAAGAATTATTCTTTTCTTTTTTGCTTTTGTTGTTTTTTTCGACATTTTCCTTAGCGGCTACTGAATCTTTATCCGACCAATCTACTCCATCTATCTTGTCTGAAACAGTATTGACGAGAGCTTTAATTTTTTCGCCAATACCGTCAAAGATTTCTTCATTGCTATTGGCCAAAGCAACACTTATTCCGGTTATAATCATAATACAAATAATCGAAATAGCGATAATTCTTTTTTCCCGAAAAATTTTTTTCATAATCAATCCCTCCAATTTATTGCACTTTTTTCAATTTGTCTATTTCTGACATTATCTGCGCAGTTGGATCCTGTGGCTTCGGATCTTCAATCTGCGGTACAATATCATTAATTTTTTGAACACTGATTTTATCTGCCGCTAATTTATTATCCTTTGATTTCATTCTCAAATCTTCTGAATCGTTTTCTTCTTTTTTATTTAATCTTGATAATAAATAATCAGATATCTTTTGAAGTGTAATTGCGTCTTCGCGCATAAGTTCTACCGCCTTTGTCATTACGCTTTCTTCATACGCCTTTTTGTCTGTAATGTACAAGCTTAAATCAACATCTATCTGCAAACAGTACAGATATTCATCTATAATTGTTTCAAAGGAGCCAAACTCATTTTTGAGCTTTAAACAAAAGTAAATCAATAAATTAGCATCCAAACTTTGGCTCAATTCCTTATATTTTGAATTCTCCTGCACATCATTGCTTTTATCTATGTAGCCAACAGACGTTTTATTCGGTTCATCAATATTCGCCTCATTATCATAATTGCATATTTCTAAAAGATTGAATTGCAACTGCATTACAGTTTCTCGTGCTGCCTTAACTTCATTTTTATCAAAACCCTCATCATATATTATTTTTTCCAGTTCCTCATCCGACATAAATCGTTCATAGGCTTGGTTACTTTTTAATTTTTCTAAAGTATCATTCCATGATTTAGATTCTGAATAAACTTTAAGTATGTTTTTTGAGCTTTCTCCGGTTATATCTGATATTTTCTCCGCCGTAATCACATCCCTGTCTGCCCAAAGAGACTTTATACTTTGAAAATACCCAGATTTCAACTCAAATACGTAATATACACTTCCCGATAAAACAGCACAAACTAATACAACACATATTATTTTTTTCAACATAATAATTAACCTCCCTGATAATTCAGCTTAATCTCGGTTCTGCCAGATGCAATCTTTTTAAATTTCACAATATTTATAATGCCACTCCATAATACCCCAGCTTCAACAACCGGAGAAATAATTTCAAATTCGATGCTTCCACCCGAAATGCTGTTTATTTTTATGTTATTATAAACACCAACCGTAGTTTCTGCATGTGGAGTTTGATAAATCAAATCCAATAACTCAACACATGACGAATCATAGCTTAGAATAAATTTTCGTGAATTCAAGTTAGAGATATTTTTTCCGATTAATTTTACAACGTATTGATCACCTGCATTTCCATCTATGCCAATAACACCTTCAGCCGGCTGATCACCAGATATTGGAGGTTCAATTACTAAAGTGATATTATATGGCGTTGTGCGATAACTTTGGCTTCCGTCACCATATTGACCATAATTATTTTGGCCCCATGCCCACACGCTTCCATCAGTTTTTAATACCATGCTATGATTGTATCCAGAAGAGACTGCTACTGCATTATCAATATCTATCTGAATCGGGATATTACTATTAGTTGTTGAGTTATTTCCCAACTGATGCTTGCTGTTATATCCCCATGATAGAATATTGCCATTTCGATCTACGCATAAAGAAGAATTGTATTTTGCGGAAATGCATGTTACATCTGTCATATTTGCTAATGCAATCGGGGTTGTAGATTGAGTATTTGTACCATTGCCTAATTGTCCATAATTGTTATATCCCCAAACATATACTTGTCCACTATTTGAAAGAGCAATAGAATGATAGTATCCCGCAGCAACCGTTTTAATATTATTTAAGGAATTAATTTGTGTTGGAGTACTTACAGCCGTTGTGTTTCCCAATCCTAATTGACCTCTATTATTGTATCCCCATGCCCATACACTTCCATCAGACTTAACTGCTATACTAAAATTATTGCCTGCAGAGATTTCTATGACATCTGTAAGACCGCTGACCTGCGTTGGAGATTTTTTATTAACTTTTGTACCATCCCCAAGCTGTCCGTTATTGTTGTATCCCCAACTCCAAACCGTTCCGTCTGATTTTAAGGCTAAAGTATGATAGAATCCACCGGATATTTTAGTAACATTAGAAATTCCGCTGATTATTTCTGGCTCACTTCTATTAGTGGTTGTTCCACTACCTAATTGTCCATAATTGTTATATCCCCATGTAAGTACATTGCCTTGACTGTTTACAGCCGCACTATGATAATATCCACAGTCCACATCAATAGCATCATTTGTATCAATCACCTTTATAGGAATTGATACATTATTTTCGTTTCCATTTCCTATCTGTCCTTTATTATTTACACCCCAAGCCCATACGTTTCCGTCATTATCAAGTGCTAAATTATGAGCGTAACCAGATGAAATTTTTTGGATTCCACTAACCGATAGAACAGGAACGGGAGTATGACCTTCAAACGTGGATCCATCTCCTAACTGGCCTGCATTATTATATCCCCATGTATAAATGCGCCCTTCAGCATCAATTGCTGAGGAATGATTATATCCTGTAGAGATTGATGAGATTCCAGACAAAGTAGAAATTAGGGTAAACAAAGATGTTGAATTTACCGAATTAATACCGAGTTGACCGTAGTTGTTATATCCACAAGAATAAACATTTCCGGAAGCAACAATTATTGAATACTTGTATCCTGCAGAAATTAAACTAACATTGGTAAAGTCAGTCTGGGTAGGTTCTGTTTTTTGAACCAAATCTTCAGTACCTAATTGTCCGTTATCGTTATATCCCCAAGAATATAGGTTGCCGTTTACATCAGTTGCTAAACAGTGAACTGAGCCGGCGCTTATATTTGAAAATGTAGATCCGGCACTTGTCGGAACAGTTTGGTTAGTGGTAGACCCGATTCCTAACTGTCCATAGTTATTAAGTCCCCAAGTCCATAACGTTCCATTCATATCAATGGCTGTAGAAAATGAATTTCCCGCTGATATCGTGTTTATATTTTCAATCCCTGCTACTATTTGAGGGGTTGACGCTGTACCCGTTCGCCCTAATTGTCCTGAAGAATTATCTCCCCACGTCCATATATTTCCATCTTTATCCACTGCCATACTGTGATTATAGCCAGCTGATATCTTCTCTATATCATATAATCCTAATGTTTGCATGGGAACACTAGAGGAACTCCCGCCGCTTATTCCTAATTGACCATTCGTATTGAGTCCCCACGCCCATACAGTTCCATCTGACTTCAACGCAAGACAATGATTTTCACTGACCGAAATATCCGTAACATTATTAATACCTTCAATTTGAACAGGAATTGAAGAATGGCTTAAATTACTTACACCAAGCTGTAGTTTTTCATTATTTCCTACTGCCCATACAGTGCCGTTTTCTTTTAAGAATACAGAAACAACTCCGTCTGTTTCAACTTTTTTATTGATAGATGTACTAAAAAGCTGCCATCTTTCCTCATCTGAAGAATATAAGTTATAATCAAAGTCCAACTGTGCATCTATCACTTGGAATTCAGTATTTAAGATATTATTTAAAGCATTTTCTATATTGATTTTTTTGCCATCAATAACATAATTGATTAATGAAGATAATCTGTCACTGCATTGTAGCAATCTATCTTTGCAATCTGATGATGTTAATTGAGGATTATGATTCATAATTTCTGAAAGGCCTCTTGTAATTGAAGCTGCAGAAATTGAAGTTCCCGTTAAGGAACCATATTTATTATTTGGCAGCGTGCTCGAAACATCGCGTCCCACACCAGCAATATCTACACTTTCAACGCCGTAATTTGAAAAATATGAAAAACCATTATCACAGTTTACTGATGCTACTGAAATTATATTGGGTAAATCATATGAAGCCGGAAATATGGGCGTGGCATCTAAATTCTTTCTGCCATTTCCAGCCGCACATACAAATATGGTTTCGGGATTATCTTCAATTACCTCCTTAAGCAACAAATTTTCATCTGAACTCCCCCAACTGCAATTTATTATTTTAGCGCCATTATTAATAGCATATTGTATAGCATTTATAATATCACTTGTCCTTGCATTTCCGTTAGCAAAAGTTCTAATAGGCATTATTTTTATATTAGACATGGTTGCATATCCTAAACTACTTTTACCAGCAATAATACCTGAAATATGAGTTCCGTGTGCATAATCGCTTAAATAAGATATATCACAATTCAACGGGATATTATTCACAAAATCCCACCCTACGATCTCATTTTCTTTCATTAAAATTGAATCGGTTAAATCAGCATGTGTATAATCAACACCACTGTCAATCACTGCTACAACAGTTGCAGACAGATCATTTTTTATTTCCCTTGAATCTTCTTTATTTATTTCAGAAGCATTATTATCATTATTTTCGAGATTGCCTTGTTCATCTTTATTGTTATCTGTATTTACAGTTTCACCATTTACATTTGTCTCACTGATTTCTTCTCCGGAGTTATCCATTACATCAGCCTGATCACCTATTTCGCCCTCTATATCATCTAGTATGTCAGGCTCATCGGATAGCTCTGTTCCGATTTCCAATTCAACAAAAGTTTCTTTTCCAATACCTTCGGCTGATAATGAAATCAAATAATCTGGCTGAATATATTCAATAACATCTGAATTCTCATTACTGAATACCGAAATAAATACTTCAGGATCAATATTTTCATCCAAGCATATGATATCAAAATTTTCTTGGCATTCCACTTCTACTTCATTCGTAAATACTCCTTCAAAATCTAATAGGATATTATTATTTAATAAATCTATCTCCTCATTTGTTATTTCACGTTCATTAATCTCCCATTTTTTCTCCTTTTTTTCTTTAAGGGCTACGGCAAAGGCTTTCTGTGATTTTTTCTTAATATCTTCTTGATTTCTTTCTTTTTTATATTTCACAATAAACTGATCAACGTCCTCATTCATAACGCTACTTATATTTTCATTTGAAAGCTGAAATTCATTGTTCTTACTGTTTACATCGGTAAAACCAACGTCCGTTATTGATAAAAACATTGAAACTATTAATAAAAAACTAATAAATACTTTTTTATTCATAATGTATAACCCCCTTTACTAAAAAGGGCTATGTAAAAATTTCTATAATAAATATCTTATAGAATTATCACATAGCCCTCATATCTAGTTGATTGATAATAAATACTCAGTATTTACTGCACCTGTTATTAAAATATAGTATACCTTGTCCGCCTCAACATCAAAACTTTCCTCGTTTTGACTTATAGCTACGGAATTCTCGTTAAGTATTCGAATACTTAACTCGTCCCCAATAATAGGATCACAAAACAGATTAACGCTACCATCAAAATCCGGAATAAATGTTAAAACATCATAAGCTTCATTATTATGTATTACTCCATGTATTACGGTCTCACGATTAACTTCAGGTGAATATCTCTGATTTGTAGTCCAATTATTATAATGAGTTTCTTTTTGGAATGTTAGTACATTTCCATATGGGATCAAAGATTCCAGACTCTTCCATGTAAAAACTCTAAAGGTATCACAGGAATTGTAATATTCATCATTTATCGTTCTACTGAACATTAACACTTCATTAAAATATGGTGCAATTTCCGTTGAATGCTTTTGTAATTCTACTAATTCATCTATTCCATTTATCATTTTATATGATGGAACAATTAATGTTGCTGGAATTTCTGAATCAGTTGGATTATATACTTTCGATTCTATATTTAATTCACCATATTGTAATAAACCTTCATAATATTCGCCATCATACTGTGCATTCATAACCGCATTTGGCTGTTCATAAGTCGGTATACTCATCAACGTAGGGGCATCATCACCACTTAATAAAGTGGGACAATCGTTTACTGTTGAGATATTTTGTTCTATGTTTAATGAGCCTGATTGTACATCCTGAAGTTTATTTGCTATTGCTTGTATCTCAGTATCTATTGGCAGATTATTTATTGATGATAACAAATCGTACTCGTTGTTAGAGAATAATCTTGCCTCAGCAGATGAACTTTGGTTAGAAAAAACTTGTATATTATTTATATTTGATAACAAAATACCGCTATCCGCATCACAAACGATGGTATAATAATTATCCTCAGGTAATAATCCATTTAATTTTTTTCCAACTTTAAAATTGACAGTGTCCAAAGATTTTACTGGTATTGTAGATACTAATAAATCTTTGAGATAGTCATTTGAATCTGTTTGCAACATCATTACAGATATATTTTGAGTTGTCGTTCCTAAATTGGTCACAGCAGTGTTGAAATATAGGTTCTGGGTTATTGTTTCCTTCCCTAAATTAGCTACTGATAAAGTAGTCTGTGCAACTGAAACATTTCCATAAGCTGTTGTAGTTCTGGCAATTGCTTTATTTTCCGCACTTTCCCCGACAAGATAGTCAAGAACCACAGTATTTCTAGTTCCATTACTACAAACAACGAATTGATATTTCCCCTGACTCTGACATAGTGCCTTTGAATAACTCAAAGTATAATTTCCATTTGCACTAGCTTGAGTGTGAACTATGTTTACCAATTTATTTTCAGGGTTATAAATGTTTACTAAAATACTGTCGCCGGAATTGTTAGCACTTCCCGCTATAACGATATCTTCTTGATTGCTTGAAATTGTCGCAGCAAGTATTTCCTCATTCTCCAAGATATCACACCCGAGAGTGTAATTGCAGACGTTAATACCTGAAATCGCAAAATGATATTCGCTATTTTCAGTTACATTCATTTCATAGGTAATTAATTTTTGGTTTGTAATAACGTCATCAAAGGCATTCACATTAAATTTACTTAGAGATACATCTTTTTCGGCATTAATGGTTATAAATAGCTTTCCACTTTTTGGTGCAGTAAAAGAAAATACATCTATATCATTACTGTAATCTATTCTAGACTTCGTTTTTGAAGCATCTGTAATTTCGTAGGATGATAAAACAGTATTTCCTACCATATCATTTACTTTATTTCTTATAATTCGAGGCAATCCCTTTTTTTCAGAGTATGTATTGTCGATGGCATTGTTAGAATTATCGCCCCAACCCCAAACATCTCCATTTTCTTTTATAGCCATTGTGTGTTTGGTTCCAACTGTAAGTTTCATTATATCCGAAATATTTGTAATATGAAAACTCGAAAGTTTAACCTGATAAAAATTATCAATGCCGAGCTGTCCATAGTAATTATACCCTGTACCGCCAATGACACCTGTTGTTGTCCGTACAAAACTAACATTCTCTCCAGCCGACACCATATTGGCTCCGTTAAATGTTAGAGTAGGTTCTTTAATTCGAGAGGTAAAGTTATTTGCTCCAATCTGTCCGTAATCGTTTCTTCCCCAACCATATACCTTTCCGTTTTGATTTAAGGCAATATTATGATTGGCACCAGAATCTATGGATATTATGTCGGTCAGTCCGCTTACAGCGATTGGAACATATGAATTTGTTGTTGCATTGTTACCAAGTTGTCCATATCCATTATAACCCCATGTCAATAGAGTTCCATCATTCTTTAAAACCACATTATGTTTTCCACCAGCCGAAATTTTTGTTATAGAAGATAAATCTGGCACCTGTATTGCCAAGCTACTGTGGCTCTGCGTACCATTTCCCAATCTTCCGTTTGTATTGCAACCCCAAACCCATACAGTACCATCATCCTTAAGAGCAATACTATGAGACTCACCGGCATCTATAGCAACAATATTGGTTAAATAGTCATTATCACTGACTTTAACTTGCACCGGAGTTGATGAAACAGATGTAGTATTGTTTCCTAACTGTCCATAATTGTTGTTACCCCATGCCCATACAGTACCATCATCTTTAAGAGCCAACATATGCTCTTTACCAGCTGCTATATGTTCTATATCGGTAAAATTAGCAATTGGCTCGGAGATGTGATTATTTGTTAAAGTCCCATCTCCCAACTGACCTTTGTTATTAAGACCCCAAGTCCATACAGTGCCGTTTGATTTTAAAACAGCACTAAATGAATTGCCGGCTGCAACTTCTACATTGGTGCTTGACAAAATGATTTCTGAATCATCTGTAGCTAAAATAGTGGTCGTTGAACACGTAGCAAGTGACAACGTTAAAATTCCACAATATAATTTTTTAATAAGGTTCATTCGATAACCTCCTTTTACATGTTTTTTTGTAACTTTCTTATGTTGGATATGGATTTTTAATAAGTAACTTCATCACTGTATGCGACAAATGAGTCTGCTATACTTCCGCTACTTGTATAGGCACGATGAGTAACTTTTAACTGATATGTTCCATGTTCAACATAGTAGTATTCATCTACTGTCGCAAATGTACTTTGTGGTTTATCCCTCCATGTTTTTATGGTTGTTCCATTCTTTTGCAGTTCTACAACAACTTCGGCTTTATATCCATCATACACAGCCGTATCGGCAGAGCAAAACATTTTTCCGTAGGAAGATTCTAATCTTAACAACCGGCTGCAATTACTGATTGCTAAAAAATAAGGACTTATTCTGCCTAAGTTGTTTATGGATACGGTTGTTATCTCCTGCTCGTTCGCAGTAGCCGCATAGGTTGCAGCTGTTCCAGCACTGCACATAATAGCAACTAACATAAATGAAATGGTTTGTTTTAATTGTTTTTTCATAGAAAAAACCTCCTTTAATTTTGTATTCACTTAATACAACAGAATTTTCAAATGTTTTGTGACAAAATATATGAAAAATATAAAAAAAATTTGCGTATACAAAATATTGCTGTTTAGGAATGTTCATTCATCTTCTTTAAAAACATCAAAAAGTGTTTTAAATGAATTTGTCACAAATATACTGATTTTCTTGTTATATTAAGTGATTTTCAATTTTGATTTGGTAAAAACCGTAAAACATTATCATGTATAAACGGAAAATATACAGATATAAATTCCTAGCAATAATTTGTAAATAACTAAAGGTTGAGGGCTTACAAAAGCAGTAGGGTGCTGTATAGAATATACTCACTGAGCGTCACGCACACTTATTTATATAAGGTTATTATGCAGAAAGCTGTCATAGAATAAGTGCCGATTTTACATTCATTTAAAACACAAAACACTGAAAAGTATTATGATAATAGAAAAATTTAAATGTTTAAAACACATGACAAGGTGATTAACGATCCGTCACCTTGTTTTTTTATGGAAACAGTTCATAACTGCTTGATATGACAGAAAATATTAACCATAACTACATTCTTTCATATTCATTACACACAAGCTGTACCTGCTTCCACCGATATCAAATTTGGCGTGTGGTAGGAGTGATTTTGTTGTTATATTTAATAATACTAGCACTCTATCATGTAAATTTAACAGCCCTATCGCACATACATCGAACAAACATTAGCAAATTCAATAAGTTTTACAATAAACACCAATGCATATATATCATAATTAAAAATTGTCCGACACTTCTGACAGACTTGGATCTTTTTTGTTTTTTGTTTTATATCAAACATAGCCGGGCACCGCCACGCTCTTTTGTGCAATTTTAACGAAATTTACACGAAAGGGCGATTTTATGAAAATATTTTTTGAAAACCCGAAAGAACTGCATAGTTACTCCTGTACAATGGAAAGCGAAAGGAGGTGCAGTCGGTAATGAAAGACAAGTTGTCAGCATTTGAACGTAGACTCGAAATACTGTTTTTACTTAATAAATGCAAAGAAACAACAGCGGTAGAATTATCCTGCTATTTTGCAGTAAGTAAAGATACCATATTCAGAGATGTCGATTTTCTAAACCGATATGCACCTATATATACCAAGCAAGGAATGTTTGGAGGAATTTTCATAAATGATGAAAGTCGTAAAAATCTATTACTATACTTATCAGATGATGAGGAAAAACTTCTTAAAAAGCTGTCAGCAAATCTTGATGATACGGCAAAATATCATATAAACAATATTCTGAACAAATATTCAAAGCCAAAAATCGGTACATAATCCTTTCATTTACAAAGAAAGCACGCAAGATAACGGCGGTGCAGTATAACGGCAAACAGATACATTCCGGTATGGACGAGCCAAGCGGCAGATACGCCAAGACGATAGTTTTTGCTTCTACTTCATCATTCTTTCAATGATGAAAAATTATCCGAGCGAGAAATATCAATGCCGCAGAGCAAGGCGGCTACCTTGCGGGCGAAGACTTTATATCGGGACAATGATACTTCTGCCCAGCCACAGTCCGAGCGTTAAAAGCGTCGCAGGCAATGGGGGCAGCTCGGTCGGATGGCGGAGAGGTGAAATTCCTATGGAGTGTTTTTGCGAAGCACCGTCTGTAATTGCTTCATAACAAAGAAAATAAGTTGTACCCGTCTTTCGGGACGGGTACGGCTTAACTTTGATATTAGAAATTAACGCATTTTATGAGTGCTTTAATTTGTGGTATTAAAGAAAATTATTACATAAAGAATAATTATTGATTTCAAATCATAGTATTAAACAAACCAAAAAGAGGAGGGATTATTTTGAATACAAAATCAAATACGGACAACATCTCTCGTCTTGCACATTTGCTTAATCAAAAGTATATGAACATAATTCTTCATCAAAATAAAAAAATACCTACATATATGTACGAGCAGGTTAATGAACAGCTATCAAAAAAAATTGACGAGCTTGAAAAGACCTGCTACACTTGTATATAGAAAGTGGGTGTCATTTATGGATTTATTAAAAGCAAGACGGCTTTTGGATACGGGTAAAAGTATTTTTGATATTGAGCTTCGGGTGGTTTATTATGCAAGAGTATCTACCGACAGAGATGAGCAGTTAAATTCTCTTGAAAATCAGACAGGCTATTATGAAAATCTTATTAAAACAAACAAGAATTGGACTTTTTCAGGCGGGTATATTGATGAAGGAATCAGCGGCACAAGCGTAAATAAGCGTGAAGAATTTTTGAGAATGATTGATGATGGTATGGAAGAAAAATTTGACCTAATCATTACAAAAGAAATCAGCCGATTTTCACGCTCTACGCTTGACAGTATAAAATATACGCAAGACTTGCTGAGCCACGGTGTAGGTGTGTTTTTTCAATCGGATAATATTAACACATTGTATTCCGATTCGGAGCTTCGTTTAACAATTATGGCTTCTCTCGCACAGGATGAAATGAGAAGATTATCAGAGAGAGTAAAATTCGGAATGAGGCAAGCCTATGAGAACGGAAAAGTTTTGGGAACCAATAATTTGTATGGTTATAAAAAGCAAGATTGTAAACTCATTGTGGACGAAGAAACAGCACCGTTTATAAGAGATTTGTTTTCATTATACGCTTCGGGAAAATACGGATTTCGCACAATAACAAGAAAATTAACTGAAATGGGATACAGAAATCAGCAAGGGAAAGAATTAAATCCGGGAACATTAAAACAGATATTGATAAACCCGAAATACAAAGGGTATTATCACGGCAGACTTACCGAAAGCAATAATTATCGAGATAAAAAAAGTATAAAGTTACCGGAATCAGATCATTTGCTTTACAAAGATGAGGATATTCCTGCAATCGTCAGTGAGGAACTGTGGGAACGTGCAAATAGTATTTTGAAGGAACGAGAAATTAAATACAAGAAAAAAAGCAGCGGAACACAAAGTCGGTTCCCGTACAGCGGTAAAATCAAATGTGAGGAACACGGCACATTTTATTATCGAAAGATGTGGAAAGACAGAAAAGTACCGCAGGAAGGTTGGTGCTGCAAGGTTTACCTCGCCAAAGGCAGAAAGGAATGTAAATCGCCGCATTTATACACTCGTGATTTAGATGCTATCCTCGCTAAAATCGGCGAGGATATTCTTGAAAATAAGGAAAAGTATCAGTCTGACATAGACGAGCTTCTCTCAATGTATGCACAAACAACTCCGACAAGGGTTGACTTTGCCGGTGATATAAAAAAGCTATCCTCAGATATGGCAAAAATCGGAGCAAAGAAAGATAAAATTCTTGAGCTTTATACTGATGATGACATCTCAAAAGAGGAGTATCTTGAAACAAAAAACAAACTAAATTCCGAGCTTGAAAAAATATCACAAAAAATTGAAACGTTAAAAAAAGAGCAAGCAGATTCAAATGAGCAGACCGCACTTTTACAAACGGTGCAAAAGGAGTTAAACGACATACAAAAAAGCAAACAATCCGCATTGGAGGTTGCTCAAAATATGTTAAAGGAAATCACCGTACTTCGGGAAAGCACCGAGAAATGTGTTAAAATACGCATAGATATGAAGTTCCCGAAGACTGAACAGGTAAGCATAATTAAGCCCTTCATTTTGTATAGTGATACAGAGGTAAGCCCGATTGTCGGAACGGAGAAGCAGAGCGAGGAGCTTGTGCATTATCTGCTTGAAGAATTTGAGTCGGATCCGAAAAAGATTTGGGAGTCAAACATATTCGGCAAATCGCTCTATGAGCTTGTAAACGAGGGCTTACACAACAAGCTTGAACGTATGCCGGTTGAATCGAGAAACAAGCTGCGCGAAACTCTTCAGAGGATAATAAACGAAGGGAGCGGTGGTCTTATTTGCATAATATTGTAAAATCGGTTTGTATTGCGGCGATATTTTTGTTGCTCAGCGGCTGCGGAGCAAAGGGGAAAATAAATTACAAAACGGACGATATTTCGCTTGAAACGGAGCAATATACAATAAACGGCGAAATAATAACGCTCGGCGGCAGCTCGGACGGCATAAGCGAATTTAACGAAAATGCCGAAAGCGAAGCAAAGCTCTGGCAGGAGGATTTTGAAAGCCGGGTAAGCAGCACCTCCGTATTTTCCGAAACGCAGCCAACGCTTCAGTTCAGCAGCACGGTGCGGCTTAACCGCGACGGGATAATAAGCATTACAAGCGACAAATATGTATATGTGTCCGCTCTGCACGGAAACACATGGAAAAGCGCGCGCACCTATGACAGCAAATACGACAAAATGCTTTGCCTTTCCGACTTATTTATTGATGACAACTATGCTGATTTTCTGACCGAGAGGATAAACGACCTTATAAGCGAAAACACGGACGAATACCACGATTTGTGGGAAAAGCCGTCAATAGACAAAAAACGCGAGGATAAATTTTATCTTGACGGAAAAAATCTTGTAATATTTTTTGAGCCGTATGAGCTTTCATATTACGCGCGCGGAGTTGTTGAATTTCCGATAAGTCTTGAAAATCTGAGGGGATATATAAAGGAAGAATATTTAAACAGATAGCGCCCCGATAAAAATTTGAATATTCCGGAGGAGAAAAAATGAGATGCCTTGTCATAACAAAAAAACACATTTTAACCGTTGCAGCGGCGGCATTATGTATTTCACTTTTAGCAGCCGGAATAAAAAGCGCGGAAAATAAAGCGATAAGCGCCTTTAATCCTACGGATATAATATCCGATGCGCTTCCGTCAAAGGAAAGTCCGTCGCTGATAAAGGAAATAAAGAGAAAAATCGAGGAGAAAAGGAATATGGAGTATGAGGATATATTAAACGACTACTCCCCTGTTTTTCCGGACAAAACGCCGACTCCCGAAAAGGAGTCCGCTTCTCCCTCCCCCATTCAGACTGCCGCACCCACTCCCGAAGCTACACCAGCTCCGACAGCCGCGCCGATAGAGCCGCGCAGCATTTCGGAAACAAAAATAAAGAACGATACAAGCTTTAACTACAGCGACCTTGATATTCAAAATACGCAAATCAGCTTTAAAAAAGGCGCAGCAGTGCTTATCATTCACACGCACACAACGGAAAGCTATGCCGGCAGCGGAGATAATGACGAAAACAGAAGCGTTGACGAGGAAAAGAACATGATTAGCGTCGGAAACGTTTTGGAGGAGGAGCTAAAATCAGCCGGAATAACGGTTATTCATGATAAAACGGTGCATGACTATCCGAGCTATCGCGGAGCATACGGCCGCTCACTCAAAACCGCACAGAACGATATAGAAAAAAATCCGTCAATAGCCGCCGTAATAGATGTGCACCGCGACGCGATTGTAAAAAGCGACGGCACACGTGTTAAGCTTGTGAAAAACGTAAACGGAGAGGAATGTGCGCAAATGATGGTGGTTTGCGGAACAAACGGCAGCGGTCTTAACCACCCTGACTGGCAGCAAAATCTTAAATTTTCGCTTGAGCTGACAAATAAGGTAAATGAAATGGCAGACGGTCTTATGCGTCCGCCGAATTTGAGAGAGGAACGCTTTAATCAGCACCTGACAAAAGCAAGCATTATTCTGGAAATCGGCACAAACGGCAACACCCTTGACGAAGCAAAGCGCTCGGCAAAGTACGCCGGAGCCGCTCTTTCGGAGGTTATTAAAGAAAATACACGTTAATGCTGCTTTGAGAATATATGCGGTTTTCACCGCAGTAAATACAACAAATTAATTACCGCAAAATCGAGGTTTTAAGCCTCGATTTTTGCGTGTGGTTATTTTAATGTCGTACTGTTTCTTTAGCATAATATTTTTCTTGACACAAAATGCCGGTATGTGCGTCCGCATGGGACGCACTCGGCCGTTCTGAATGTTAGATTTTTACTTATGCACTCCATGTTGGGTGCGACATTTCAAAACTTTTTGCATCCGAAAATACATTCATATTTTAACTCACATGCCCCGTGCGGATCGCGACCAACTTGATTATACAACTGACAATACAAATGTTTCAACTCACACGCCTCGTGCGGAGCGCGACAGGGTGGCACTGCTTCGGGTGCGGAGCAGGCGGATTTCAACTCACACGCCCCATGCGGGCGCGACGGTTACAGTTCCTATATTCTTATAAACCCCACACAAATTCAACTCACACACCCCATGCGGAGCGTGACATAAAGCTCTAATACAAATATAATAAAACAAAAAATTTCAACTCACACGCCTCGTGCGGGGCGCGACCTCGTGAGCGTTCACGAACAAATGGCAGATATGCAATTTCAACTCACACGCCCCATGCGGGGCGCGACTCCTTATATCCGTATAAAAATTCATACGGTGCGATTTCAACTCACACGCCCCATGCGGGGCGCGACTTCCATGCGGAAAACATACGCTTGCGCGGCGTTGATTTCAACTCACACGCCCCATGCGGGGCGCGACCTTTTCCCGTAACCGTTATGACTCTGCGACATATATTTCAACTCACACGCCCCATGCGGGGCGCGACCGCAAAATATTGTACAACAATCAGCAGCCTACACCACATATATGGGGCGGACAAATAATTTACAAAAAAATTATTAAATATTTATCTAAAAAACACTCATTTTTCAGGCGAACCTACCGGCTTTTCCGCAACATCGCAGGATCTCCTAAATAATAATTACTCCCTCAGAATCATAAGTTTGCTTTGCTCCGAAATGTTCAATTTTCTTTTTCCAATTGTTTCCCAAATAATAAAACCTAAGGCTGTCGCAATCTTCATCCATTATATTCAGAAGCTTATCTTTCAATTTTAAAAATGTACCATAATCCAAATTCGCCTCAAAGACTGAATTTTGCACTCTTTGAGCATGATTTTGACATTCCTTTGCTATTTTTCTCAGCCTTTTTGCGCCCTCTCTGTCACCGGTCTGAACATCATAGCTTATAAGCACCATCATAATAAAATCACCTCACGATATAACAAGGATACTCCTCTATCTCTCCTCTCAGGTATTTAGAAAAAAGATTAGCTTGTACATACGGTATCAATCCCATCTGTATTTTTTGTTTCAAAACGGGATGCTCAATAACATTTCTCTTTTTTTCCTGCCACTTGCCAATAACTTTTTTTCTTCCCAAATCGTTAAGCAGGACTGCACCTGACATTTGCTTTTCAAAGTCATTCACATTCAAAATCGACAAATTAACCAGCGTCAAAACAAATCTTTCCGCAATGCAACGCGCTTCCTCAACCAAATCGCAGGCTAACGAAGGTCTGCCGCTTCTGAGCGTATGATAAAAACCTATACAGCTGTCAAGACCGACCGTTTCAAGCGCGGAGGCATACTCGTTTACAAGCAGCGTATACACAAACGATAACACCGCATTAACCTCATCCAAAGGAGGTCGTTTATTTCTTTCGGTAAATGAAAAAGATTTATTTTTGATAAGCTTGCCGAAAGCAGAAAAATAATTATGTGCACAATTTCCCTCTATGCCGAGTACAGAGCTTATATCGTTTGCCTGATATACATTATCTATACCGGCTTTTAACGACTTTATGGTTTTTAAAATCGCCTCGTCACTGCGAAGTCCGGCATTATCATGCATTGACCTCTTTATAAGCGAAATGGAATTTGCAAGCTTCGCCGCCACAGTATTTTGAGCAAGGCTGACATTTTCCTGCCTGAACTTATCTATCTGCGAAACTCTCAGAAAAACATTTCCCTTTGTTTCACCGGTTACTTTTGCGAGAAACTTTCCCGATGGGCTGATAAAGCTAATCGGCACCATTTTTTCATTGCATTTTCCCATTACGGCAGGCGAGCAGCCGACATAGCTGAAACAAACAACAGCTTCAATATTGTCAAACGGTATGCGAAAATCCTTCTGATCCTCTATGCTGCACACAAAATTTTCGCCGTCAAGTGAAAGGTATGCTTTTTCATTTGTTATATATAATGTATTTAAAAGCTTTCTCATATATCCTCCACAATTTTACCTATAATTGATCTTGTATCCGTCAATTTCATTTTCGGAATACACATATCCTTCATAGAGCAGCCGCCGCAGTATTGCCCTTTTTTTACCGGAGGTATAACACCTGATTTTATATGCTCCCTGATTTGGCCGAGCAAATCAATAACCTTATTATAATATGTATCATACTCCTTATCAAATGGCAGTTTTATATGCTTTTTCACATTCGCATAATAAATTTCCGCTTTACACGGCTTTTGAAAAACAAAATCAACGCACAGCTTTTGCGCGAAAACCTGTATTGCATCTTCTTCCGAAAACTCCGCCGAAGCGGGCTTTTTCGGCTTATACTCAACCACATAAAGCCCGTCCGACCTTTCTTCAATGCAATCCGCTATGCCGTAAATACCAACATCGTCATTCCAAATTCTCACCGAATTAAATACTTTTTTCGCGCGGGAAACATATTGTGTATTTGTATGTACCCTTTTATGGAGCAAATTCGCTTTAACGACAAAATAGTTTTCGGCCCACGATTGATTTATCTCTATCAGCCCCCATCTGTGCGGACAATACATATAGTGCTGCAAGGATCTAATACTTACCGTATTATCATCCGTCATATTTTTGATTCAAAATGAACACCGTCGGGCAGATTTTGTTCATCAACGGTTACTTTATAATCATCAAACGAGCGCGGCGGATTATCGCTGTTTGTTTCGGTGATGGTTATTCTGTCAAACAGCTTATGCGACGGTGCATTTCCAAGAGCTGTATCATGCTTAAAAACATACAGCTTTCTCATACACATTTTTCCTCTTGCTGCGCTATGATCATCTTCAAACATATTTATTACGGCTCTCCACAGCAATTCCAAATCCTCATCCGAAAAGCCCGTAACATTTTGCGCCAAAGAAGCGGAAACATACCCCTCCGCACGATAAAGGCCATACGGAATAATGCTCTTTCTTCCCATTTCGGTATCTCCCGTCTCCTTGCGCTCATCCGTTGTTCTTGCCTGCCTTGTAATTGTAATCTCCAGCGGCTGAACTGGTGAAATGCTGCGCGCAAAGTTAATCTGAACAGGGCCGCGAACTATTCCGCACGGATTATCACCCGTTGCCATTACAGCTCCAAATGTACGCACATCATAATAATGCTCACACATATAGTCACGCGCTGCATTTACATCGTTTTCGTTTTTACCCTTTTTCCCTTTTTCAAGGCCCTGATTTTCATAAGCCTGCTCAAAATACGAATTTAACGAACGCTCCGGCTTTACCAATATTCTGTACTTATCCTTCTGCTCATCAGAAAACTCTGTGTTTGCAACCAAATCAACATAATTGCGGATTTTTCTCTTTAAGCAAACATCAGTCACGAAGCCATACCCTGTTTCCGGATCAACTCGCGGCATATTTCCCGCGTCCGGGTCACCGTTCGGATTTCCGTTTTCCACATCAAAAATCATTACAAAATCATACCTGTTTTTAATTGCCATTTTTATTCACTCTCTTTCTTTGTATTATAATAAGAATTTCTTTGCTGATAATATCCTATAATAAATTTACCCTGTTCTGTAAGGTTAAGCACATTCGGGAACTCTCCGTTTAGCATATCCGTTATATCCCCTATTTCCTTGCTGAAATATTTGAATTTTCCTTCATTGAGCTTCGACAAATGATATTGGCTAAGCTTCATAACCTTCGGGAACACCATTGCCGGATGCGCGGCTGCGGTTGAAAAATATGTATCCCTTATTGTACGGTTTAACTCTGCCTCTGCGGCCGCTTGCTGAATTCTCTCAAGCACAGCAAACAATCGCCCGCACAAATACGCCTGATTTGTATTTGTTTTGTCCAAATACATTGTAATTTCCTCCTTTTCATTATTTAATCTTGATTTTCTGTTTAAGTACGCTTTTATAATACCTGCTCTTACATTGTTAAGCTTTTTTTCTGCATCGCTATCGAGTTTAATTCTGCCGATAACCCTTTCAAGCAGACTGACCGGGAACATATGACCGTTGACAACGGAATCCATCAGTCTTGCAGCTAAAGCTGCGTCATAGTCGGGGGTTGAGGTGTTCGGCGGAACCAATTCTCTGCTAATTCGGCCTAACGATACGAGCTTTGTATTCCCGTTAATTTTCATATCATTTTGATAATCGACAACATTTTTGACTATTTCCCCGAATTTACGCCTATAAATAAACTTAACCGCAAGTCTTGAAGAATTCGGTTTCAGACCCACCATATAGTAATCGGCGCTGACATTTAAATATTTTTCCGCTTCGTCTGCGGCGCTTTGACCGACATATCCGCTTTTTAATTTCTTTGCAATGCTATCCAAAGCCTTATTTGCTTCGTCCTCACTCAGCTTGTCCGAATCGTCAAAGACAAACGCTGACATGAAATCGTCACATTCTTCCTCACCCGTCGCCGCCCAATGTATAACGGTAATGTCACCCAAGTAGCTCTTATGCTCCTTATTCGCCATTAAATAATTAATAGCCTCAGTATATTTTTCCATAGCGGTTTCCGAAATATTACTGTTAATTGACTGACTTTTCCCATACGACGAATCGGACGGATTATTAAAATTAACCAAAGCGCTTCCCATTGCGTTAAAGCCCTTAATTTTATTATGAACACGCGCTATTTCTTCATATTTCCCCGTAATGCAGCACTGAGCCTTGCAAGCGTCATCGGACGGCTTTATAGAGCTTATCAGCTCCTCCCATTTTGCACGGATTTTATCGTCCTCGTGCAGAAGAATATCCGGTCTGCCGGAAAGACAAAACGCATATTTCGCCGTCAGAAATTTTTTCCCGACTCCAATCAGTATTTTATTTTCCAATTCCGCCTCCGGCTTCCAGTTTTCAATAAATTTTCTGTAAGCATTAACAACAGGCGAATTTATACCGTCTATAAATTCCAGATTTTTTTTTGCAAAATCTTTATGAGATTTCACCGCCTTGTCATAATCTTTTGTAGCCCAATTCGGTCCGAATATGTAAAGCGGTCTATGCTCGATTATATTGCCGCATATACTCGTTTTTTCGCTTCTTTTCATGATATATACCGATTTATTGAAATCCGAAATGCCGTCAATTTTTCCCTCATCGGTAAGCGATATTAAATAATCAATATCAATTTTTGAATATCCTCTCGGAATTACCTTGTTGTTTTTATCGAGAACATCATAATATTCACATAAAGCATTAATCAGCATCGTACCGCCTCCGCATATTTTCTAACATCTATAACGCCGTCAATCATATGCGGTCTGTAATAAACCGCGTCGGCACAATCGGAAAACACAGGCGTCTCCCAGTTATTGTTTATCGGAATACCGCCGTCCTTAAATTTCAAAGCATAAAGCATATACCCTATATCAATATCACCTTTGAGCTCCTGCGATACCTCTTCTTCTCTCAGATCGTCAACCATTTCAAGCCTTTTTACCGAAAACTCTCTGCACCCAAGACACGGCGTCCGAAACCACTGACCGCTTTCAAGCCTTCTTTTTATGATGTTGTAGTGCTTTTTATTGCCGTCGGCTTCCTCCTCATTTCTGACATTTGTAAGCTCAAAGTGAAACTCAATGCCGTATTTTACATCCTTCAGCACCATAGCCGACCTCTGTGTACGACTTTCCGAAGCGTAAACGGATAAATCTCCGCCCTTGCCCTTCATTTGCGCTTTGACTTTATTGTAGCTGACAACATCCTTGATTTCATTTCGGCGAATATTAGCAAATTTTACCGGATTATACACCACCACCTTATCGATTCTATATCTGATGGCCGGCTTCCAATACAAACTCTTCAGCAGTCCTTCCAAAGCACTCGGCGTCGGAACATCGTAGCTCACACGCTCAACCTTTAGCTCCGGCCTTGTAAAGCACGCATAATCACCTTCAACAATTATTTTAAATCCATACATCTTTATAATCATTCCTTCCCGTGCGGTAAAGCACAAACCTTGAGTCTGAAATAAAATCGTTCATAGTGCTGCTTTGCAGCGAGTGGTGCTGTACGATGGTACCGCCCCAAGCAAAAAGTAGTGCTATGGGCGGTTTTATTCAGACTCATCCTCCGTTCACAAAATATAATCACTCGCTTCAAACTTAATTCCGATATTTTCATCATAATAATCACTGTTTGTCAGCACACAAATTCCATTGTCGTAATTTTCTATTACCCCCTGTTCAATCAGCTCGTTTCGCTCGTTTTCATACACCGTGCAGCAGTATTTTCTCAGCTTCCTTATATTCGGAAAACCTGCTTTCAGCCTGCCGATAAGCTCACTGCTTTCCTCATTTTCATCAACAACCACAGACACGGTTTTGCTGTCGATAATATTTACGCTGTAATCTGCAAAAGGGATTGTCTGCAAATTGCAGCCGCAAATATTACTTAAAGAATTTTGCACAATAGCGTCCTTCATCGCCCTATAAAAATACTCATAATACTCTCTGACAGCTTCATGCGAAGAAATATCGTCATGATTTTTTATAATTCCTTTTGTAATATTTATCCTGATACCGAGATCTCCGCGCACCGAACTTTCTTCCCTTGAAAAGATATAAACCTTGCCGCGCTCTCTCTTTCCCTCTCTGTTGCATCTTCCTCCTGCCTGCAAAATATTATCAAGCCCCGACATTTCACGAAAAACCATGTGAAAATCAAGGTCAACTCCCGCCTCAATTAAGGACGTTGATATTACGACTATCCTTTCATCCGGTGGAACATACGTCGGATAATTTTTTTCAAGCTCTTTAAGCCCTGCCTGTATTTCGTCAATTACTCTTTCACGGTCAAACGACGTCATGTATGTTGACAGGTGATATTTTTTCCCTTGACACAAGGAATACAGCTCGCGCGCCGTCTTTCGATTATTAACGACTATCAGAGCTGACGGAAAGCTCATTGCCCTATGTATAAGCTCCTCATTAGTTATTACAGACAGATTTTCATAATCACACTTTTTAAACGCGGAGAAAAGCGATTTATCCTCAATCAGATCAACAGTACCTATATTGCCTGCATAATCACGCATCAGCTCCTTAAAATCAGGCATTGTTGCCGTCATAAATACAGCCTCCGAATTTAAGTTGTTTACAATATACCCCACTGCTCTCAGGCACGGCTGCAAATAATTAATCGGCATAAGGTGAGCCTCGTCAAAAACAATAACGCTGTCACCCATGTTATGAAATTTCCTGAGCTTACTTCTCTTGTTAGAATAAACGGATTCAAAAAACTGAACAGCCGTTGTTATAATAATTTGCGCGTCCCAGTTTTCAGTCGCATATATAAACGCTTTAATATCATTTTCCGCGTCGGGAATATCATAAGAAAAGCTCGACTGATGCCTGAGTATTTCCGCACACCCGTCAAGAAGCCTTTCAAACGTTTGCGCCGTTTGGTTTATTATGCTGTTATACGGTATTACATATATCAGCCGTTTTTTATTTGTTTTTATTGCGCGGTGCAGCGCACACTGCAAACCGGCAAGCGTTTTTCCACTACCCGTTGGCATATTTAGTAAGTAGACCTTCGCTTCTTTATCAATCCTGCTGTATGCTTGCTTCTGTATCTCGCCGCGCGCTTTTTGAAGCTTTGAAAGACTTTTCTCCTGCAATTCGGTCAGCTTTTTTTGAACTCTTCTTAAGCACTCTTCAAAATCAGCCGTCAGGCTGCGGTTTTCGTCGCCGCCGCTTGCCCTGATTGTATCAATCGTATCGGCATCGACCAAGCACGAAAAGCAGTATCTTGTAAAAAACGCAAACGCTTCCACAGCGTCCTCCTTTGACTGACACATTGAAGAAATAAATTTAACAAAATCAGCATTTATCTTATTAAAATCAAAATTCAAATCTGTCAGATGATTTTCCTTTAAGGCAAAATCATAATCAAAATTCTTATCATCTCTTTTTAATCTGCCGTATAAGGAAGTGTCATCCGCCGTATCGGTTTTATTTCCGCAGTTCGGAATGCCGGTATGATGTCCTGCTATACAAAGCCTCAGCAATAGGCTTGCCGGGCATTGCGGCATTAACCTGTCAATTAGTTTTGCGCCGATTACGGAATGCTCATATTTGACATTTTCGCCGTTAATTCGCCTTTGAAATACCTCACTATTTTTTCCTACATCGTGCATTATTCCGATTAAAAAGGCTATATCCTTTAATTGCCCGACAGAAAGCGCTTGGCATAAGTTAGCTGTATTTACAGAATGTTCTTCGACCGTTTGAATTTTTCCGCTTTTCTCGTTTATATGAGCTATATACTTCGGCATCTCCCTCACTCCATAAATTAAACTCTTTTTATTTTACTATATACCGTTTGTATTTAAAAGTCAATAAAATAATATAAAGTTTTTTCGTTTATTGATATTTTTGTCATTTATACCAATTTCGTTAGCATGAATTTGTATATGATTACCATAATATCGCGCTATATAACGAATGTTCAATAATATAAGCTTAAATCGCTCAACACATAAAAAGAAAAACATGAAATTTTTTAAAACCTATTGACAAAACAAATTTTATGTGTTATTATATAACTAATTAGTTAGTTATATAGAGGTGATTAACATGGTAAGCAGAGAAACGCTTAAAGAGCGTGCGGAAAAGTATCTTGACAGCATAGCGGATAAGGTTTATGAAATCGGCGACGCTCTGATGGATATGCCTGAGCTTGGCTACAAGGAATTTAAAACATCCGAATATGTATACAATGTGCTTAGCGCCATAGCTCCCCACACTGAAAAAGGCATTGCAATAACAGGAGTCAAAGCCAAACTCAAAGGCAGAAACCATAACGCAAATATCTGCATTATGGGCGAGCTTGACGCGGTAATCAGCCCGGAGCACCCTAATTCCGACAGCAAAACAGGTGCGGCTCACGCCTGCGGCCACAATATTCAGCTTGCAAATATGCTTGCGTGTGCAATGACGCTTAAAAACGCAGATATTATGAAGCACCTTGACGGAGATATTACCTTTCTTGCCGCTCCGGCAGAGGAATTTATTGATACGGCATACAGAAGCCGCCTTAAAGAAGAAGGAAAAATTACATATTTAAGCGGCAAGCAGGAAATGATTAAGCTCGGAATATTCAGCGGTATTGACGCTGCAATGATGGTTCACTCGCAGGCAGGCTGCCCTGAAAGAAAGCTTTTTATCGGCGGCAGCGGTCTTGGCTTCACGGCAAAAAAGATTAAATTCATCGGCAAGGAAGCTCATGCAGGCGGCGCGCCGCATGAGGGTATTAATGCATTAAACGCAGCCTCCGCCGCATTAAACATGATAGCTCTTCAAAGAGAAACCTTTCGCGATGAGGATAAAATAAGGGTTCATTCAATCATAACAAAGGGCGGCGACTCCGTAAATACTGTTCCGGCAGATGTCAGAATGGAGCTTTATGTGCGCGGCGCAAGTGAAAGCGCAATAAAGAGCGCAGAAAAAAAGGTTGACGCGGCAATATTGGGCGCCGCCTACGGAATAGGCGCAAAGGCGGAAATTACAACGCTCGGAAGCTACGCTCCGCTAAATCAAAACAAAGCGTTAAGCCGAATATTTGCCGAAAACGCAAAAGGACTTGCGGACGAAATCTGCTTTGGAGTTGACATGATAGGCTCGACGGATGTAGGCGATTTGTGCCGCGTTATTCCGGCAATACAGCCGACAATAGGGGGCTTTTGCGGCGGAGCGCACAGCAAGGACTTTCACGCGGAGGATAAATATTTTACTCATATTGTCCCGGCAAAAATAATGATAAACACTGCAATTGATTTGCTATATAACAGCGCCGAAAAAATATCGGAAATAAAAAGAAAAGAGGAACATTAATGGCTGAGGAGAAAAAAACGAGAAACAGCGCCCTGACAAAATCAAAAATTCTTGCCGCCGCCGAAAAGGAGTTTGCCGAAAAAGGGCTTGCCGGCGCAAGAATTGACGATATTGCACGTATGTCGGGCTTTAACAAAAACATGATATATCAATATTTCAAAAGCAAGGAAAAGCTTTACGAAACAGTTATATACAACGAATACTCAAAGCTTTCTGAGCTTGAAAACGTAATCATAGCAAAGGAAGCAGGCTGCACGGAAACGATTAAAACAATTGTGCGCGAATATTTTCTGTTTTTAAAAAGCAATCCCGATTTTGTAAAGCTCATAATGTGGGAAAACCTTAACGAAGCGAAATATATTGAAGCAAGCGGCGCTCTTAACATAAAAGACCCGATGATTAAAATGCTCGGCAAAACTATCAAAAAAGGCAAAGCAGACAAACTTTTCGGCGAGCAAGTCAGCGAAAAGCAGGTTATGCTCTCTCTTATTATGGGCGCATTTTCTTATTTTTCAAATATACACACGCTCTCAAAGGTAATTCACATAGATTTAAAAAGCGAGGAAGTTATGAACGAAAGAATAAGAATTGTCACAAATTCAATTCTTAATTATCTTAGCGACAAATCGGAGGGTTAATATGCTGAAGCTTGGACTTACATCTGTTACATTTCGCAATCTTAGCGCTGACGATATTTTAGACTACTGCCGCAAATGTAATCTTGCGGCGGTCGAATGGGGCAGCGATTGTCATGTGCCGCCCGGAAACGAGGAAGCAGCCGCAGCTGTCAGAAAAAAGGCGGAATCTGCCGGAATTTGCACCTGCTCCTACGGGTCATATTTCAGGCTCGGCACAAATGACGACATAAGCAAATACATAAAATCCGCCAAAGCGCTCGGCGCGAATATTATCCGCATATGGAGCACGGGCAAGTCTTCCGAAAGCGTGACGGAAACAGAATACAAAGCGCTGCTTGAAGAAACAAAATCCGTCTGCCGCACAGCAGCAAAGGAAAATATTCAAATTGCATTCGAGTATCATAACGATACCTTTACAGACACAAAAAATTCAGCCCTGCGCCTTATAAAAGACGCTTCATGCGAAAATCTCGGAATGTATTTTCAATACGATCCGCAAATATCCGATAGAGAAAATGAGGAAACACTCAAAGCATTTCTTCCCTATCTTAAAATGGTGCATATTTTTTATGTTGACTCGAACTACAACAGATTTTCAGTAGCAGACGGCAAGAAAATTTGGAAAAGCTTCATAAAAATTCTGCACGATGGTAATGCGGATGTATATATGCTTTTTGAATTTTTAAAGGAGTCAAATCTATCGGGACTAAAAAAAGAAAGCGAAATTATGCAAAATTTATTGGATGAGGTGATAAAACTATGATTAAAACAGCCGTTATAGGAACAGGAAGCATAGGTGCGGAGCATTTAACCGCAATTGAGCATTCGGACGAATTTGCTCTTGCGGCGGTATGCGATACAAATTACGAAAGAGCGGAGGTATTCGGCAAAAAATACAACGTTCCCGTATTTACCGACTACCGCGAAATCCCTGAAAAAACCGATGCGGAAGCGGTTATACTCAATCTCCCCCACTTTCTGCACTGCGAAGCAGCCGTTTTCTTTCTTGAAAAAGGTCTTCACGTGCTTGTTGAAAAGCCTATGGCAAACACGGTTGAAGAGTGTGACAAAATGCTTGAAGCCGCAAAAAGAAGCGGCAAGAAGCTTGCCGTCGGTCATGTTCAGCGCTACTTTAACGCAAACCGCGCCGTTAAGGACTGTATATCAAGCGGCAGACTCGGCAAACTTATAATGTACGAGGAGCGCAGAACTACAAATTACTTTGACGAAAAGCGCCCCAAATGGTTTCTTAAAAAATCAAGCGCAGGCGGCGGCATTGTAATGAATTACGGTGCACACGCGCTCGACAAAA
The DNA here is from genome assembly GCA_934489015.1 of uncultured Clostridia bacterium. Taxonomy (GTDB): domain Bacteria; phylum Bacillota; class Clostridia; order UBA1381; family UBA1381; genus RGIG9115. The sequence goes on from CAKSSN010000002.1 coordinate 47,971, forward strand.
TATTTTATGCAGCAGGCGTACATAACGGCGAAATTTTCTCGGAGTACGCAAATTTTAAAAACGACTTTGATATTGAGGGTCATTCACAATTTATGCTGCGCTTTAAGGACGGCTTCAGCGCTTCTGTAACCTTTTCGGGCTACGGCTGCTGCGGCTATGAGGTTATTTACTATTTTACGGACGGCGCTCTTAATGTTTCGGACGGAATATATTTAAGAGAATACAAAAACGGCAAATGGGAAAATACAGGAGTTGCTGAGGACGGGCTTTTTATGGACAGGCAGCTCGGCGAATTTGCAAAAATGATTAAAAACGAAAAGACGGAAATAACCGACGGAGAATACGGAAGAGCTGTAATTGCCGCAATTGAAAAAATATATAAAATGAGGTAATCCGATGGAGCATTTAAACGGTATGCAAAGCATACGCGAAATTTACAGAATAGGCAGAGGTCCGTCAAGCTCGCATACTATGGGACCTGTTTTCGCCTGCAACGCCGCTTTAAAAGAAAACCCATACGCTGACTATTTTGAAATAACGCTTTACGGCTCGCTTGCCAAAACAGGAAAGGGTCACAGAACAGACTATGCAATAGAGCAAACCTTTAAGGATATTCCGATAAAAATTATTTTCAACACCGCAAAGACCGATCTGCCGCACCCGAACACAATGGAAATTGCCGCATTTAAAGGCTCTGACGAGGTTTACAGAAAAACCTTTTTGAGCGTCGGCGGCGGTGCCGTTGAAGCTTTGGGAGAAGAGGCAGAAAAGCCCGCCCTCGTCTACCGCGAAAAAAACTTTAAAGAAATAGAAGAATTTTGCGAGAAAAGGAAAATAACTCTTGCCGAATATGTTCAAATGCATGAGGGCGGCGAAATTCGCGAATATATAAAAGAAGTATGGCGGCAGATGAAGGAAACGGTAAAATGCGGCCTTGAAAGCGAGGGAATTATTCCGGGCGGCCTCAACATACGGCGCAAGGCGAAAATGCTTCTTGAAAAAGGTAAAACAAAGGCTTTCGGTCATGAAAAGGAAATATACATGATTTCCGCATACGCATATGCGGCAAGCGAGGAAAACGCTTCGGGCGAAATAATGGTTACCGCCCCCACCTGCGGCGCGTCGGGAGTTTTGCCGGCAGTGCTTATATTCAAGCAGCTGGAGAGAGGATATTCGGATGAGGAGATAATCTCCGCGCTCGAGGTTGCCGGGATAGTCGGAAACATTATTAAGGCAAACGCATCAATCAGCGGAGCGGAATGCGGCTGTCAGGCGGAAATAGGAAGCGCGTGCGTTATGGCAGCTGCGGCTTTTGCATACCTGCGCGGCTTTTGCATAAAGCAGATAGAGTGTGCTGCGGAAATCGCTCTTGAGCATCATCTCGGGCTCACCTGCGACCCGGTGCGCGGACTTGTACAGATACCCTGCATTGAGCGAAACGCTGTTGCGGCAATGCGCGCCGTTGACGCGGTAACGCTTTCGGAAATGCTTTACGGCGACAGAAAAATTTCACTCGACCTGATTATTAAAACAATGTATGAAACGGGCAAGGATTTATCCTGCCGATACCGCGAAACCTCTGAGGGCGGACTGGCAAGCCTGTACAAAGAAAGGAACTGAAAAATATGTGGACAGAACAGAAATTAAACGAGCTTTTAACAACACCGTCAGACGCGCTTATCGAGGATATTAAAAAAATCAAGGGCGATATAATGATTTTGGGCGCAGGCGGAAAAATGGGACCTACTCTTGCGGTGCTTGCAAAAAAAGCGGCGGAAAAAGCCGGAATTAACAAAAGGATTATCGCCGTTTCAAGAGGCAGCGACGCTATTGCGACAAAGCTTATGCAGGATAGCGGAGTTGAGGTTATTGCAATGGATTTGCTTGACAAGGATAAGCTTTATTCGCTTGAAGAGTGCGAAAACATTATCTATATGGCAGGCAGAAAATTCGGCACGGACGGAAGCGAATGGCAGACTTGGGCAATGAACGCCACTCTACCTGCGTTTGTTGCGGACAAATTTAAAAAATCAAATATTGTCGTATTTTCCTCCGGAAATATATACCCGATTGTTAAGTTATCAGACGGCGGCTGCCGCGAGTGCGACAAAACAGGACCTATAGGCGAATACACAATGAGCTGCCTTGCACGCGAGCGCGCTTTTGAATACGCGTCAAATGCGTTCGGAACAAAGGTTTTTATTTACAGACTGAATTTTGCGGTAGATTTAAGATACGGCGTGCTTTTTGACCTTGCCGACAAAATTTTAAAGGGCGAGCCTATAAGCATCTCTACTCCCTGCTTCAACTTTATATGGCAGGGCAGCGCAAACGAAATCGCAATAAGAGCGCTGCTTCATGCCAAGTCACCGGCTAAAATAATGAATGTTACCGGGCCCGAAACGGTTTCAATTAAAAAGGCGGCAGAGGAGCTTGGCGAATATCTCGGCAAAAAACCGATATTTTCGGGCGAAGCCGGAAATGACGCATATCTAAACGACTCTTCTCTTGCAATGGAAACTTTCGGCTACCCGTCCGTTTCGGCAAAAACACTTATACGCTGGCAGGCCGAATACATAAAAAGCGGCGGAAGAACGCTCGGAAAACCGACGCATTTTGAAGAACGTAAGGGAAGCTATTAAAAAGGAGAACAGGAAAATGAACAGACATGAAGAAGCCTTAAAAATATTAAAAAAAGGAACCGTTATCCCGGCAATTCCGCTTGCACTTGACGAAAACAGGAATTTCAGCAGGGACGGTCAAAGACTGCTTATTAATTATTATGCCGACTGCGGAGTCGGCGGAATTGCTGCGGCAGTACATACAACGCAGTTTGAAATAAGAGACCCGAAATACAACCTGTTTGAAACCGTGCTTAAAACGGTAGCTGAAGAAATGGACAGATATGAGAAAAGAAGCGGCAGAGTGCTTGTAAGAGTTGCCGGAGTATGCGGAGAAACGGAGCAGGCAACAGCTGAAGCCGAGCTTGCGAAAAAATACGGCTTTGACGCGGTGCTTTTAAGTCCCGGCGGCTTAAACGACAAATCGGAAGAATATATGCTTGACAGAACGCGCGCCGTAAGCGCCGTTATGCCCGTAATCGGCTTTTATCTGCAAACAGCCTGCGGCGGCAGACAGTTTTCGTATAACTACTGGGAGCAAATGTGCGAAATTGAGAATGTTGCCGCAATAAAATGTGCGTCATTTAACAGATACCAAACCTTAGAAGTTGTACGGGCGGCAGCCTTTTCCTCGCGCTGCGATGATATAACGCTGTATACCGGAAATGATGACAATATTGTAATAGACCTTCTTACAAAATACCGCTTTGAAAAGGACGGCCGCGTTATTGAAAAATGCTTTGACGGCGGTCTGCTCGGTCATTGGTCTGTATGGACAAAGCGCGCGGCGGAGCTTTTTGAATATGTAAAAAAAGAAAAGGATAAGCCCGAAATTTCCACAAAGCTTTTGACGCTTGCAGCAGAGGTTACCGACACAAACAGCGCCTTTTTCGATACGGCACATAATTTTAAGGGCTGCATTGCCGGGCTTCACGAAATACTGCGCCGTCAGGGGCTTATGCAAAATATTTATTGCCTTAACCCCGATGAAACGCTCTCAAGCGGTCAGATGGAAGAGCTTGACAGAGTGTGCAGAATGTATCCGCATTTAAATGACGATGAGTTTGTGCGCTCCAATCTGCAAAAATGGAAAGACCTCATAAAATAAACGTAATAATCCGCAAATGCATTGTGAGCCCAAATTTTCAGGCTCTGATATGCATTTGCGGATTTGATTTTTAGCGTAAACACCAATAGCAAAAAAACAAGCTTAAACACTTCGGAGCGCACTTAGCCAAAAAAACCATACCGCAATTACGCTGCCGCAGAAGTTATAAAAGCGCCGTTTTAGACGTTCACAAAAGCACGACGTAACACGCTGCGTTTTCACGCTCACTAAAGTCTGATGTAAGCACGCTGCATTTTCACGCCTCACCAAAGACCGATGTAATCACGCCGCATTTTCACGCCTCACCAAAGACCGATGTAATCACGCCGTTTTTTCACGCCTCACCAAAGACCGATGTAATCACGCCGCATTTTCACGCCTCACCAAAGACCGATGTAATCACGCCGTTTTTTCACGCCTCACCAAAGATCGATGTAATCACTCCGCATTTTCACGCCTCACTAAAGTCTGATTTTGCTCCACTCTCCTATCAGCCTTTCAAGACTCCATACCGCATTTGCCGGAGAGGTTGACGGAAGGCATATACACGGGATTTTAACAGCCGGATAAGCGTATTTATTATACAGCTTTTCGGCTGTTTTCCCGTTTACGAAAATTTTTTCTATTTTTGCAGCGGAAAGTATTTGCGAGAAATCGTTCACCTGCGCATTTTTAATAGAACTGTCGGCGCTTCCGGTTATTTCACACGAGGCAATCACATCCCAAAGAGCAATTTTGTTTTTTAGCAAAAAAGCCTTTTTATCCTCTATACTCTCCGGCACTTCATCTCCGAAAACCGCCGCCGCAACGCGCCAAAACCTGTTTTGCGGATGACCGTAAAAGAAATTCTGCTCACGCGACTTAACCGACGGAAAACTTCCGAGAATAAGTATTCTGCTGTCGGGCGCATACACCGCACCGAACGGATGCTTTATCATAAACAACCTCTCCCAAAATATTATTGTATTGACGAGTTTTTTAATGCCTCAAAAGCGGAGATTATTTTTCCGAAAGCTGCACAGTCATGCGCAAAAAATCCCATGCTTAGTCAATATAAACCCACTCAAACGGCCTTTTCAGCGCCTTTTCGCCCGCCTCTATAATCGACACAACCTTTAGCGTGCGCTCATGGCTGACCGGGATTTCCCCGGTATCAAAAAAATCTATAACAGCCTTTATAAACGCTTTGAAAAAGTCCGATTTTATTACATATCTTACCGCATTATTATCCTTATCGGACGGGGTTACCGCGTATGTGTAAATATCATCATTGCGATGAATTAAATGCGCAACAACTCCGCTGTCAAACTCAACGGCAAAAGACGGATGATTTTCCCTATTTACCGCCATAACACGTTTTGGATTTCCCTCAACAAGCACCGCCGCCTGCTCGGCAAGGTGGACTGCGCCGACCTCAAAATTTTCGGGACCTTCTATATAAACGCTGTCAAGGCTTTTTTTGTCAATCTCCGAAAGCTCTGACGCAAATCCGAGCGCGGAGCTTGACCAGCAAACAGAGCGCCCTTTTTCGGCAAGCTCAAAAATTTTTTCCGCTTCGCTTTTCTTCATCGAAAACGTTTTATCAATATACACTCTCTTACCCGAAAGCAGCGCCTTTTCGGAAAGCTTTAAATGCATTTCGGGGTTGTCGGGCGACAAAACAATTATGCAGTCGCATTTTTCGACAAGCTCGTCAATCGAGCTGCAAAGCGGTATATTATTTTTTTCAGACCATTTTTTGTTTGTATCTCCGTCCGGGCTGTCAATAAGCCCGTAAGCGCAGGAAACCACACATCTGCCGCCTGAGTTATCATTTAAAAGTTTCGGATAATTATTAGCGTGCCACTCGTCAAGATAGTAATCTATAAAACCAACCTTAATCATTTCCGCTCCCCCTTAAAGAATAATTTCCTTATGTTCGGCAGCGGAGCGGTAAGCCGCGTCCATCATCTGTGCGGTTATAATATTTGTGTCAATATGCGACGGCATACGCTTACCTGTTTTTATGCAGTCTATAAAGCTGTCTATCTCTGTTTGGAACATTGATTTTTCTTCCTTTTCAAATGTCGTCCTTGAAAGCATACCGTTTTTAACGGAATAAAGCGTAAAGTCCTCGCCGTATATAAGTCTTATTCCGCCCTTCGTTCCCATAAAGTCTATAAACATTTCATTCTCGCCGATATTCTGCGCCCACGCGCCGTTAAAGGTTATAACAGGTCCCTCTGTTCTTATCATTCCGGTAACCGAGTCCTCAACATCGCATATTCCGTCATTCTTTTTAGGGCCTGCCCACATATTTGTGTAAACATAGTCTTTAATCGGGTTACCCATATATGAAAACGTTTCCGCAGACACACTTTTTACCTTAGGATCGCCGCAGCAGTACATAACAATATCAAAAAAATGTACGCCCCAGTCAATCATAACTCCGCCGCCGGCAACAGCCTTTGTTGTAAAATCTCCGCCGAGTCCCGGTATGCTTCTGTGATTTCTAAAGCTTATGTATACCTGATATACATTACCAAGTTCTCCGTCATCAATAATTTGCTTTATTTTATTAACGCCTATGTTAAACCTGTTCACAACGCCTATGTTTAAAACCTTGCCCGACTCATGCTGCGCTTCCTGCATTTTGAGCGCTTCTTCATATGTTCTCGCAGCCGGCTTTTCACAAAGCACATTCTTCCCTGCCTTAAGCGCGGCTATTGAAATTTCGCTGTGAGCCTTGTTCGGAACGCATACCGAAACCGCTTCAATTTCCGGATCGGAAATTACATCTCTGTAATCCGTAACCGCTGTTCCCACGCCGTATTTTTGTGCAGCCGCCTGCGCTCTTTCGGGAATAATATCGCAAAAATATTTAATTTCCGCCTCGCTGTTATTCACATAAGCCGGAATATGCTGCGCATTTGCAATAGTTCCGCATCCGATAACTCCTACCTTCATTATAAATTCCTCCCAATCGGAGCAAAAGCTCCTTATATTTATAATAAAAGTATACCATACGGCTCTAAATCAGGCAATACGATTTACTGCCTATAAATCGTCATTTTTTTGCTGTTTATAAACAAGCGGACTAACTCCGAAGCACCTTTTAAAGGCTATCGCAAACGTATGCGCCGACGAAAATCCGAGATATTCCGCCGCTTCCGTAACAGTCATCTTCTTATCTCTTAAAATGAGCGCCGCCGCGTCAAGCTTTTTCTTTAAAATATACTCCTTAACGGTCATGTCAAGCTTTTGGCGAAACAAATGCGAAATATAACATTCACTATACGACAGCCGCTTTGCAACATCTTTTACGCCTTTTATATTCATGTACTCCATGTCTATAAGCCTCATTATGCTGTAAAGAGTAAAATCGGGTCTTTTAACTGCCTGATTTTTGGGCTTATCGGACGCAAGCCGTGAAATTAGAATTAAAATCTGGCTTAAATACATATTAATCATTGCTTCTCGGTTATCCTCTGCGGAGTAAAACTCATCAAGGAGCATTTCAGAAAGCTTTTTTACGTCGGAATTATCCTTTAAAATAAAGCTGTTTTTATCGGCGGTAAGCTTTAAAAACGGTGCAATATTTTCATCATCGGAATTAGCTTCAAAGCCTATACAGATATATCTGAAATTTTCATCCGCTTTTATTTCATGGCTTATCCCCTTTTTTACATAATGGATTTGCCCTGCCGATAACCTGCTTTGCACGCCGCCCGAATAAACCGTGCTTCTTCCGGAAAGCGCAACCGTTATTTCATCGCACACCTGCATATGAAAATTTATTTTTCCTCCGGGCTTCAGGCAAAGCTCCGATACCTGAATAAGTGTACCCGATTCAAGAGCTAATCTGAATGGCTCTTCCAAAAAATTATCGTAAAAAAATACAGTATTCTCCATAGTAATCTCCATCGGCACACCGTGCGCCGCCTGCAAATATAAAATCCTCTTGTCCGCAGCTATGAAATAATGTTACCGCCGCACATATGCGCCCTGCAAACGCTGTAATAAAAATCTTTGCACGTCTAATCAGCGCGCTCAAAGCTGATTTTCTTCACGCAAGCAGCGCTTTATTTAAGAAAAACCCCTCAGGGCAGCATATTTAATCTGCCGCTCTGAAGGGTTTGTGTTTCTACAGTGTCAAAATAACACCTTATGCCTTATCAGGCAAAATAATTTTAGTAGATAAGAATTGTCTTGCAATTTCTTCCCTTTGAAGGCGTTGTGCTGTATTCATAAACTGCAATTACGCTGCAATCCTTACCGTCTGTGTCAGCGCCTCTGAAATCAAGTGCTGAAAGCTTGTCGGTTGAAGCCTCATCAAGAGTTGAAATAACCTTAGTGCCTTTATCGTTAAACTTAAGTATTCTTATGCTGCTGTCGATAGGAATAAGATCCTCATCACCCGAAATAATTTTGCCGTTTTCATCAAAGCCGTTTCTTGTTACACGGAGCGAATAATTATCGCCGTCTTCAACAACCTCAATTACGTTTGCAACGTATACATGGCTGTAAGCCTTTGATGCGGTTGGTGATGAATACCAATCAAACTTATCGTCTGTAAAGTCATTGTCTTTTACAGAATAAACATCATCCGCCTTTAATACGGTTAATGCATTTACAAAGCCCGATGTGTCGCTTCCGCTTACAAATATATCACCTACGGAATAATCTGAAACATCAACATAACCTCCTGTTGTTAATGTTATATTGCCAACGCTTGCTCTGCCTTCAACTACATCCTGTGAATGATCATATGAATTAAAGTAATTAACCTTCCATACGGTTTCTCCGTTATATGTCCCCTCTTTAACATCTTCCGCAACTATACGCGGTTTTGTGCCATTGCCCGGCGTTGAATTTGATGAAGAGTTACCGTAAAGGAGAACAAGACCTGCCATCTTTGAGCTGTTTACATTGTACGGCTGTACATAATAGCTGTTATCTGTTGTAAACGCTGAAATTGTACGTTTACCGTATGAAGATTCGCTTGATCTGTCCTGCGGAATGTAGATAAATGTTGTTGACGAATTTACATAGAAATCGCCGTTTCCGAACTTATTGCTTCCGGAATATTTTGTCTGACCTGTAAGCGGCAGATATTCAACGAGCTTTGTAACATCCTCGTTTGTTTCGCCCTCAGAAGCAGTATTAAGCGTTACTATTTCAGTAACCTGTGTTCCGTCCGTAACGAGCTTAACAATCTGGCATGCGTTTGTTTTTGTAACCTTGTTTCCGAATATACTGCTTGCAGCGTCCGGAACAAATGTATCGCTGTCATCCTCAACATTTGACCTAAGAGTGTTTACTGCGCTTGCAGCGGAAACAGTCTCACCGTCAAGCTTAACTTTGCTCTTAAGGCTGTAGAGCTTAACGCCGGAGGATGCCGGAACATAAGCCTTGATGTTGAAGTTTTCATCATCATCGGTCATTGTTCTTATAAGATAAGCATACTGATAATTTGTAGAGGTTGTGCTGAAGGTTGCATATACGATATTGTTATAAGCGTCTACATAGAATGTACCCTGAAGCGATGTGCTTATTGACATTGAGCTTTCGTTTTCTATATAGTTCTTTCCGTATTCCTCAATGTTATAATCCTTTGAGGAAATTGTAACCTTTTCATTATCATAGGCTGTGATTTTGCCTGTCACGGGGTTGGATGTAACCTTAACCGTTACATATGTATCACCGCTGCCGTCAAGGCTCTGAGCTACAAGGAGAACATCGTTAGCCTTGATTGAAGTCGGGGAAATCTTAGCGCCCGAATCGTTTGTAATTGTAAGAACAGTGTTTACATCATCGGGATCAAGAGTTATCTTATCAATGTAATGAGCCGGCTTATCGCCCTTTGTAAATTTAACCTTGTTTGTTACAAGATAATCCGATGTTGACGGAGTTCTTGCGGCAACCATGATATTGTAGTCCATAATATCAATGATTTCAATTGTTCCGTCATTTCCGCTGTCGGTAAGCTTTACATCACCGTAGATAAAGTTTTTGCCTGTCGGTGAGAGCCAGTCCGAAAGCATATCATCGTCATAATCCTCTACAGCCTTTCCGTTATAGTAAACAGCCGTAAGATTTGACTTTTTGATATTAACCGTCTTATTCTTCTTTGACGAGTCCGAATATTTAAGTGACGAACCGGTGAAAGAATCTATATCGTTATAGTTAATTGTTGTAACTGTGTTGTCAACCGTTTCAAGATCGAGCTCGAAAAGCGAATTCATGTTACCGCCCTTGCCCTCCTTGTAGAACACAACGGCCTCCTGACCGAGAATATTCTCAAGAGTTGACTTATTGTCGGTATACGAATTGTATTCCATCTTGATAACGTCGCCGTTTTTAAGGCGTACTGCCATTTCGCCGACATAAAGACTTACCGTGCAGTCGGAGGTTGTCTTATCCTCAACGCCGACAATTTTACACTTTTCCTTTTTAATTCCGAGATATGTTTCCATAAAGCTTGAAAGATCCGATTCAAGTCTGCCTGTTGCGGCATTGTAAACAGGAATATCAACATCCAGAACGTTGTCCATAAGCTGAGCAACAACGCCTCTTGTTGCCGGAGCCGACTGATCGGCTACAACAGCACCCTTTGTAATTCCGAGAGTATTACCCTCCGAAACATAGCCTGTCGGCCAGCCGCCGAGAGCTATTGCCGCATTTTCATAGCCTGCTGCGCAGACAATCATCTTTACAGCCTGCTCATATGTAACCTTTTCGTCCGGTCTGAAGGTCTGATCCTCAAAGCCGTTTACAATTTTTCTTCCTGCAGCAACGAGGATATTGGATTTTGCCCAATGGGTATCAATATCGGTAAATTCGTTTGAAGCAGATGCAGCCGCATCGGATACTCCGAGAGCAACGGTTATAATTTTTGTAAACTCCGCTCTTGTTATTTCTCCCTCCGGCTTAAATGAATATGTACCGTCACCGTTATCATATCCGTTAATAATTCCGAGCTTTGTAAGCGTCACAATTGCGTCGCTGTATTTGGTTGAGTTCGTTACATCACTGAAGTTTGCTTTATTATCCGCCGCATGAACAATCCCTGTAAAGCCCATGCTGCTGATTAAACAAGCTGCAGCCATGAAAAGTGAAAACTTACGTTTCATTTTTTTTCCTCCTTAATGGGTTCTTTGCCGATACATCATGTGTATCTTTAATAATTGTGTTTATGTATATTGTATCACCTTTTTGCAAAATAGTCAATGGTTTTTTTTACGAAATTTAAAATTTTATAATTTATATAAATATTATGCCCTCCAAATGTCTGATATTTACAAATCAAAACGCTTTTTTGCCTATAAAGGCACGGATTTTGTCAATCAGACTTCTTTTATTTACATATTTCTCTCCGGCGAGCAGATCGACTCTTCCGATTACATTTCCGTTTGAGATAATATCCATATAGCCTATTTTTTCTCCCGCGTCAATGTCGGCGCGAATTTCAGGCAGTGTATGAGTTACTATTTCCGTCCTGTCCGCGCCCCATACGCTGTAGGAAAAATCCTCTGCCGCCTCTGCCGGAACGCTTTTCGCGCCCTTTGTTTTTATTTCCTTTAACACATCTCCCTTTTTAACCGCCTGCTTTTCGCGTGCGCTTTCAAAGCCGAAGTCGAGCAGCGCCTTGTGGTCCGCCCAGTCGTCGGGGTCGTTCAGCGTTACGCATATAAGCGTTATCCCCCCTCTTTCGGCCGCCGACACAAGACATCTTCCGCTTCTTTTTGTAAAGCCCGTTTTAACGCCTATGCAGCCGTCATACATATTCAAAAGCTTATTGTGATTTGAAAACCATACCGTGCCCGAAGAATAATCTGTTTTATGTGCCTTTTCGGAAACGATTTTTCTGAATTCATCGTTTTTCAGAGCGTATGCCGTTATTTTTGCAAGATCCTCTGCCGTTGTGTAATGGCTTTGGCTGTCAAGCCCGTTCGGATTTGAAAAATTCGTATCGAGCGCGCCGAGCTGCCTTGCCTTTTCATTCATAAGCTCCGCAAAGCTCTCGCTGCTTCCGCTTATATGCTCCGCTATTGCAATAGCCGCGTCATTTCCCGAATTCAGCATAAGCCCGTAAATCACCTCTTCCGCCGGGACTTTATCTCCGGGCGCAAAATATGCACTTGAGCCTTCCTGCCGCGCCGCGTTCTCCGAAACGGTTATTATTTCTGACATATCCATGTTTTCAAGCGCCAGCACCGCCGTCATTATTTTGGTCGTGCTTGCCATAGGCGCACGCTCCGAGCCGTTATATTCATAAATAACCTTTCCCGTAAGCGCGTCCGCAAGACAAGCATGCAGCGCGCTGATTTTCGGCGAAGCGGCATATGCACGCGGAAAAAGCATAAGAGCAAAAAATATAGCAAATAAAAATTTTTTCAATCAAAATCACCTGCCGCAAATAATTTGTACCGTAAAATTTTATGATTTATTTCCTTTATATATTACACCGCAGCAAATTTTCTTTCCTATACAAAATATACAAAGCGCAGCCTGATGATTTGTGTAAAAACGTCATTTTAACACGCTATCACTTTAATATTTTACTTGACTAAAGTAATGAAGTGTGGTATAATATAAACAACAATTAAATTTATATTCGGATGCGTTTGTGCAGATGTAAATATTATATCGTTAAAAACGTGTTGTTTCTTGACGAAAAAGGTACAATGTGATATAATTGAGCATGAAAACGTATGCCTGTAAAAAAGGGGACAAAGCTAAATATGAAAGCTAAAATTTTAAAATCGCAGGAGAGCATAATTCTCGACCTGCGCCGCGTTTACGAAGCGCGCGGCTACAGAAAATATAAAATGAACAAATTTGAGGAATACGATTTATACCTTGAAAACAAGAGCTTTTTAAAAAGCGACCGTATTATAACGTTTAACGACCTCAACGGAAAATTGCTTGCGCTTAAGCCGGACGTTACTCTTTCAATAGTAAAAAACACGCCCGACGAGGAGCAAAAGCTCTATTACACCGAAAACGTATACCGCGTAAGATCGGGGCAGTATAAGGAAATCATGCAGGTAGGGCTTGAATACATAGGCTGCGTTGACACGTACACAATGTGTGAGGTGCTGACGCTTGCGGCAGAAAGTCTGGGGGCGATAAGCGGCGACTATATTCTCGACATTTCGCATCTCGGCTTTATTTCGGGACTTACGGAGGAGCTTGACGACAGCCTGAGGAGCGAAATTGTAAGGCTTACCGGAGCAAAGGACGTTCACGAAATTAAATCGCTGTGCGATAAAAACGGTATTAATCCGTCACTTTGCGAAAAGCTCTGCACGCTTGCCGAGCTCGGAGGAAGCATACAGAGCGTTCTCCCCGAATGCCGCAGCCTTATTATAAACGAAACAACAAAAGAAGCGTACGAAAGCCTTGAAAAAATATGCGAGGCGCTTTCGGGAAGCGAATGTGCGGATAAAATGCACATTGATTTTTCCGTCATAAACGACATGGACTACTACAGCGGAATAACATTTCGCGGCTTTATAAACGGAATTGCGCAAAGCGTACTTTCGGGCGGCAGCTATGACAAGCTCTTAGAGAAATTCGGAAAGAAGAAAAACGCTGTCGGCTTTGCGGTGTACATGGACGCTCTTGAATATTACTGCAACGCGCCAAGCGGCTTTGATGTTGACGTTTTTCTCAAATACAAAGAAGACTCCGACCCTGCCGCACTTACAAAGGCGGTTAATATGCTGCTTGCGAGCGGACAGACCGTTTTTGCGTCAAGGAGCTTGCCGAAGGGGCTTAAATACAGACAGCTGCTCCGGTTTAACGAAAGGGGGCTTGAATTCGTTGAAGGAAATGATTAATATAGCGCTTCCGAAAGGAAGACTCGGCGAAAAGGTATACGATATACTCGAAAAAAACGGCTACGGCTGTCCTGAAATCCGCGAGGATACGAGAAAGCTGATTTTTGAGGATGAAAAAAACCAGGTCAGATATTTTTGGGCAAAGCCGTCGGACGTTGCAATTTATGTTGAAAAGGGCGCGGCGGACGTAGGAATTGCCGGAAAGGATATTTTGCTTGAATATTCTCCCGACGTTTACGAGCTTCTTGATCTCGGAATAGGCAAATGCAGAATGTGCGTTGCAGGGATAAAAGGCGCAAGGCTCCCGGAGGAGCGCACTCTCAGAGTCGCAACAAAATTTCCTCATATCGCGCTTGAGCACTTTCAAAAGCAGGGGCGGGAAATAGAAATAATAAAGCTTAACGGCTCTATAGAAATTGCACCGCTACTTAATTTATCCGACGTTATAGTCGATATTGTTGAAACCGGCACAACCTTAAAGGAAAACAATCTTGAAGTTATTGAAGAATTTGTTGACATAAGCGCGCGCTTTATCGCAAACAAGGCAAGCTGCAAATTTAAAGCGGAGCGGATTAACAAAATGAAGGACGCACTTAAATAAAGCAAAAAGCGCTGCCGAAAGGAATGAAAATAAATGATAAAAATAATAAAAGGGCTTGACAGACCAATAGACGAAATAATGGGCAGAAGCGAGCAAAGTACGCAGAGCGTATGCGAAATCGTTTCGGAAATTATAGAAAACGTGAAAAATCGCGGCGATCGAGCCTTGCTTGAATACTGCGAAAAATTTGACAAAGCAAAGCTTTCTTCACTCGTTGTAAGCGAGGAAGAAATTGAAGAGGCATATTCACTTGTAGACGATAAATTCAAGCAGATTTTAACCGAAGCAAAAGAAAATATAACAAGCTACCATAAAAAGCAGCTCAAAAGCGGCTATGTCATGACAGAAAAAGAGGGCGCGGTTATAGGTCAGAGAATAATGCCCGTTGAAAGTGCCGGGCTTTATATTCCGGGCGGCACGGCAAGCTATCCGTCATCTGTTTTAATGAACGCCGTTCCGGCGAAAATCGCGGGCGTTAAAAACATATGCATGGTTACTCCCCCCTCCCCCGACGGAAAAATTTCTCCGGTTATTCTCGTTGCCGCAAAAATCGCGGGCGTAAGCAAAATATACAAAATAGGCGGCGCGCAGGCAATTGCGGCGCTTGCATACGGAAGTGAAACCGTTAAGAAAGTAGAAAAAATAGTAGGTCCGGGAAACATATTTGTTGCGGAAGCGAAAAAGCAGGTTTTCGGCAAGGTCAGCATTGACATGATTGCAGGTCCGAGCGAAATTCTTGTAATTGCGGACGAGCAAAGCAATCCGTCATTTGTCGCGGCGGATATGCTCTCTCAGGCGGAGCATGACAAAAACGCGACCGCCGTTCTCGTAACGACGTCTTGCGAGCTTGCCGAAAACGTTTCAAAGGAGCTTGAAAAGCAAATTCCGCTTCTTGAAAGAAGCGAAATTGCAAGAGAGTCAATCGACAAAAACGGCAAGATCTTTATAGCTGACTCAATTGAGCAGGCAATTAAAATTTCAAACGAAATTGCGCCGGAGCATTTGGAGGTCTGCACCGAAAATCCGTTTGACTATCTATCCGAAATAAGAAATGCGGGCTCCGTATTCTTGGGAAGATATTGTCCCGAAGCGCTCGGTGACTATTTTGCCGGGCCAAACCACACGCTGCCGACAAGCGGCACGGCTAAATTTTCAAGTCCGCTGTCGGTTGACGACTTTATGAAAAAATCCTCGTTTATTTATTACACCAAAGGCGCGCTTGAGAGGGAATATGAAAAGGTTGCATATTTTGCAAAAAAGGAAGGTCTTACAGCTCATGCAAGATCGGCTGAAATCAGATTTGAAAAGGAATGATTTAAAATGAGCAAATTCTTAAGCAAACGTCTTAGCGGTCTTGAAGCGTATGTTCCGGGCGAGCAGCCGCAGGACAGGCGGTATATAAAGCTTAACACAAACGAAAGCCCATATCCGCCAAAGCGTGAAATAACGGACGAGATGAGCTGTATTGATATTGAAAATTTAAGACTGTACAGCGACCCCGACTGCAAAGCGCTGACTGAAAAGCTTGCGGAGGTTTACGGCGTTTCGGAGGGAAATATCGTATTCGGAAACGGCTCGGATGAAATTTTGTCGTTTTGCTTTACGGCATTTTGCGACAGCACCACTCCGGCGGTATTTCCCGATATTTCATACGGCTTTTATAAGGTTTTTGCGGAGCTTTGCTGCATAGACTACAGACAAATTCCGCTTAAAAGCGACTTTACGATAAACCCCGACGACTATAAAAATGCCGGCGGAACAATATTTATCGCAAACCCGAACGCACCTACAGGACTTGCGCTTGAGCTTTCGCAGATTGAAGAAATTTTAAAAGAAAACCGTGAAAACGTTGTTGTCATTGACGAGGCATACGTTGATTTTGGTGCGCAGTCGACTGTCGGGCTTATTGAAAAATACGACAATTTAATAGTTGTTCAGACATTTTCAAAGTCGCGCTCGCTCGCAGGCGCAAGGCTCGGTATGGCAATTGCTTCGGAGCAGCTCATTTGCGATCTTCAAAAAATAAGATGCTCAAATAATCCGTACAATATAAACAGACTCACTCAAAAAATCGCATATGAGGTTTTATGCGATGAGGATTACTTTAAGGACTGCTGCAAAAAAATACAAAAAAGCCGTATGTTTTTAACGGCAGGTCTTGTGGCTCTCGGCTTTGAGGTTATTCCGTCATGCACAAATTTTGTTTTTGCAAAGCATAACAGGATAAGCGGCATGGATTTTTACAAGGCGCTTAAGGAAAAAGGTATACTTGTACGGCACTTCACGCAGGAGAGAATATGCGAATATAACCGCATTACCGTTGGAACGGATAAGGACGTAAAGGCGCTTTTAAGAGCGGCAGATGAAATTCTCGGAGGTAAGTTATGAGAGAAGCAAGCATTAAAAGAACAACAAACGAAACAGATATATCGCTTTCAATCTGTCTTGACAGGCACGAAAATTCAATAATAGAAACAGGCTGCGGCTTTCTTGACCATATGCTCACGCTTTTTGCAAAGCATTCGGGCTTTACCTTAAACCTTTCATGCAGCGGCGACACATATGTTGACTATCATCACAGCGCGGAGGATATAGGAATTGTGCTCGGAAAATGCGTAAAGGAAGCGCTCGGCGATATGCGCGGAATAACGCGCTACGGAAGCATTATTCTTCCGATGGACGAAGCGCTTGTTATCGCGGCGATAGACATTTCCGGAAGAGGTCACCTTGAATACGACATTACACTTCCGACAGAAAAAATCGGCGATTTTGACTGTGAGCTTGTAAGGGAATTTTTTGAAGCGTTTGCAAGAAGCGCAAGCTTAACTCTTCACCTTAAAATGCTTTCGGGAATAAATTCGCACCACATAGCCGAGTGTGCATTCAAAGCCTTTGCGCGCGCTCTCGGTCAGGCTGTTAGGATAAACAAGGATAACGAAAACGAAATTCCGTCAACGAAAGGAACTCTTCTTTAATTAATTTTACATACACCCGAAGGGAATGAAGAAAATGATTGCAATTATAGATTACGGCGTAGGAAACATCTTTTCGCTTGCCTCAACATTTAAAATGCTCGGAAAGGACGTTATTTTAACAAACGATCCGCAAAAAATCAAGGACGCGGACAGGCTTATTCTTCCCGGAGTGGGAGCCTTTGCCGACGCGGCGAAAAAGCTAAAAGAAAGCGGAATGTTTGATTTACTAAAAGAGCAGGCACGCTCAGGAAAAGCGCTTCTTGGAATATGTCTTGGTATGCAGCTTTTATTTGACAAAAGCTATGAATTCGGCGAAACGGACGGCTTGGGGCTTATAAGCGGCAGCGTTCGTCCGATAAGCGAGAGCATAGAGAAAAATCTCAAAATTCCGCACATTGGCTGGAACAGCCTGACATTCCCTAAAAAAAGTCAGCTGTTTAAAAACACAGACGATGGCGAATTTGTATACTTTGTTCACTCCTATCAGGGTACGGACTGCGAAAAGTCAACCATAGCATACTCCTCATACGGCGGAACAATCACTGCGGCAGTAGCTGAAGATAATGTATTCGGCACGCAGTTTCACCCCGAAAAAAGCGGAGAGACAGGGCTTAAAATTCTGTCGGCGTTTTGTGACATTTAAGGAGGGCTATAGCATGATTATATTCCCGGCAACCGATATTATAGACGGCAAAGTAGTCAGGCTTCTAAAGGGCGACTACGGCAAAAAAACGGTTTACGACATAACTCCGCTCGATGCGGCAAGAGAATTTAAGTCTTGCGGCGCGGAATATCTGCACGCGGTTGACCTTGACGGTGCAAAAAGCGGAAAATGCGACAATATAGACGTTATAAGACTTTTGGCGGAGAAAAGCGGTCTGAAGGTTGAAATAGGCGGCGGCATAAGAAGCGAGGAAAGCGTAAAAAAATACATTGACGCAGGAGTCTGGAGAGTAATTCTCGGAACTGCTGCGGTTAAGGATCCCGAATTTCTAAAAAGAACAGTTGACAAATACAAGGAAAAAATTGCTGTCGGAGCTGATATAAAGGACGGCTTTGTCGCAACAGACGGCTGGATGGAAAAAAGCAGCATTACCTGTTTTGACTTCTTTGAAAAAATGGAGCAAATCGGCGTTAAAACAATTATCTGCACCGATATTTCAAAGGATGGAGCAATGCAGGGCACAAATCACGAGCTTTACGGCGAACTGATGAATAGATTTAAAATTGACATAACGGCGTCGGGCGGCGTTTCCTCGATTGATGATGTAAAACGCCTTAAAAAAAGCGGAATATACGGTGCTATAATAGGCAAAGCGCTCTATAACGGCGCAGTTGACCTGAAAGAAGCGATAAGCGCAGCAAAGGAGGAAAAGCAATGATTACAAAGCGAATTATTCCCTGTCTTGATGTGGCGGACGGCAGAGTTGTAAAGGGCGTTAATTTTCTTGACCTTGCAGACGTTTCCTCACCGGTAAAGCTTGCAGATTACTACAGCAAAAGCGGCGCGGACGAGCTTGTATTTTACGATATTACGGCGTCAAGCGAGGGCAGACGGCTTTTTACCGACATATTAAAAGAGGTTGCTTCAAGCATATTTATCCCCCTGACAGTCGGCGGCGGAATTAATACGCTTGACGATTTTGACCGCGTTTTAAAATGCGGAGCAGATAAGGTAAGCGTAAATTCGGGAGCTATAAAAAATCCCGAAATAATTGAGCAGGCAGCGCTTAAATACGGAAGCCAATGCGTTGTTTTGTCTGTTGACATCAAACGAGTTGACGGAAAATTCACCGTATTTTCAAAGGGCGGCAGAGAAAACACCGGCATGGACGCAATAGAATGGATAAAGGACGGTTGCAAAAGAGGCGCAGGCGAAATTGTTGTAAACAGCATTGACACTGACGGCGTAAAGGGCGGCTTTGATATTCCCATGCTCAAAGCTGTATGCAGCGCGGTAAGCGTTCCGGTAATTGCGTCGGGCGGCGCAGGCTCAAGCGAGGATTTTGTAAAGCTTTTTAAGGAAATACCCGATATTGACGCAGGTCTTGCCGCTTCAATATTCCATTTCGGCGAGGTTAAAATAAAGGAGCTTAAAAAAGAGCTTAAAAGCAATAACATAAACGTAAGACTGTGAGGTAGAATAAAATGGATACAGATAAGCTTAAATTTGACGAAAACGGACTTATTCCGGCAATTGTTGTTGATGCGGAAACGAAAAAGGTTTTGACTCTTGCATACATGAACAAGGAAAGCCTTGAAATAAGCATTAAGGAAAAAAGAACGTGCTTTTATTCGCGTTCGAGAAAATGCCTTTGGAGAAAGGGCGAAACGTCGGGAAATATTCAGCATATTGTTTCAATCACTGCCGACTGCGACTGCGATGCGCTGACAGTTGAGGTCGTAAAGGAGGGCCCGGCGTGCCATACCGGAAGCGACTCATGCTTTACAAATGAAGTTTACGAAAACGACGAAATAAACGTATTTTCACCGCAGGGACTTTATGAGCTTATCAGCGGCAGAAAAACAGACAAAAAAGAAGACTCTTACACCACCTACCTTTTTGAAAAAGGCATAGACAAAATTTTAAAAAAGGTCGGCGAAGAAAGCACAGAGGTTATAATCGCCGCAAAGGCAGACGACAAAAAGGAAACGATTTACGAGGTTGCAGACCTTGCATATCATGTAATGGTTATGATGGTTGAAATGGGAATTTCGCTTGACGATATAAAAGCCGAGCTTGCTTCAAGACACGTTATTGACAAAAAGGTTAAGCAGGAGAAAATGACTAAATGATACGCTCAAATCTTCACACGCACAGCCTGTACTGCGACGGAAAAAACACACTTTCCGAGCTTGCCGAAAAAGCCGTTTGCGAAGGCTTTTTATCTCTCGGTTTCTCATCTCACGCTTATACGGATTTTGACCATTCGTTCTGCATGAAAAAAGGGGACGAGGAGAAGTATTTCAGTGAAATTGAAGAGCTAAAAAAGAAATTCAGCGGACAGCTTGAGATATACAAGGGTCTTGAATATGATACTTATTCTGACGCGGACACTTCAAAATGCGACTACATAATAGGTGCGGTGCACTATATAAAGCAGGGCGGAAATTACCTGTGCGTTGACGAGAGTCCCGAAATTGCGAAAAAAAATATAGACGAATTTTTCGGCGGCAGCAGCGACAGGTATGCATTTGCCTACTTTGAAGAGCTGGCATCTATGGCAAAAATGATAAGCTTTGACATTGTTGCACACTTTGATCTTTTAACGAAATTTAATGAAAAAGTGCCGCTTATAAATACGTCCTCACGCGCATACATAGCGGCGGCGCTTGACGCGGTTTCCGAAATAATGAAAACACACGAGATTTTCGAGATAAACACCGGAGCAATAGTGCGCTCGTGGCGCACTACCCCCTACCCCGACGATTTTATTTTAAAGGAAATATGCCGTCTTGGCGGACAGATTGTTATATCGTCGGACTGCCACGATAAAAATATGCTCACGTGCGGCTTTTCGGATGCGGTGCGCCTTGCAAAAAGCTGTGGCTTTAAAGCCTGCCTTCAAATGCACGGCGGAAAATTTACCGAATGTGAGCTTTAAGGTGCGAAAAAGCGTTGTTTACGCTTTGCCGCGTTTATGATTTTTAATCGGGCTGAAACAGAAAATTTGCTTTATTGTCTTTTAAGATACATTGCATAACCAAGCACAGCTTCATACACCTGTCGGAAAATTTTTCGGCAGGCTTTTTTTTATTTGCAGCTGCAATATTTTATAATGCATTTTTCTTGCGATACGCGGTTTTAACTCCTTTTTATTTTATCACAAGACACGCCGCAATTATCCCGGAAATATCTCCGATAAGAGCGCACGGCAGCACTCTTTTTGCGTTTTTTATTCCTGCCGCGCCGAAATATACCGCAAGCGTATAAAAAGTTGTTTCGGTAGAGCCCATTATAACGCTTGTCAGCCTGCCTATGCGGCCGTCCGCGCCGTAGGCTGACAATGTATCCGACAAAATCCCGAAAGCTCCGCTGCCTGATATGGGGCGCATTACAATCATTGGAATTATTTCGGGCGGCACATCAAGGCGTCTGAATATTGGCGACATCAGCGAAACAATCGCTTCAAGCGCGCCCGAAGCGCGAAACATGGATACGGCAGAAAGTATAACAACCATTGTCGGAATGAGCTTAAAAATCATTTTAAGACCGTCCTCCGCGCCGCGCGTTACGCAGGTGTATACGGGGATTTTACTTTTTATGCACGAGATTAATATAATCAAAATAAATAAAGGTATAATAAATTTCTCCACTAAATCACCTGCTTTAAGCCTTTTTTGAGCTGTGCTTCACAAACCTTGCTTTTTGTACTCTTTTTGTTAATCGTCAAAAACATAAGCTTAACGGACGCGACCGCGCATATAACGCCTACCCCTGAGCAAATCCACACAGGCACGATAATCGAAAATGCGTCCGTACTCCCGGCGGCGCTTCTTAGCGCGATAATACTTGACGGTATGAGCTGAAAAGCCGCAGTGTTTAAAACGGCAAACACACACATCTCCTCCGTCGGCTCATCTCCGCCGAGCTTTTTCAGCTCCTTCATGGCACATATTCCCATAGGCGTTGCGCCGTTTCCCGTGCCGAGAAGATTTGCGGTAATATTGAGCGTTATGTAGTTTACCGCCTCCCCCTCCTCGTCAAGCTTGGGGAACATAAGACGAATAAGCGGCATAAGCAGCTTTTTTATTTTTGCCGCCAGACCGCTCTCGCTTGCAGCGAGCAAAAGCCCGTTCCAAAGACACATTATTCCCGCAAAGGATAAAACAATTTCAATTGCACCCGCCGCTCCCGAAAACATTGCCGAAACCGTTTCGTCCATACGGCCGTTTATCGCTGCAAAAATGAACGATACAATAACCAATCCGCACCAAAAAAAATTCATAGCATAGCCTCCGCACTTTTATATACAATATAAAGCTATGATTTTTTGCTTCGCAAAATGCAGTTAAACATAAACAAATTATGAACTATATATAAATTTACCGTGAAATGACTTGAAATAATCTAAAAAAAGTAGTATCATATGTATATAAGTTAAAGAGGAGGTATTCGGATATGTCACTTAACGAAACTATGAAATTCAACATTGACATTGATAAGGAAGAAGAAGTTAAAAATATTCTTTCAAGAGTGTACAAAGCGCTCCAGGTAAAAGGCTATGACCCTATTAATCAGATAGTGGGTTATGTGCTTTCCGGCGACCCGACATATATCACAAGCTACGACGGCGCACGCGGACTGATAACAAAACTTGAGCGTGACGAGCTTCTTGAAGAGGTTGTAAGGAAATATTTAAAAACGCTTTAAATTTTTAGTGTATTTTTATTAAGGGGTGCTGAAAAACCCTTTCAGCGCCTCTTAGTTTTGTTTTAAAAAAAGCGGCTTTTAACGGCCGGTAAAAAATTTTTTAAAGGAGAGTTGCTTTATGAGCGAAAAAGCCAATGCAAAAACGGAAAAACCGAAAACTGTTCTCGGAGAAATATGGGAGTGGGGTTACACCATACTTATAGCTATTGCCATAGCGCTTGTAATAAAGGGATTTTTATTTGACATTGTACAGGTTGACGGAAAGAGTATGTACCCGACGCTTGACGACAACGACAGGCTTATTATAACAAAGCTCGGCTATGAGCCGAAAGCCGGAGATATAATAATTCTCGACTCAACGTATAAAACAAGAACGGAGTATTATGACAGTCTTGCCGCTTCAAAGGGCAAGGAGCATTTAAATCTTGCCGAAAAGCTTATAAAATACCCGGCTCTTCCGAAAAATCTTAAGCACCGCTATTATGTAAAGAGAGTTATCGCAACAGAGGGCGACACGCTCGATATTAAAGACGGCGGAGTTTACGTAAACGGTGAAAAGCTCGACGAGGAATATTATGACGGAACAACCTCCGTTATGGACACGTCGGTTACATACCCGATAACGATTGACACGGGCTGCATTTTCGTTATGGGTGATAACAGAAATCATTCAAAGGACAGCCGCGACTCATCTCTCGGCCAAGTGCCTGACGAGGCTGTTGTGGGAAAATCGCAGATAAGAATTTTCCCGTTTAATAAAATAGGAAAAACGGAGTAAATTATGGACACAAAGCAAACCGGAATTCAGTCAAAGGCTCTGCATTGGTATCCGGGTCATATGGCGAAAACCAAGCGGCTGATTGAAGAAAATTTAAAGCTGATTGACGTTGTAGTTGAAATAACGGACGCGCGTATTCCCTACTCCGGCAGAAATCCGTTTTTTAACGGTATGCTCAGGAGCAAGCCGCGCCTTATTGTTATGAATAAGGCGGATATGGCTGACAGGAGCGTTACGGATAAATGGATAGAATATTTTGCGGCAAAGGGAATTAAGGTTATCCCGATAAGCTGCCTTACGGGAATGGGCGTAAATAAAATCATTTCCGAAGCGGAGGCTCTCGTTGCGGACAGAATAAAAAAGGACGCCGAAAACGGCAGAGCGCGCACGCTTAAGCTGATGATGATCGGTATTCCGAACGTGGGCAAATCAAGCCTTATAAATAAGCTCTCCGGCAAGGCAGGCACGGTTACCGGAAACAAGCCGGGAGTTACAAAGGGCAAGCAATGGATAAGACTTAAAGGCAAAAGCGAGCTTCTTGATACGCCGGGTATTCTTCCGCAAAAGTTTTCGGATGATGAAGCTCCGAAAAAGCTTGCAATGACAGGCGCTATAAAGGACGACATTATTAATATAGAGCTTTTATCCTATGACCTTATCGAATATTTGAGGGAAAATTATCATAGTATGCTTTGTGAGCGATATAAAATAACGGAGGATATATCGCAAATGCAGCCTTATGAAATTCTTGAGCTGATAGGCAAAAAGCGCGGCTTTGTAATTTCGGGCGGCGAAACGGACACAGAGCGTGCGGCTAAAATGCTGATAACGGAGCTGCGCGACTGCAAGATAGGCAAAATTTCTCTTGAAAAACCGGAGGATATTAATAAAAAATCAAGCAATGATGAAAGGACTCGGTAAAAAATGAAGGTATTATTTATTAACGGAAGTCCGCACGAGCACGGCTGCACATATACTGCTATGCGCGAAGCTGCGGATGTTTTTGAGAAAAACGGAATTGAAACGGAATTTAAATGGCTCGGCAAAACACCGGTCGGCGACTGTATGGTTTGCGGCGGCTGCGGCAAAACAAATCGCTGCGTTTTAAATTCAGACCCCGTAAACGAAATTTTAGACGCTGCCGAAAGCGCCGACGGCTTCATTTTCGGAAGCCCCGTATATTACGCACACCCCACCGGGCGAATACTTTCCGCACTTGACAGACTCTTTATAGCCGGCGGAAAATATTTTGCACATAAGCCCGGCGCCGCTGTCTGTTCGGCGCGAAGAGGCGGCACAACTGCAACCTTTGACGTTATAAATAAATATTTTACGATAAATCAAATGCCTGTTGTTTCGTCAACTTATTGGAATATGGTTCACGGAAGCTGCCCCGAAGATGTTAAAAAGGACTTAGAGGGACTTCAGACAATGCGCAATCTTGCCGATAACATGACATGGCTTTTAAAATGCATTGAGCTCGGAAAAGAGCAAGGCATAACCGCACCCGAAGCCGATAAATCAAACAGGACGAATTTTATAAGATAAAAAACAGGCGTGGTGTTGTTGTTTTGAAAAAAACTTTGCGACGGCTTAGATATTTCTAATTTCGGATTTTTTTTAATTCCGATATATTTCGTAATTTAAAACAAGAAAATTAAATGATTTTTAACAAAAATCAGGCATGCTGAAAGACAGCGAGAAGCATAATAAAATGCTCATCGCTGTCTTTTATTTTTCAATAATAAAAGCTTATTTTTACATTCAAGCGAGCGAAAATTACGCTTTTTTCGATCAATACTTGAAAACGCAGCGTAATCGGTGAAAAAACACTTTATATAACATTATTTTATTTTTAATATTTTTTGCCAATACTTTATAAATATATGAAATTATCACATTTTTTAAGTTCTGCCAATTTTGTAAATCGCCTTATTCATACAAAGCCCCCCAAAATAAAATTGACGATATTAAACATTTTTTATTTCCAAAACATTAATCACCTTAATGCCTTTGCGGCGGGCATAATCAATAGTATTTTTTGTGCCGGATGCGGTTCCGTTCCACACCGCTATAACAAGATTTGACCGGTCTACCATAAATTCATTTCTTCGCTGATAGCAAGCTCTGAAATACCGGTCGCTTATCGTCTGCGTATAGTCGGCATTATCAATTATTTTTTTATAGCGTTCTTCCTCATACTTGGTCTTTCGCCTTTCAAAGCCGGGATGCGGCACTGCACAAATTAGATGCAGCGCCGCATTATGCTTTCTTTTTTCAAGCACAATTTCAGCCGCCCATATATCCACGCCCGGCGCCATGCCTGTTATAAAGGTCGTATAGTCATTTTCTATCGCTGCATCAATCGCCTTTTCCAAAAGAGGTTTTACCTCCGCTTCGGAAAGACTTAATTTTTCAGGGCGATGTCCCGTAAAACAGCAGCGGTGTAATCGTTTTTCATTCTGTTTCATAATTTTTCACCTCAAAAATATTATAACAAAATTTTAATTATTACGCAAGTGCGTATACGCATAAACATAATAATTTGTACAATAATATTTATAGGAGATGATTTTATGGGTATTAAAGACGCAATTGTAATTCGTATTAAAGAGTTATGCAAACAAAAAGGAATAAAATATAATACTTTGGCAACTGATTCCGGTGTGACACCTTCAACTGTATATAGCTTACTTGATGAGCACAGGCGTGATATAGGTGTTGTTGTTTTGAAAAAACTTTGCGACGGTTTGGATATTTCAATTTCGGATTTTTTTAATTCCGATTTATTTCGTAATTTAGAACAGGAAATTAAATGATTTTTACAAACACCAGACACGCTGAAAGACAGCGAAAAGCATAATAAAATGCTCAACGCTGTCTTTTATTTTTCAATAATAAAAGCCCTGTAAAACAGCAGCGATGTAATCGTTTTTCTGTTTTCACACAAAAAACTCCTTTCTAAGCAAAATAGTCTTTATATAGACTATATTGTATCATATATAGCCTACTTTTGCAATAGTAATGGTCTATAATTAGACTATAAAGGAGTGAATTATATATGAATACTTATGAAACTGTAAAAAATCGTTTAATATATCTATGCGACGAAAAAGGCATAACAATAAATAAGCTGGCAACAGAATCAGGCATTGCACCGTCAACGGTTAAAAATGTACTATACGGAAAAAGTACAAATCCCGGAATTGTTACCTTAAAAAAATTATGTGACGGATTGGGTGTTTCCCTGACCGAGTTTTTTAATACTGCGGAATTTGCAGAATTGGAACAGGAAATAAAATGATTTTTCAGCAAGATAATATTTACAGGAGATTATTTTTTTGGGTATTAAAGATGCAATTGTAATTCGTATTAAAGAATTATGCAAACAAAAAGGAATAAAATATAATACTTTGACAACCGATTCCGGTGTGACACCTTCAACTGTATATAGCTTACTTGATGATCACAGGCGCGACATAGGTGTTGTTGTTTTGAAAAAACTTTGCGACGGTTTGGATATTTCAATTTCGGATTTTTTCAATTCCGATTTATTTCGGAATTTAGAACAGGAAATTAAATGATTTTTAACAAAAATCAGGCATGCTGAAAGACAGCGAAAAGCATAATAACGCTCATCGCTGTCTTATATTTTTCAATAATAAAGACTTATTTTTTCAAAAACGAAAACAATCCGCCTTTTTCATAAGGCTCCGAGCTGATGCCTTCGAAAGTATATCCCGTTGTTTTGATAACCTCTTTTAAAGCATTCTCATCGAGTACATTTTCGCTGATTATCACGGTTTCACCCTTTGAGTGTGAGGAATTAACCTTTTTCACATCAAATTTTGCTCTGATTGCGTCATTCACATGAGATTCGCACATTCCGCACATCATACCGTCAATTTTTAAAGTTGTTTTTACCATTTTTATCTTCCTTTCTTAATAGAAATAACCTTATAATTTTGCTCCTCAACAGCTTTTCTGAGTCTGTCAGGATCAGCATTTTCGTCAAGCTCCGCTTCGGCAGTTCCCTTTTTGAAGCTGACTGTGACGCTTTTTACCTCCGGCAAGGCTGTGAGCGCATTTTTTACGCGATTTTCGCAATGCTCACACATCATGCCTTTAATTTTAATTGTGTATATATTCCCATCATGCTGCGCCGCGCCCTCATACATTCTGCAAAAATTCAGTCTGAGAGCGTTTGACACAACACAAAAACTTGAAAGACTCATTGCCGCCGCCGCAAACATAGGGTTAAGCGTAAGTCCGAAGCCGACAAAGCACCCTGCCGCAAGCGGTATTCCGATAACATTATAAATAAATGCCCAGAACAGATTTTCATGGATATTTTTAAGCGTTGCGCGGCTAAGCCTTATTGCCGCCGGGACGTCGAGAAGCGTGTTTTTCATCAATACCACGTCCGCCGCGTCAATTGCAACATCAGCTCCCGCTCCGATTGCAATTCCGACATCGGCACGCGTAAGCGCCGGCGCGTCATTTATTCCGTCGCCGACCATTGCAACCTTTCCGCCGCTTTGAAGCTTTCTTACGGCGCTTTCCTTTCCGTCGGGCAAAACTCCGGCAATAACCTCATCAACGCCTGCCGTCTTTCCTATTGCTTTAGCTGTTCTCTCGTTATCGCCCGTTATCATAACAACGCGTATACCCATTTTTTTCATTTGTCTTATCGCTTCCGCACTGTCATGCTTTATAGTATCCGCAACAGCAATTATTCCGCAAAGCGCGCCCGAACGCGTAAACAAAAGCGGTGTTTTGCCCTGCTCCGATAATTTTTCCGCATTTTCTTTAAATTCCTGCGGAATATCTGCGTTTTCCGATATAAATTTAAGACTTCCGCCCAAAATCCGCTCTACGCCGAGTTTCGCCGAAAGACCGCTGCCGGCAAGCGCCTTAAAATCCGTTACTTCAAGCACCTTTATGTTCATTTTATCCGCCGCTTCCGTTACCGCTCTTGCAAGCGGATGTTCGCTTTTTTCCTCAACGGACGCCGCAATTTCAAGAAGCTCATTGCTCTTTAAGCTGCCAAACGGAATTATATCCGTAACTTCGGGCTTTCCTTCCGTTATTGTGCCTGTTTTATCAAGAGCGACAATTTTAACCTTGCCCGCATTTTCAAGAGTTGCCGCCGTTTTAAACAAAATTCCGCCTTTGGCGCCTTTGCCGCTTCCGACCATGATAGCAACCGGAGTTGCAAGCCCCAGCGCACACGGACAGCTTATAACAAGCACCGATATACCGCGCGCAAGCGCAAAGCTTACGTTTTTGCCTATTAAAAGCCAAATGATAAATGTTATAACCGCTATGCTTATTACAACAGGAACAAAAACTCCCGAAACCTTATCGGCTATTTTGGCGATAGGAGCCTTTGTTGCCGCCGCGTCACTTACCATTTTAATTATCTGCGAAAGCGTTGTGTCAACCCCGACGCGAGACGCCTTGCAGCGCAGAAATCCCGAACGGTTTATTGTTGCCGCAGACACGTTATCTCCGGGCGTTTTATCAACAGGAATACTCTCTCCCGTAAGTGCCGATTCGTCAACCGCGCTGCTTCCGTCAATCACAACTCCGTCAACCGGAATACTTTCACCGGGTCGAACAACAAAAATGTCACCCTTTTTCACCTCATCAACCGAAACGCTTACTTCATTTTCGCCGCGAATTATGTTCGCCGTTTTCGGCGCAAGCTTCATAAGTCCTTTAAGAGCGTCGGTTGTTTTGCCCTTTGACCTCGCTTCAAGCATTTTGCCGACAGTGATAAGAGTTAAAATCATTGCCGCGCTTTCAAAATAGAACTCGTCCATGAATGTCATAACAGCGGCGCTGTCACCGATTTGCTGAGCCTTTGTCATTGCAAAAAGCGCATATATGCTCCATACAAACGATGCAGTTGATCCGAGCGCAACAAGCGTATCCATATTCGGACTTCTTCCCCACAGGCTTTTAAATCCGCTGATAAAAAAGCGCTGATTTATCACCATTATAATGCCCGAAAGAAGCAGCTGCACAAGTCCCATTGCAACATGATTTCCGTCAAACCATGACGGCAGCGGCAAATTCATCATCATATGCCCCATTGAAAAATACATAAGTATTATAAGAAAAACGAGCGACCAGACAAGTCTTTTTTTAAGCTTCGGCGTTTCATGATCCTCGAGCGCTTCTTCATCGGACGACTTGCTTTTTTCCTCACCCTTTTCCGACGCGCCGTAACCTGCCTCTCTTACTGCCTTTATAATGCTTTCACTGCTTGCTTCTCCATCAACGGACATTGAATTTGTAAGCAGACTTACAGAGCATGAAGTAACTCCGTCAAGCTTTGACACCGCCTTTTCAACGCGCGCCGAGCAAGCCGCACAGCTCATGCCCGTAACATTAAATTGCTTCATTTTTATAACCATTCCTTTCCATGCTGTAAGGCACAAAACTTAAGTCTGATTTACGCTTTCGTCCCAAGCAAAAAGTTGTGCTATGAGCTTTTTTCAGACTTTATCCCTCGCTTTGTTTTGAAAAAAATATATATCTTTATTATTTCCCGATTTTTTTATTTCATCAGCTTTTGTATAGTCAAAACAAGCTCGTCTATAACCTCATCCTTACCCTCGCGAATATCGCGCACTACGCACGAATGTATATGGCTCGCCAAAATTTCTTTATTAAACGCATTAACGGCGGCGCTGACGGCTGCCGACTGCATAAGAATATCGTTGCAGTAAGCGTCATTTTCAAGCATGGTCTGAATGCCGCGAACCTGCCCTTCTATGCGCCGCAGACGGTTTATAAGCTTTTTTTTGTTATCCTCGCCGCGATACGTGTGCTTTTCGCAGCAGCAGCATTTTTCATTTTCCATAAACTCACCTCCAAAAATACCCCCATACCGTATTTATATTATATACCACCTCAGGGTATTTGTCAAGTGCTTTTTTTAATTAATTTTAAATTTAATAAAATTCACAAAATAAATCTATATTTTTAATTCCCAATCGTCGTTTCTGTAATTCAAAATTCCGCTGATTTTACAGTTGTTTCGTATATTTTCTATATTGTTATACAAATCATCCGCATTTACAGCCTCTGCTTTGCAGATAATACTAAGCTCCGCTTTATCATATTCACAGTCAATAAGCAGTCCCGATCTGCACATATCCGTCAGACTGTTTAATATTCCCTCCGGAATATTATTTATATCCCTTTTCAACCTTTCTTTAAAAATGCTTGTAATTTTGCCGTTTATCATTTTTTTGACAAGGCTTTCATCCCTATAATATATCTTAACATAAAAATCATTATCATGAGCCAATAAATAAAATGTGTTTTTCAGAGCTTCATAAAACACCTTTTTACCTTTAAACATATGCGCACAATAAAGCATATCGGCAATTTCATCATATTCAAGAGCTTCGGGAGAATTTTCACCTTCAAAATCCATAAAACATAAATCGCCATAGCAATTATCCTTTATACTATCAATAAATTTGTCAATGCCGTAAAATACCTCAAAGCCGTTAATTGCCCTGTCACCCATACAATCACCTTTTACGACTAAAATATTTTTGTCCTCTCCGCACTTCTTCAAAAAATCTTCGCAGGATATTCCGGAGCAAATAACATATGAATTATAATTTTTTATATAAGTCAATTTCTTCTTCATAAATATATCCTTTTCAGCTACTCGCATTTTCAGTTTAGCTCAGACAGATACAGCTTTTTTATACATCTGCACTCCTCATCATCGGAAGCTATAAACGATATTTGCTCCTTTCCGATAAACGTCATGCCGTCATATTCCCCGCAGTCGCTAATTTGCTTTAAGCAAACAAATTCATCTGTCACATCAGAAACAAAGCCGGTGACAACGTCCGCTCCGCCGCCGATTTTTATTAAGGCAATCATTTCGTTTTCCATAGAATATTTCATCAAGCTGTCCGTAAGATACTCACCGCAGTCAAGCTCCGGAAAACTTATCTCACCTTTATCCGTAAGCCGCTCTATTTTCTTTAAATATAGGCTTTCATACTCAATTCGGTATATATCATCGGTGCGGATAACCGAAAATCCGTCATATTTTCCGTATGGACTTATATTCAGCATTAAAAGCTCATCACTTGTATTTTTCAAAATGTACCCGACGGCAAATTTATCGCAATTATCATCATCGGAATACACTGCCGCAAGCTTGCGCGAGTTTTTTAATTTATTTATCAGTTCTTTCATTTTTCAGCACTCCTTTTTGGTAATTTAAGCAAAAATACCCATATACCGTTTATATTATATATTTTTTAAACGCATTTGTCGAGTGTTTTTAATTTCACAAAAAAATCCGCCGCAGACAAATTTATTTGTTTGCGGCGGCATTAATTCAAACCGTCTTGCCATGCTTTGGACGCGATTCACAATATACGCATCTATAGATATGGTTTTCCTTATCGGTCAGCTTAAAAACGTGCTGAATATCTCGCTCAACAGACGTTATGCAGCGCGGATTTTCGCATTTGAGAACATTTACAAGTTTTTCGGGAATAGAAAGGTGGCGCTTTTCGACAAGCACTCCGTCCTTTATGATATTTACCGACGCGTCAGGATCGATATAGCCGAGCGCGTCAAGGTCAATATCAAGCAAAGAATCGATTTTTATTATATCCTTTTTCCCCATTTTTCCGCTTGCGGCATTTTTGATTATTGCAACCGAACATTCAAGCGTGTCAAGCTTCAAAAGCTGATAAATCTCCATAGCCTTTCCGGCTTTTATATGGTCAATTACAATTCCGTTTTTTATTGCGTCAATATTCATTTATCTTTCATCTCCTATCTCAAGAAGCTTTAAAATAAGAGCCATTCTGACAAACTTTCCGTTTTTAACCTGCTTAAAGTAGCACGCTCTGGGATTGTCGTCAACCTCTGTTTTTATCTCGTTTACTCTCGGCAGCGGATGAAGTATGCGCATCTCCTCTTTAGCGCATTTAAGGCGCTCGTTTGTAAGCACATAGCTGTCCTTAAGGCGTATATAATCGGCTTCGTTAAAAAATCTTTCCTTCTGAACGCGCGTCATATACAAAATATCAAGCTTGGACATATACTCGTCGAGATTATCCGTTTCAACATACTCTATCCCCAACGGGTCGAGAACCTCCGACTTTATATAATCCGGCAGCTTCAGCTCGTTCGGTGATATGAATATAAACTTAACATTTTCGTACCTTACCATTGCGGAAATGAGCGAATGAACGGTGCGCCCGAATTTCAAGTCGCCGCAAAAACCTATCACAAGATTATCAACCCTGCCCATTTCGCGCTTTATTGTAAGCAAATCCGTAAGAGTCTGCGTCGGGTGATTATGACCGCCGTCACCTGCATTTATAACAGGCACCTCAGATTTGAGTGAAGCGGCAAGCGGCGCGCCCTCTTTTGGATGACGCATTGCGATTATATCCGCATAACACGAAACAACTCTCACCGTGTCGCTCACGCTCTCGCCCTTAGACGATGAGCTTGAAGCCGCTTCCGAAAAGCCTATCACGCTTCCGCCCAGATCAAGCATTGCCGCCTCAAACGAAAGACGTGTTCTCGTCGACGGCTCGAAAAAGAGCGTTGCAAGCTTTTTATGTCTGCATTTTTCCGAATATTTTTCGGGATTTTCAATTATATCCTCCGCTACCGAAATAAGCTCCGATATTTCATCTGTTGTAAGGTCTACTATATCAATTAAGCTTCTCACAATATATCAGCTTCCCTTCCGAATGTTATGCTTTTTCAATCCAGCTTTCGTCTGACGGATTGTCGCGAAACGCCAAAAGTTTTTTTATATCGTCAGGCTTAATATACCCCTCCTCAGCAGCAACCTCAGCAACTGCGTCAAAGTCGGAAAGGCTTACATTTTTAACCTTTGCGTCTGCAAGACGCTCCAAGCCCTTTTTCATTCCGTAGGTGAATATGCTTACAATTCCGAGAACATCGGCGCCCGCTTCTCTGAGCGCGTCAACAACCTCTATAACGCTGCCGCCCGTTGAAATAAGGTCCTCAACAACAACAACCTTCTGCCCCTTTTCAAGCTTGCCCTCAATTCTGTTTCCGCGTCCGTGATCCTTGTTCCCCGAACGCACATATCCCATAGGCATACCGAGAATATGACCGACAATTGCCGCATGAGCAATTCCGGCAGTACTCGTTCCCATAAGCACTTCACAGTCGGGATACTCTTTTTTAACAAGCTCCGCAAGTCCGTTTTCAACATCATTTCTAACCTTAGGTGCTGTAAGCGTAAGGCGGTTATCGCAGTAAACCGGGCTTTTTATTCCGCTCGCCCATGTAAAAGGCTCCTGCGGGCGAAGAAAAACCGCGCCTATTGAAAGTAAATCTCTTGCAATTAATTTTTTCATAGCCAAAAATCAAATCCTTTCTGAATTTTTAAATTCTGCCGAGCCGAAATTCGGCCCGGCAATTACATATTTTTATTTAAAAAATTTAACGGCGCTTCGGAAAAGACCCATATCATAGCTACCCGATACATTCTTGTAAAGTCCCTTTCCTATTCTCTCCGAATGACCCATTTTGCCTATAACTCTGCCGTCGGGTGACATTATTCCCTCAATAGCATAATCCGAGTTGTTAGGATTATACTGAATATCGCTCATCGGGTTTCCGTCAAGATCAACGTACTGCGTGAGAATTTGACCGTTTTCGGCAAGCCTTCCTACAAGCTCATCGCTTGCGATAAATCTTCCCTCACCGTGCGAAATAGGTACGGAGAAAATTTCTCCCACGTGCGTTTCGCAAAGCCACGGAGAATTGTCGGAAGCAATCCTTGTATTGACAATCTTTGACTGATGCCTTGAAATTGTGTTAAACGTAAGCGTCGGGCAAGAGTCGTCCGTGTCAATAATTTTTCCGTAAGGCACAAGACCGAGCTTAATAAGCGCCTGGAAGCCGTTGCATATACCGGCCATAAGTCCGCCGCGAACGTCCAAAAGCTCCGCTGTTGCGTCCTTTATCTCGCCGTTTCTGAAAAATGCAGTAATAAGCTTACCCGAGCCCTCAGGCTCATCGCCGCCGGAAAATCCGCCCGGAATAAATATAACCTGAGAATTTTTTATTTTATTTGCAAAATCCGATACCGAGCGCGCAACCTTTTCGGGAGTCAGATTGTTTATAACGAATATCTCAGCCTCCGCACCTGCCGCTTCCGCAGCCTTTGCCGTGTCATACTCGCAGTTTGTTCCCGGAAATACCGGTATCAAAATTTTCGGCTTTGCACATTTAACAGCCGACGTAAATTTTTTATTTCCCTCAAAGCTGAATTTCGGAATTTCTCCGCCGCCCTGCTTTATGTTGCACTTATAAACGCTTTCCAATACATTTTCGTATTTTTCGGAAAGTGATGCCAAACTTACAGACTCGTCATTAAAGCGTATAGCCTTTTCATCGGTTGTTGTTCCGAGATATTCTCCAACCTCGCCGTTATCCGAAAGCTCTATTATAAACGAGCCGTAGCAATAAGAGAAAATATCCTCAAGCGAAAGCTTGCACGAATATTCAAAGCCTATTTCGTTTCCGATTGCCATTTTATAAACCGCTTCTGCGGCAGCGCCGTATGTCGGCGTATAGCATGACAAAACTCTGCCCTCTCTTACAAGAGCGCTTACCTCATTAAAGCATTTTATAAGCGACTGCGCCGTCGGGAGCATATTTTCGTCATATTCCGGCTTTATTATAACAACTTTTGAGCCTGCCTTTTTAAACTCCGGACTTACAACATATTTAATATCGTCCGTTGTAACGGCGAACGAAACAAGAGTCGGCGGAACGTCTATATGCTCAAAAGTGCCACTCATCGAGTCCTTGCCGCCGATTGAAGCAATTCCGAGCTCTCTTTGAGCCTTAAACGCACCGAGAAGCGCCGCAAGCGGCTTTCCGAAGCGTTTCGGATCTTTTCCGGGCTTTTCAAAATATTCCTGGAACGTAAGATATACGTCAGTAAAATCAGCGCCTGCGGCAATAAGCTTTGAAACGGACTCAACAACCGCAAGGTATGCGCCCGAAAACGGACTTTGCTCCGTTATAAACGGGTTATAGCCGTATGCCATAAACGAACAGGTTGAAGTATCTCCGTGTTCAAGCGAAATTTTATGAACCATTGCCTGAATAGGCGTTCTCTGATATTTTCCGCCGAACGGCATTAAAACAGTTCCTGCGCCTATGCTTGAATCAAAGCGCTCCGAAAGTCCGCGCTTTGAGCATACGTTAAGGTCGCCCGCAAGAGCCTTGTAGCCCTCTTCAAAATCAGACGGTATTTCCTTTGTATATTTTCTTACCGGGCTGACGGCAGCGTCAACCTTTTTCGGTGCTCCGTTTGAATTTAAAAATTCGCGGCTTATGTTTACTATTTCTTTTCCGTTCCATGTCATTATAAGCTGCGGCTTGTCCTTTACAACAGCAACGCGGCTTGTTTCAAGGTTTTCGCTGTCCGCAAGAGCGCAGAATTTGTCCGCGTCCTCCGGCGCAACAACAACAGCCATTCTCTCCTGCGACTCGCTTATTGCAAGCTCCGTTCCGTCAAGACCGTCATATTTTTTCGGCACAAGATCAAGATTTATTTCAAGTCCGTCCGCAAGCTCGCCTATCGCAACCGACACGCCGCCCGCGCCGAAATCGTTACATCTTTTAATAAGCCTTGAAGCCTCCGGGTTTCTGAAAAGCCTTTGAAGCTTTCTCTCTTCCGGAGCGTTACCCTTTTGAACCTCCGCACCGCATTCTTCGAGCGATTCCATGCTGTGCGATTTTGAAGAGCCCGTTGCTCCGCCGCAGCCGTCACGCCCTGTTCTGCCGCCTAGAAGAATTACAATATCTCCGTCGGACGGACAAATTCTCTTAACGTTTTCCTCCGGAGCTGCCGCAATAACGGCGCCGATTTCCATTCTCTTTGCCGCATAGCCCTCGTGATATATTTCATCGACAAGACCTGTTGCAAGACCTATCTGATTTCCGTATGAGCTGTAGCCGTTTGCCGCGCCCGTTACGATTTTTCTCTGCGGAAGCTTGCCGGCGAGCGTTTCGGAAACCTTTTTAAGCGGATTTGCCGCACCCGTTACGCGCATTGCCGCATAAACATAGCTTCTGCCCGAAAGCGGATCGCGGATAGCTCCGCCTATACACGTTGCAGCGCCGCCGAACGGCTCTATTTCTGTCGGGTGGTTGTGCGTTTCGTTTTTAAAAAGCAGCAGCCAGTCCTCGTCCCTGCCATCCTTATTTACCTTTATTTTAACCGTGCACGCGTTTATTTCCTCCGACTCGTCAAGCTTTTGGAGCTTGCCCGTCTTTTTAAGAAGCCTTGTTGCAATCGTTGCAATATCCATAAGATTTACAGGCTTTGTTCTTCCGAGCATTTCGCGCGTTTTAAGATATTCCTTATATTCGTTTTCCGTTGTTTCGTCCTCAAAGGTTACGTTTTCAAGCGTTGTTAAAAATGTTGTATGACGGCAGTGATCAGACCAATATGTATCAATCATTCTTATCTCTGTTATTGTCGGGTCGCGGTCAACCGATTTAAAATAATCCTGACAGAATTTAATATCATCAAAATCCATTGCCAAAGAATATTTTTTAACAAAATCGGCAAGCTCGCTATCCGAAAGTGAAATAAATCCGGTAAGAGTTTCAACCGTTGTCGGAATTTCGTAATTGATTTTAAGCGTTTTAAATTCGCCGAGCGCCGCTTCCCTTGCTTCAACGGGGTTTATAACATATTTTTTTATTGTTTCAATGTCGCTTTCCGACAAATTGCCCTTCAGCATATAAACCTTAGCCGTTTTAACTGCCGGGCGCTCTCCCTTTGAGATAAGCTGTATACATTCAGCCGCCGATGACGCTCTCTGATCAAACTGACCGGGAAGATATTCAACCGCAAAAACGCTGTAGCCGTCCGCGTCAAGCTGCGCATATGTATTATCCTGCTGCGGCTCTGAAAAAACGGTATTGCTTACATAATCGAAAAGATCCCTGTCAATACCCTCAACGTCATATCTGTTTACTATTCTTAATTCTTCAAGATTTTTTATCTGCAAAAGCTCCGTTATATCATTTTTCAAAAGCTCTGCATCCTGAGCAAGCCCATGCTTCTTTTCAACAAAAATTCTGTATACCATATTATTCCTTTCCGCACATAAGCGCACGCTTTCCGATGTCTT
The DNA here is from genome assembly GCA_934489015.1 of uncultured Clostridia bacterium. GTDB lineage: Bacteria > Bacillota > Clostridia > UBA1381 > UBA1381 > RGIG9115. The sequence continues at coordinate 85,453 of CAKSSN010000002.1, forward strand.
TTCTGTAATAAGCGTTATCAAAGCTTACCTCATTAACCGTTTCATATGCTTTTTTAACAGCCGCCCCGAGCGTTTCGGCACATTCCGTAACTCCAAGCACTCTGCCGCCCGCCGTCAAAAGTTTGCCCTCTTCTTTCTTTGCACCGGCAACATAAATGTTTTTATCCTGCGGCATTTTTATTTCAAATCCCGTTTCGTATTTTTTCGGGTACCCCTTTGAAGCCATAACAACGCAGCACGCCGAATTATCCGAGAAACGAACATCAGCCTCTGAAAGTTTTTCATCTGCCACATGAATAAATATATCAAGCAAATCGCTCTTTAGCAGCGGAAGCACAACCTGCGTTTCCGGGTCGCCGAAGCGGCAGTTGTATTCGATAACCTTAGGGCCGTTATCAGTCAGCATAAGCCCGAAATACAAGCAGCCCTTAAAGGTTCTCCCCTCGCTGTTCATTGCGTTAATTGTCGGGATAAAGATTTTTTCCATGCACTCGGCCGCAATTTCCTTTGTATAATACGGGTTTGGCGCAACAGTTCCCATACCGCCGGTGTTAAGCCCCTCATCTCCGTCCAAAGCACGCTTATGGTCCATTGACGAAACCATCGGAACAACCGTTTTTCCGTCGGTAAACGAAAGCACAGAAACCTCAGGACCTGTCAAAAATTCTTCAATTACAATTCTGCTGCCGCTTTCACCGAAAACCTTATCCTCCATCATGGAGTGAACAGCATCAAAAGCTTCTTCCCGCGTCATTGCGATTATTACGCCCTTGCCGAGCGCAAGGCCGTCCGCCTTAATAACGGTCGGTATAGGTGCGCTCTGTAAATACTCAAGCGCTTTTTTCGCATCGGTAAATACCTCATAGCGCGCTGTCGGGATATTGTATTTTTTCATCAAATCCTTTGAAAACACCTTGCTGCCCTCAATGATTGCCGCTTTTTTCTCAGGTCCGAAGCATTTTACTCCTGCCGCTTCAAGAGCGTCAACCGCGCCGAGCACAAGCGGATCATCGGGAGCTACAACAGCAAAGTCAATTTTCTGCTGCTTTGCAAATTCAACTATTTTGTCAATCTCCTTAGCGCCTATCGGCACACACTCCGCGTCCGCAGCAATTCCGCCGTTGCCCGGCAAAGCGTATATTTTCTCCGCCAGCGGACTTTCCTTTATCTTTTTAATAATGGCGTGCTCTCTGCCACCGCCGCCAACTACCATAATATTCATAAGCCGTACCTCCGTTTTTTTGGCGCCTTTAATTAAAGTATAATACATAAAGCGCTCATTGTCAACATAAAAGTCACAAATTCGTCATCATTCTCATAATATATATTGCGGATGAAAAAAATCCGTAAAAATATAATATGCTTCTTATCCGATAAATGCCCCCGAAGCAGCGCCGCACACTCATTGCGGCGCTGCCGGATTTTTCGGCAAAAAACCCGCTGCGGCCGATGCAATTCGTCCGCGCCTCAAATCTTTTGCACCTCTTCCGGATTTTTCAGCAAAAGAACTGCCGCACCGCGCCAAAATTCTGCCGAGTGCAGCAGTCCGTATTTTTAGTGATGGAAAAGGCGGATATGAGTAAACGCCATAACCATATTATATTTGTTGCATACGTCAATAACATTGTCATCACGTATTGAGCCGCCCGGCTGAGCAACGTATGTTACTCCGCTCTTTGCAGCGCGCTCTATATTGTCACCGAACGGGAAAAATGCATCGCTTCCGAGAGCGACACCCGATATTTTTGACAAATAGTCCTTTTTCTCCTGAGATGTAAGCTTTTCGGGCTTTACGCTGAAAAGTCTTTCCCACTCGCCGTCCGCTAAAATTTCATCCGAATTTTCGGAAATATAAATATCTATTGCATTATCCCTGTCGGGTCTTTTTACAGTGTCCAAAAACGGCAGCGACAAAACCTTGTCATGCTGTCTTAAATGCCATATATCAGCCTTGTTTCCGGCAAGACGCGTGCAGTGAATACGCGACTGCTGACCTGCACCAACACCTATAGCCTGTCCGTCCTTTGCAAAGCATACAGAGTTTGACTGCGTGTATTTAAGCGTTATGAGCGCAATAATCAAATCCCTTTTTGCGTCCTCCGAAAGAGTTTTGTTTTCGGTTACGATTTCGCCGAGAGCGCTTTCGTCAAGCACAACATTGTTTCTTCCCTGCTCAAAGGTAATTCCGTATACCTGCTTTCTCTCTATCGGGTTGGGAGTATAGTCGGGATCTATTTTTATAATATTATAGCTGCCCTTTCTTTTCTTTTTGAGAATTTCAAGAGCCTCGTCCTCATAGTCCGGAGCAATAACGCCGTCGGAAACCTCACGCGCTATAAGGCGTGCGGTAACGGTATCGCATTTATCCGAAAGCGCAATAAAATCACCGAAGGACGACATTCTGTCCGTTCCTCTTGCTCTTGCATATGCGCAGGCGAGCGGCGACTCGTCAAGTCCCTCTATATCGTCAACAAAGCAAGCTTTTTTAAGCTTATCATCAAGCTTTCTTCCGACAGCCGCAGAAGTCGGGCTTACGTGCTTAAACGATGCAGCGCACGGCATACCTACTGCCGCCTTAAGCTCTTTTACAAGCTGAAAGCTGTTAAGCGCGTCAAGAAAATTGATATAGCCCGGTCTGCCGTTTAATATTTCAAGCGGCAATTCGCCGTTTTCCATATAAATTCTTGCCGGCACCTGATTTGGATTACAGCCGTATTTGAGTTCAAATTCTTTCATCAATATCCTCCTTATGCGTTATGTTCGTTCACATTTACCATTCTGTCCTGCATTTCTCCGTTTTCAAGGGAGATATATCTCACATAAAGCGAAATTTTATTGTTTTTATCGAGGTTGTCCCATATATCGCCGAAAAGCTCGTCAATATCGTTTGGAATACTTACTCTCTCCGGCTCGCCCAAAAAAGTTGGGATCGGATTTCCGTCCGTGACATATGTATGAATAAAGCTGCCCACTCCGCAAAGCGATGGGTAATCAAACGTATATCTGCTGCACGCGCTTCCCTTTTCGTCCGCACTTTTTAAAATGCTCATTTTATATGTAAAATCATTTTCCGAAAACTCCATTATTCCGCTTATGCGCGGCGTGAAATTTGGCGCGTCGGGCTCAAATTCGCGCGTTTTAAGCGCGTCCTCAAAGCTTTTGCCGTCATTTATAAAGTCATAAATCGTGTCTGTCTGATCGCCGTTTGTTACAATAATTTTATTTCCTGTTTTTCTGACAGGTGAATAAATTATAAGTGACGGATCTTCAACCTTTGACGCGTCAAACGGATGAATTATTATCTCATCGCCGTTTTTGACAAAAATTCTGTTTCTCGAATTTTCGCTTCTGCCCATTATGAAATATGCGCAGACAGCATTTTTTCCGTCCTCCGATTTGCCTATAACAATTCCGCGACCCACATATGAATTTCCCGAAACAGCCTCTCCGACCGTTTTTGTTTCGTATACGTTCATTTATTTTATTCCTTTCCCTCGCAGATTTTTTTGCAGACAAGCTCCGCCGCTTGCGGAAGCAAAATCCATTCCGCCTGCTCCATAACTCTCCTTTGCAAAAGCTCCGGAGTGTCGCCGTCCTTTATTTCGACAGCTCTTTGAAGTATAATTTTTCCCCCGTCGGGCACTTCGTTTACATAGTGCACCGTTGCGCCGGTAACCTTAACGCCGTATTCAAGCGCCGCTTCGTGAACCTTCAAGCCGTAAAAGCCCTTGCCGCAAAAAGACGGAATAAGCGACGGATGAACGTTTATAATCCTCTCAGGATATTTTGAAGTAAAGTTGCCGCTTAAAATGCACATAAACCCGGCAAGAACGATAACATCAATTTTATTTTCCTCAAGCACCGCCGAAAGCTTTTCTTCAAACTCCGCCTGCTCTACGCCTTTTTTCTGTATAACAGCCGTTTTAATTCCTGCCTTTTCCGCTCGTTTTAACGCATAAGCGCCGGAATTGTTTGAAACAACAAGCACTATTTCTCCGCTTTTTATTTTTTCAGAGTCAATAAGCGCCTGCAGGTTTGTTCCGCCGCCCGATACCAAAACGGCAATGCGCGCCTTTAGCATATAATCACTCCGTCCTCACCCTTTGTGATTTCTCCGATTATATACGCATCCTCACCGTTTGCATTTAATATTTCAAGCGCTTTGTCTGCGTCCTCTTTTGAAACGACAACGCTCATTCCGACGCCCATATTATACGTATTGAACATATCGCGCTCCGGAATTTTTCCCTCAGAAGCAATAAGGTCAAATACGGGAAGAATTTTAACCGCTTTCTTTTCGATTTTTGCCGAAAAGCCGTTCGGAATACTTCTCGGAATATTTTCATAGAAGCCGCCGCCCGTTATGTGAGAAACCGCCTTGACGGTTACGCTGTCAAAAAGTGCAAGCATAGACTTAACGTAAATTTTTGTCGGAGTAAGCAGTGTTTCGCCTATTGTAGAGCCGTTAAACTCCTTATAAATCCTGTCGCTTTTGCCTATTTCAAACACCTTTCTTACAAGTGAGAAGCCGTTTGAGTGAACACCGCTCGAAGCAAGAGCTATCAAAACGTCGCCCTCCTTAACGGTGCTGTTGTCAAGCACCTTGCTTTTGTCAACAACGCCGACCGAAAAGCCTGCAAGGTCATATTCGTCCTCAGGATAAAAGCCCGGCATTTCCGCTGTTTCGCCGCCGATAAGCGAGCAGCCCGACTGAACGCAGCCCTCTGCCACTCCGGAAACTATTGAAGCAATTTTTTCGGGATAATTTTTTCCGCAGGCTATATAGTCGAGGAAAAACAGCGGCTTTGCTCCGCAGCAGATTATATCGTTTACGCACATTGCAACGCAGTCTATACCTACCGTATCGTGCTTGTCGAGAAGAAACGCCATTTTAAGCTTTGTTCCCACTCCGTCCGTTCCGCTGACTAAAACAGGTTTTGTAATTCCCGTCATATCAAGCTCAAAAAGTCCGCCGAAGCCGCCGATTACGGAAGCCGCTCCCGTTCTTTTTATATGCTCCTTCATCAGCTCAACCGCCTTATAGCCGGCTGTTATGTCAACTCCTGCCGCTGCATAGCTGTCCGATTTTGAAGATGTATTCATATTTATAATTCCTTTCAATATTCTTTTTCGGCAAACTTTTATTCCTTGCCGTTCCAGCAATATGTACAAAGCTTGCACGGCTCAATTCCGATCGCCTTTATAAGTCCGTCAAGCGACTGAAATTCAAGAGAGTCAAAATGCATATCTTCGCAGATTTTCTTTCTCAAATTTTTTCCGCGCTCCGTCCCGGAATCGGCATATTCGTCAATATACTTAAAGCCCTCTTCTCCCTCAAGCTCCATTATAACTCTTCTTGCTATAAGCTCCATATCGCTCGTTGCACGTGAAAAGTTCAAGTACTTGCAGCCGTACATAATCGGCGGGCACGCCGAACGCATATGAACAGCCTTTGCACCGTTTTCGTAAAGAAAATCAACCGTTTCCTTAAGCTGAGTTCCGCGAACAATCGAATCGTCAACAAACAAAAGCGACTTATCCTGTATAAGCTCATGAACGGGTATCTGCTTCATTTTCGCTATCTTGTTTCTGTCCGTCTGATGCGAGGGCATAAAGCTTCTCGGCCATGTCGGAGTATATTTTATAAACGGTCTTGCAAAAGGCACACCGCTCTCATTTGCATAGCCTATTGCATGAGGAGTTCCGGAATCCGGCACACCGCACACATAATCAATATTTTCGGCATTTTTCGCTTCCATATCGTTTTGCGCCATAATTCTGCCGTTTTGACAGCGCATAACCTCAACGTTTACTCCCTCGTAATTCGATGTCGGGTAGCCGTAATATGACCAAAGGAACGAGCAAATACGCATTTTTTCTCCGGGCGGAGAAAGAACAGTCATTTTATCCGCCGTTATTGAAACAATCTCTCCCGGTCCGAGCTCCTTTTCATCCTCATAGCCAAGCTTTTTATACGCAAACGACTCGAACGAAACGCAGTATCCGTCCTCGCTTTTGCCGACCAGAACCGGCAGTCTGCCGAGCCTGTCGCGCGCTGCAATAAGGCTTCCGTCAGCCTTCAAAATCAAAATTGAAGCCGAACCCTCTATAACTCTCTGCGCAAATTTTATACCCGAAACAAAATCGCTTTTCTGGTCTATAAGCGCAGAAATAAGCTCAACCGAGTTTACCTGACCGCCCGTTGCCGTAACAAAATGTCCGCTACCGTAATTGAGGTAGTCCTCTATAAGCTTCTCGGAATTGTTTACAACGCCTACTATCGCAATCGCGTACACGCCGAGATTTGAACGAATTAAGAGCGGCTGGGGGTCTGTATCGCTTATACAACCTATTGCCGATGTGCCTTTCATTTCGTCAAATATTTTTTCAAACTTTGTACGAAACGGCGAGTTTTCTATATTGTGAATATCTCTCTGCAAGCCAAGCTCCCTGTCATAAGCCGCCATTCCGCCGCGTCTTGTTCCGAGATGCGAATGATAATCCGTACCGAAAAACACATCGGAAATTACGTCACGCTTGCATACTGCTCCGAAAAATCCTCCCATGCTGAGATATAGCTCCTTTCAATGACATTTCAGTCGGGCTTTTTTCGCCCGTCAATATGTATTATTCACCCAAAAGTCTTTTCATTATTTCCTGATAAGCATCCTCTACGCCGCCGAGATCGCGTCTAAATCTGTCCTTATCGAGCTTCTCGTGAGTTGTGCTGTCCCAAAATCTGCACGTATCGGGTGAGATTTCGTCTGCAAGAACAATTTTTCCGTCGCTTGTTTTGCCGAATTCAAGCTTGAAGTCGATAAGCTCTATATTTACCTCTTTAAGATACTCCGTTAAAATATCGTTTATTTTAAGTGAATACTCTGCAATGAGGTCAAGCTCTTCTTTTGTGCAGTACTCCATTGCAAGAATATGGTACTCGTTTACCATAGGATCGCCGAGCGCGTCGTCCTTATAGCAGTACTCAAGAACTGTTTTCTTAAGCTTTACGCCCTCGTCAAGACCGAGTCTTTTTGCAAGTGAGCCTGCCGCAATGTTGCGCACTATAACCTCAAGCGGTACGATTGAAACTCTTTTTACGAGCGTTTCGCGGTCGTTTAATTCCTCAACAAAATGCGTCGGAATACCGTTTTTTTCAAGAAGCTTCATAAGATGATTTGTAACGCGGTTGTTTATAACGCCTTTTCCGAGAATTGTTCCCTTTTTCTCGCCGTTAAATGCAGTTGCGTCATCCTTATAGGAAACAATGCAAAGCTCCTTATCGTCTGTTGCATAAACCTTTTTAGCCTTACCCTCATACATTTGTTCTTTCTTTTCCATGATTAAATTCCTCCCATGATTAATATATTTATCTGCTGCTGAATTTCTCCGTTATTTCCTTATCCGCCTTTAATACAGCTTCCTTTGCTTCGCTTCTTTTCTCTTCAAGGAGCGCTGCCAAAGCCTTATCTTCAATTGCAAGCATTTCTATCGCAAGCAGCGCCGCATTTTTAGCACCGTCAATGGCAACCGTTGCAACCGGTATTCCGGGCGGCATCTGAACTGTTGACAAAAGTGCGTCCATGCCGTCAAGAACGGAAGCCTTAACAGGTATTCCGATAACCGGCAGCGTTGTGTTCGCGGCAATAGCGCCTGCGAGATGAGCCGCCTTTCCGGCAGCCGCAATTATAACGCCGAATCCGTTTTCACGTGCATTTTTCGAAAACGCCTTTGCCTCCTCCGGAGTTCTGTGAGCCGAATAAACATGAACCTCAAACGGTACACCATACTCCTTTAATACATCAAATCCTTTTTCAACAACAGGCAGATCCGAATTGCTGCCCATTATTATCGCTGCTTTTTTCATAAGCAATCGCTCCCTTCGGTCATTTTGGCCGTCACATCTGCGGCCGTATAAAAAGGGCAGAGCTATCCCGAAAAATATTCAAAGATCAGCGCTGCCCAGACGGTCGACATTTACACACTTTTTGCTTCACGCGGTTATCCGCTTATCCGTCAGTCGCAAAAAGCACACGGTTTATTTTTTTCTTTCAGAAATGCAAAAGCAAATCATCTAATTTAATTATACCAAACATGAAAAAGACTGTCAACAGTGATTATGACAAATTTTCATACAAAAACGCAAATTATTTTATTCACTTTTGTATTTCGGCTATTTTGTAAAATGGTTTATGAGAATTTCACACAAGCTTTTATTATCTCTGGTATTTTTAAAATATTCAAAAAGCGTTTTTGTCGCTTCAATCGAATTAGCCTTTGACACCTCGCGGCGCATAATGCGCGACGTTTTAATTTCGTCCTCCGTGAGCAAATCTTCTTCACGGCGCGTACCTGACTTTAATATATCTATTGCCGGGAAAATCCGCCTTTCCTGAAGTGAGCGGTCGAGCTTAAGCTCCATATTACCCGTGCCCTTAAATTCCTCAAATATGACATCATCCATGCGGCTGCCGGTTTCAACAAGCGCCGTTGCCAAAATGGTAAGGCTTCCGCCCTCTTCGATATTTCTTGCCGCACCGAAAAATTTCTTCGGCTTAATAAGCGCGTCCGGGTCAAGACCTCCCGAAAGCGTTCTTCCCGTCGGCGTAACCGTCAGGTTATACGCTCTTGCAAGTCTTGTTATCGAGTCAAGTAAAACAACAACGTCCTTTTTCTGCTCAACAAGACGGCTTGCGCGCTCCAAAACCATTTCCGCAATTCTGCAATGATTTTCCGGAGTCTGATCAAAGGTTGAGTATATAACATCTCCGTCAACCGACCTTTTTATATCCGTAACCTCCTCCGGGCGCTCGTCTATCAAAAGAACAATCAGCTTTATTTCGGGGTAATTTTCCGAAATCGACTGAGCAAGCTGCTTTATGATTGTTGTTTTACCGGCTTTCGGCGGAGCAACAATCATTCCGCGCTGTCCCTTTCCTACAGGCGCGATTATATCTATAACCCTTGAAGCGAGCCTTGTTCTGTCGCCTGTATCGAGGCAAAGCTTTTCCTTCGGATAAATCGGTGTTAGCTTTTCAAACGGACGGCGCTTGAAAACCGCGTCAATGCCGTCGCCGTTTATGCTTTTTATAAAAAGAAGCGGAGAATATCTGTCTTCATCGTTTGACGGTCTTGCATCGCCTACAATTTCGTCACCCGTTTTAAGATTAAATCTTCTTATCTGAGTCGGCGAAACGTAAATATCCTGCGAGCTCGGACTGTAGTTTTCAAAGCGCAGAAAACCAAACCCGTCACTCATAACGTCAAGCACGCCGTGAACCTCAACAGCATCACTCGGACGCTCTCTTTTTTTCGGCTTTTCCTCCTCGCTGCGCTTTTGCGCCTCTGCACGTGCCGCTTCTATTTTTTCTATTATTTCACCCTTTTTAAGAGCCGAAATTTTATCTATTCCAAGACCTAAAGCAATCTGCTTAAGCTCCTCCTTTGTCTTTCTTTCAAGTGATATTTCCTCCTGCATGAATGCATCTCCTTCTGTTATGAATAAATTTTATAAAACACATTTTACTTTAAAAGCTGTACCTGAAGCAGCAGCGACATAAGTAAATTTTTATCGTAAAAATATTTTGCTATGTAGGTTTTGTCCATAGCCTGCCCGATTATCTCCGCATTTGCAACATCAAAGGATAATAACGCGCAAAGCATAAAAACAATAAAAAATCCCGAAATAAGCCCGACCGCTCCGCCGAACAGATGATTTACGTGTGACAGAAGCGGAAGATGAAATATAAGCTCGATAATCTTAAATATAAGAAACAAAAGTATTCGGCAGACAAGATAAAGCGCGATAATGCAAATCATTTTTTTAACCGTATCGCTTACCGCGCTGACGGTTACGCTTTGAGCCGCGTTTTCCGCCGGCTTGTAAATATACTCCGGAAGCGACTGCGCAGCGTCATTTTTCTCCTCGCCCGCATTTTCGGCCGTCTGCTCGTTTTTACCTATAAGAATATTCTGCACATACGCGTCAACCTTAGATGCAGCTGCCGTATAATCAAAATAATCATACACTTTTCCCGAAAAAGTCATAACAACCGCAATTGTAATTATTATCGACAGTATGCGAAACACGCTCTTTATTATTCCCTTTCTTGACATAATAATTGCCGAAGCTGCAATTATCAGCACTGCCGCCGCGTCAAATCCGACAGATAAACTCAAAAAAACCACTCTCCTTATGATTTGAAAAATTCTATACTGTTATTGTAAATAACCGCAAATGAATTGCCGCTTACGGCAATAAGGCGCTTCACGTCCATTGAAGCCGGGAACTTTTTCTGCCTTGATCCCTTGCCGAAGCATATCATTCTCGCATTGTTATACAAAACGGCAGAGCCTGAAATTCCGATATAATCCGGCAAATCCTCCGTCGAAATTTCATTTTTAAGACCGCCGCCCTTTGAATACGTGCGTATCACGGGAATATTGTTTTTCTCCGTAAGCAAAGCCTTGTTTCCGTTTTCGTCAAACGCATATGCAAGAAGATTTCCGTCCGGATACGTCTCGTCCCACATAACAGATCCGTTTGTTCCGAGCCCGATAAACCTGTTATCTCCGAGCACGCTGAGCGTTTCGCCGCTGTAGTCCACGCTGCATATAACCGTATCGGGTACTTCTACGGTTTTATAGCTTGATTCGTTTTTTATATTAAAAAACTGTATGCTTCCCTTAACGGCAGCGGACGTATCTATAAAGCCGACGGCAAGACGCCTTCCCGACGGCGATATATCCGCGCAGACTATCGTATCCTTACCCGAAACCCAGCCGTACACCTGCTCTCCGGACTTATTGTAGACCTCAACCGCGCCCTTATAAAGCTCTTTTTTCGTCACAGCGACAACGTCGCCGTTTGCGGAAACATTTATATTTAAAATTTCATTTTGGCAGTCCGCCGAGAAAACAAGCTTTTTATCGGCAAAAAGATTTATTTTCGTTCCGCCGCTCTCGCCGATTGCAATATATTTTCCCTCAACGCTCATTATCGGGTTTACAACGCTCGTTGCGCTTTCCCACACCTTGCTGCCGTCAGACGCAAAAATTTCTATATTGTTTGACTTTGCGGCGCAAAGCTGACCGTCAATCACTCCGTAAGCGGCTTCTCCGGCATTTTCATAAGGCAAAAGATATGACTCGTTGTCATACGTTGTACCCTTTGCCATATTATCCTCTTTCTTTTTAAGGATATCATCCTTGCCGCTCATTCTCGACAGACTTTTTGAAATGCCGAGCTTATCGTCAATCATGGAAATATTATTTTTAAAATTTTCTCTGTATCTGCTTGCAAAAAATCCGTCCGAAAAGCAAAATGTCAAAACTATCCATACAAAAACAGCGCACATAAGCCACCGAAACACATGAAATTTCTTTTTTTCGCCCTCTTCCTCAGGCTCTGAAATTTCTTTTTCCGGCTCCTTTACCAAAACGCCGCCAGGCAATGAAAGTGCACTCTCACTTTGCTCATTTTCAGCATTTTCCTCAGACTCTGCGCCGTCAAAAGCCGCCTCTGCATCATTACCGGCCTCGTCCGGCTCTTCGGTCGCATTATCCTCCGCCGCTTCAAAATCATCTTTTTCAATGCCCGAATTATTAATCGGCGCAAAATCATCTTCATTTCCGAATATATCTTCATTCATTAGTATATAACCTCCGTAAGACACAAGCCCTTTGCCGGTGCCGTTATCCCCGCACGGCTGCGCTCGCCCGACGCGATAATGCCGCTTATTTCCTCGCTATCCGTTTTTCCGCTGCCCACAGCGATTAACGTTCCGGCAATTATTCTTACCATATTATAAAGAAAACCGTTTCCGACAACATCAATCGTAACAAAATCGCCTTTTTTTTCAACATCGAGAGAATAAATCGTTCTTACCGTTGTTTTAACGGTAAAGCCTGCCGATGCAAACCCGACAAAATCATGCGTTCCGACAAAATACTGCGCCGCTTTTTTCATTTTTTCAACATTAAGTGGAAATTTAACAGAATATACAAACGGATAAAGAAACGGATCGGAAATTCCGCTGTTTAAAATGCGATAGGTGTAATGCTTTTTCTTTGCCGATCTACACGCGTCAAAATCCTCCGAAACGTCAAGCGCTTCGGTGCACACAATATCCTCCGGCAGATGTGCGTTAAGAGCGTAAGGAAGTTTTTCCGCCGAAATAGCGCTTTCCGTTTTGAAGCTAACGCAAAACATTTTTGCGTGAACGCCGGAATCCGTTCTGCCGCAGCCGATAAGCTTAGGTGCTTCACCGGTTACGGCGCTTACAGCCTCGCCGAGCCGCTGCTGAACGGTTATACCGTTTTTTTGAATTTGCCAGCCGCAGTAACGGCTGCCGTTAAACTTGATTGTCAGCTTAATATTTCTCATTTTTATCTCACAAAAAATAATTTTAAGAGGCGCATTTTTAACATACCCCTTTTATCAATATACATTTATTTTATCATATTTTACCGACAAAATCAAGACCTTGAGAAAAAATTTTTTAAAATTTAAAATTTATTAATTTTCAAGTCTGCTTTTATTTATATGCGGCGATATTGCGGTCGGATATTCTCCGCCGAAGCACGCGCTGCAATAGCCGTCATCATCAATCAAATCCCTAAGCTTTTCAATCGGGAGAAAAGAAAGGCTGTCCGCGCCGAGAATTTCGGCTATTTCCTCCGCCGAATGTTTGCAGGCTATAAGATTTTCGCACGAATCTATGTCCGTGCCGTAATAACAGGGTTTTAAAAACGGCGGTGCGGAAATGCGCATATGAATTTCCTTTGCTCCGGCTTCACGAAGAAGCTTAACAATCTGTCCGCTTGTAGTTCCGCGAACGATTGAGTCGTCAATTAAAACAACTCTCTTGCCCTCAACTATTTTTTTAATTACGCTCAGCTTTATTCTCACCTTATTTTCGCGGTCGTTTTGCTGAGGAGATATAAATGTTCTTCCTATATACTTGTTTTTTATAAATCCGAGTCCGTATGTAATTTTCGACTGCTGCGCATAGCCTATTGCCGCATCAATTCCCGAATCCGGAACGCCGATTACAACATCCGCATCAACCGGGAAACACTCGGCAAGTATTCTCCCCGCTCTTAGCCTTGCTTCATGAACGCTCGCTCCGTCTATTACCGAGTCGGGACGCGAAAAATAAATATATTCAAATATGCAGCTGCTCTTTTTTGTTTTTGCGCAGTGAGCCGTATAGGAATGAACGCCGCTTTTATCAAATGAAACAACCTCGCCCGGCAAAACATCGCGCACAAATTCCGCTCCGACAGCTTCAAGCGCGCAGCTTTCGGAGGCTATAACAAAGCTTCCGTCCTCCCTTTTTCCGTAGCAAAGCGGACGAAAACCGTATTTATCCCTCGCCGCAAGCAGCTTATCCTCCGACATAACAACAAGCGAATATGCGCCGTCGAGCTTATACATTGCGCTTATAAGCGCAGCTTCGACAGACGGACTTGTGAGCCGCTCGTGAGTTATGATATACGCTATAATTTCGGTATCGCTCGTCGTATGAAAAATTGCTCCCGACATTTCAAGCGCGCTTCTTAATTCATATGCGTTTGAAAGGTTTCCGTTATGCGATATTGCAAGCTTGCCCATACGGTGATTTACCTCAATGGGCTGACAGTTTATGCGCTCGTTTTTTCCAGTGGTTGAATATCTGACATGACCTGCCGCCATACTGCCGCACGGAAAATCCTCAATTATATCCTTTGAAAAAACATCGCTTACAAGTCCGACATCCTTATATGAGGTAAAATTCCCGTCCGAGCAGACCGATATTCCGCAACCCTCCTGCCCTCTGTGCTGAAGCGCATAAAGACCGTAATAGACAATGTTTGCAATTTTAATTTTCTTATCGGAATATACGCCGAAAACGCCGCACTCCTCATGTATATCAGACATCAAATCACTCCGCCTTTCAAAAAACCAAATAAAAAGCGCCTGTTTCGGAAAACATACTGCTCCCCTAACAAAGCGCCGTTGCTTATAAAAACATTTTATCAGCTTTTTTCTTTTTTGTCAAGTATGCACCGTCAATATCGACAAATCGCCGAAAATTACCGAAATGACAACAAAAATTTTAACAGTATTTTTTCGTCTGCGCCAAATCCTCCATGCATGAAAAAACTATCCGCGCATTTTCGGGATATATTTTTTCTATCTCGCTGTCCGGAAGCGGATTTTTTCCCTTTCCCATTTCAACCGTAAAGCCGACTTTTCCGAACTCGCGGATAAACCAGTCCTTGCAGCCGCCAACAGACGCTGTCCCCTGCGGTCTTTTAACGCTGTAGCCGCTCACAGCCGCCATATGCTCCGCTATAGTCTTGCTTTCCGGAAGCTCGCAGCCGTCAAAATCATAATAAATTTCCTCGCCCTGAGAATGAAAACATACGAGCATATCCGCCCTTACTTTTCTTAAAAAAGCGCATACCGCCGCCGTTTCCGGCTCGCTTTCAAAGCTTTCTCCGCCGTAGAGCGTCGGCGCCGGCTTTTCTATAATGCTCTGCCAAAGCGCATTGTAATTATGATTTAAATCAACCCCGCGCGCATTTGCCTGCCATACATGGCGGAAGCTGTGAATACCGACCGCACTTATAAGGCGGCGGTGATATTCGTTTGTTATATCGAGTCCGTTTACGGCTATGTCAACGCCGTCAGGGTTTACCATAGGCAAAACATAAAGCGTTATTTCGGAGAAAAAGCTGCGCGCGCTTTTGCCGAACATATCGCGGTTTTCAATCGCCGAGCTTTCATATTCCTTTAAAAATTTCATTAAAAACATGCTCGTTATATATTCAAGCCCGTGATGCGCCCCCGTAAGCACAAGCTTTTTTTCGCCTCTGCCCGTTTTAAGGCAGTAAATGCTTCTGCCCATAACGCTCCTGCCTATCTCCTCAACCTCCGTTGCAACGGGATTAAGCTCGTATATTTGTTTTTTCAGTGCTTCATAATCATACATTTTCATATCCATCCGTTTCGTATAATTTTTTTCTGTATAATATTTTATTCGCCGCACCGAAAAATTATGACTGATTTTATTAAACAAGCGTCATAATATAATACACAATTCCGCATACAACCGACGCAATGCAGCCGTAAAGAATAACAGGCCCGGCAATAGTAAAAATTTTTGCTCCCACTCCGAGAACAAGCCCCTCAGTTTGCGATTCGAGAGCCGGAGAAACAACCGAATTTGCAAAGCCCGTAATCGGAACAATTGTGCCGGCTCCGGCATACTTCGCCATTTTCGGATAAATGTCAAGCCCCGTAAGCAGCGCGCCGAAAAACACAAGCGTTATCGACGTTGCCGCTGCCGCCTGCTCGTCGGGAAGCGAAAACGATTTGTACATATTTAAAATCGCCTGACCTATCGTGCAAATCGCTCCTCCGAACAAAAACGCCATCAGACAGTTTTTTAATATCGGTGATTTTTTCGATATAGATTCAACATATTCCTTATATTCTTTTTTATCCATATTCATGCACCCCTTTTAAGCTTATTATGCGTGCGGAAAATTATTTATATTCGTAAAAATGTAAACATAATTTAAATTTTAGTATAAATATGTTGAAATTTTCACAAATACGTTATATACTTATATGTATCGGAGGAAAAGGTATGTTTGGCTATGTAAACGTTTATGCGGACGAGCTTAAGGTTCGTCATTATAAAGATTTTAAGGCATATTACTGCGGACTTTGCAGAGCTGTCGGAAAGCGCTGCTCGCAAATTGCGCGGCTCGGACTAAGCTATGATATGACATTTCTTGCAATCGTTCTTTCTTCGCTCTCGAATGATAAAACGGAATATAAAACAGCTCCGTGCATAGCGCACCCGATAACAAAGCGAACGTCGGTTATATCCGACAGGGCTGTGGACTACGCGGCGGACGCTTCCGTTATTCTGTTTTACCTGAAGCTTTCGGACGACTGGCACGACGACAAAAGCCTGATTTCTCTTGCTTCAATGGCACTCTTTTGCAGAGCTTACAAAAAGGCATGCAAAAGACTGCCGGAGCTTGCGGAAAAGATAAAAAAGCATTTATCGGAGCTTTCAAAGCTTGAAAAGGAGGGCTGCGGAGATATTGACATCTGCGCCGACTGCTTTGCAAAAATCACAGAAGAGCTTTTTTCGCCAGATTTTACCGAAAACAACAAAAGGCAGGCCGCATGGCTCGGCTATAACATAGGCAGATGGATTTACGTTATAGACGCGCTTTCGGATATGGAAAAGGATTTTAAAAAGAAAAAATTTAATCCGTATCTGTCGGGCTTTGGCGGCGATATAAAAAAGCATATTACTATTACTGCGGAAAACGCGGCCGCACCGCTGACATTTACGCTCGAAAATGCGTCATCCGCCTTTGAGCTTATGAAAATTTACAAAAACAAAGAAATAATTGAAAATATACTCTATATCTCGCTTCCCATGAAGCAGGATATGATAATTGACAAACTGAAGGAGTGTTCTGCTTGAATCCATATGAGGTACTCGGCGTAAGCGAAAACGCCGACGAAGAAACAATTAAAAAAGCGTATAAGGAGCTTGTGAAGAAATATCACCCGGACAGATATGTAAACAATCCGCTCGCCGACCTTGCCGCCGAAAAGCTAAAGGAGATAAACAAGGCGTATGACATGATCTGCCGCTCAAAAAGCAGCGGCGGCTCGTACAGCGATCAGGGAAGCTATTCGGGCAGCTACAACGGTTCCGGCTCTTATTCGGGAGCCGGCGGCTTTCAGCGCGTTCGCATGATGATTAACGCAAGGCGGTTTGCGGAGGCGGAGCAGGAGCTTTCATCGCTTCCGCACACTGCGGAGTGGAACTACCTTATGGGTCTTGCAAGGCTCGGAAGAGGAATGTATGATTCGGGAATAAATTATCTGAGAACTGCCGTTAATATGGAGCCTAACAATCTTGAATATGTTTCGGCGCTTAATAATGTTACGCAGAGGAACAATATGTACAGGGATTGGAACACATCCTACAGCGGCTGCGGCTGCGACCCATGCAGCTTATGTACAAATCTTCTTTGTGCAGACTGTTGCTGCGAATGTATGGGCGGAGATTTAATTCCGTGCTGCTGATGCGGAGGGATTTTTGATGAACAAAACAAGGGAAATAACGCTCGGCGGAATTTACAGCGCCCTTTCGGTCATATTTTTATATCTTGCGTGCATACTGCCGACAATGAAGCTTGCGTTCGCGTTTGCAGCTTCTTGTATGCCGGCGTTTACGTGCGCCGAATGTAAAAGCCGAAAAACCTCGCTTATCTGCGGAATATCGAGCGGAATTATTGCCGCTCTGTTAATGCCGAAGCAGGGACTCGGCGGAGTGCTGTCGGTATTTTTCAGCGGCGCGCTTTGCTATTATCCGTCAGTTAAATCACTTTTTGAAACAAAGCTCAATATTGTTTGGGAATGGGCTGCAAAGCTTGTTTACTTTTCTGCAATATCGGCATTAATCGGGTTTGTTTCAAAAAGAATGGGATTAGATGTTTTCAATATTTTTGTATGCATAGCCGCTTTTTCGGCATATGATATACTTTTATCGGTGGTTATCAGCTACTACATAAGAAAAATATCACCGATACTGAAAAGAAATTAACAAGGGATGGTTTAAATTATGATGAGTAAAAAAGAACACATAACGTCTATCGGCGGTCAAGCTGTTATGGAGGGTGTTATGATGCGCGGCCCGTTTAAAACAGCCGTTGCCGTAAGAAAGCCGGACGGCGAAATCGCGATTAAGGTTGACACAAACGGAACAAAAAAGAAAAGCGCATTTGCGCGGCTGCCCATAATTCGCGGCTGCGTAAGCTTTTTTGAGAGCATGGTTATAGGAATTAAGGCGCTTATGTATTCGGCGGAATTTGTTGACGTTGAGGGCGACGAGGACGAAAAGGAAAGCAAATTTGAAAAGTGGCTTGATGATAAATTCGGCGATAAGGTTAAGGATATTGTAATTTACTTTTCAATTTTCGTATCGCTTATTATGAGCGTCGGGCTTTTTATTCTTCTCCCCACCGTTATAACGCGCGGACTTGAAGCTTTGTTTTCCGCGCAGACAAAGGCATTTACAGGTATTATGGAGGGTATTGTAAGAATGGTTATATTCCTTTCATACATGGTTCTTATATCTCAAATGAAGGATATAAAGCGCGTGTTTGAATATCACGGAGCGGAGCATAAAACAATCGCCTGCTATGAGGCCGGAGATGAGCTCACCCCCGAAAACGCAATGAAATACACAAGACTTCATCCGCGCTGCGGAACAAGCTTTTTGCTTTTCGTTATGATAATAAGCATAATTTTGTTTTCATGTCTGCCGAGAACGGGAATTTTCCTGAGACTTCTTATGCGCCTTGCGCTGCTTCCCGTTGTTGCCGGGCTTTCCTACGAGGTTATAAAGCTTGCCGGAAGAAGCAAAAACAAATTTGTTGCCGCGCTTACAAAGCCGGGACTTTGGCTTCAGAAAATAACAACGCGCGAGCCGGACGAGCATCAGCTTGAGGTTGCGATTACATCAATCAAAAACGTTATTCCGGAGGATAAAAACGACGATAAATGGTAATAGATGATTTAAAAAGGGATGTTAAAAAATATCTTTCCGAGCGCGATACATATCTTTTAATATCGGGTATGCTCGGTATATCCGCAACCGACTATGCACTCGGCGGAAAAAAAGAGGTAAACATAAGGGATTTTGTCAAAACGGTAGCCGCAGCGCAAAAAATTGCGAACGGTTATCCGCTTCAATACGCTGTAGGCTACACGGAGTTTATGTCGCTTAAGTTTTTTGTTGACGAAAGCGTTTTAATTCCGCGCCCCGACACCGAAACACTTGTTGAAGCTGTAATTAACGGCGCAGATAAAAGCAAAACATATTCCCTGCTCGATATAGGAACAGGCTCCGGAGCCGTCGGGATTTCAATTTCGCACTTTATCTCATGCCGCGCGGATTTACTTGACATAAGCGCTGCCGCTCTTGAAACGGCGCGCAAAAATGCAGAAGAAAATCATGTTAATGCGGAATTTATCCGCTGCGATATTCTCCGCGAGGTGCCGCAGAAAAAATACGATATTATAGTATCAAATCCGCCGTATATAGAAAGCGCGGTTATTCCGACTCTTGATAAAAACGTGCGCTGCTTTGAGCCGCACGGCGCGCTCGACGGCGGAAAGGACGGACTTATTTTCTATAGGCGCATATGCTCCGCCGCACCGAAAATTTTAAACGGCGGCGGTCTGCTTGCCTTTGAGGTTGGATATAATCAGGCGGAAAGCGTAAGTGAGCTTATGAAGCCGAATTTTGAAAAAATCGAAATTTTAAAAGATTTGTGCGGCGTTTCGAGAGTTGTTAAGGGCTATCTTAAAGGTACAAAAACGATTTGAAATGATTGCTTTATTAAAATAAAACTGCTGCAAACGAGCATTAAATTACTCACTTGCTGCCGCTTGAAAATTTAGGCATGAGGGAGTTGGGCTCACGCCTAAGGAAATGTTAAAAAATCCAAAGCGTAGAAAAAATACACATGAGAGTAAAGGCTGCGGGAAAAAGTCAATTGACTTTTTCCCGCAGCCTTTGTTTTTTATTAATTTAAGCTCATTTGCACCATTTTGCAAATCGGAGTCATAGACTCGCGGCTGTTCCAAAGCGCAGCTCTAACGCGGTATGCGTTTTGAAGATTTAAATTCATCTCATCAAGAGCTATTTCCTCATTGCTTTTTATATCCTTTATTTTCACATCAATCAGCCTGCTGCCGCTATAGCTTGCTGCAATCAAAACGCACGGCTGTTCAATCTGCTCTGCAACAATCGTACTGCCGTCAAAGAATACAAACGCTGACGGCTTTTCGGACGTAAAGCTGTCTTTTCCGTTTCTGTACACCATATCGCCCGTAAAGTTCGGGAAAGCGTCCTTGCCTATTGTCTGCCGCCATATATATGTGTTGTTATAAAGTCCGCCGTTTAAAATATATGCCGCGCTACCGCTATTCCATTCCTTAACGGGCGTTGCCTTGTGATTTGACGCACCCCAGCCGCCGAAAGGAGTCATTTCCGCGCTATACATACAGTTTTTAATGCTGTCGCTGCAATCTCTGACCGTTCCGACAAGCGCTGCCCCGCTTGTTTTGCCTGCCGCAAACGAGCTTTTAATACCGCCGAAATTCGAATTGTTGACATAGCCCAAAACGCCGCCGACATAGCCGCCCTTCTGCCCCGTAACGCTGCCGGTAAAGCCGCAGTACAAAATCGAAACAAGGTTATTTGCATAGCCCATAATGCCGCCCACGCAGTCATTCACATTCGGCAGGTTGATTGTGCCGCTGTATATGCACTGCTTAATCGTCAGCGCGCCGCCTAAGCTCTCAGAGCTGCCGACAACGCCGCCCACGTGCTTTGCAGCGCCGCTTCCGGAAATATTCACATCGGACACAATGCCCGAAATTACCGCGCCGCCCTTTGCATTTCCCACAGCGCCGCCGATATGCGTATAAACTCCGTCAATTGTAATCGTTCCGGAAATTGTAAAATTGCCGACAGCTCCGCCGTTTACCACGCCGAACAGTCCCTGCTTATTGCCGGACACGGCTAATGCATAATTTGTGATTTTCTTTCCTTTTCCGTCAAACTTGCCTTTAAACGAATTTTTCTCTGTACCGATTATAACGCTTTTGCCGCTCAAATCAATGTCATCTGCCAAAACCGCATTAAGCGTTTTCCCGGAATTTATCTGACCTGCAAACCATTGCAGCTGCTCGGCATTTGAAATTTCAACAAAGCCGTCGCCGTCCGAATCAACTGCCTTTGACTCATATCCGCAGGCGCAAGTGCCGGTATCGCCCAAATCATGATTGTGCGAAACCACGCTGACAGTCTGCGAGATTTTACTTGTGTACATATTAACAAGCTTGCCATTCGAGCCTTGCAGCGCATAGCCGTCAGCTACTAAATCAGAAACCGAGCCGCCCGAAACCGTAATGTTTTCAAATATTCCGCCCGAAATCCGCGCATTTTTACCGTTTGCGGCAAGATTTTTCACCGCCCCGCCCGACACATCTAATTGCGCGGTGTTCGAGAGATTGATTTGGTTTACCGTGCCGCCCGAAACGGAAGCGCTGCCGCCTAATAAATCAATAATGCCCGAATATTCACCGTCGTCGATTTGAAGGTGCGCATTTTCATCAACCGTAATCTTATTGCCGAATTTGCCGTACTTGGCTGTAAGCTGCGATGCACCGACAAGCGAAATTTCGCCGACCGCTGCCGCGTGTTCAAGCCCAAGCTTTATTTTCGTATCACCGCCCAGTGCAAACCCGTTTTTATCCGCATAATACAGCTTGAGCAGTTTCCCCTCATTTTCTTTCTTCATTGCTTCAGCCAAAGCGTCCGAAAGACGAACAAAATACTTGTCGTCTTTAATCAAACTGCCCGAAGTCTCTGATGAGTTATCCGCGAGCACAGCGGCATTGATAACCGCGCGTCCGTCCCTCATCGGAACATCCATATATCCGTCATCGCCTTTAATGCGGCATTGGAACGTATATTCCCCCGGCTCGGTCGCAGTCGGGACTTCCTCTGTCCATTCTTCGTTCTCATTAAACCGATACATCATAGTGCCGCCGATCACCTGCGGAGTCGAATATACAATCTGCTGAGGAGCACCCGTATATGTATAATACGAATAGATGTTCCATCCCATTCTTACATTGCCGTCTTCGTCAACCGCATCTTCCGGAATTACGCACGTAGGCTTTGATATTCCTATACGAATTTCAAACGGCTCCGTCTTTGTAACATATTTTTCAACAAGCAGCGTACCGGTCCCCCAGTCGAGTTTAACCTCCTTTTTGTCGAGGTATGCGGATATAACCGCATATACCTTATAAACTCCCGTTCCCGGAAATGCGTCTTTGGTAATTTTGCCGGATCTCGTAACATCCTTAACAGAGTAGCGTTCATAAGTCTTACTGTCACTATTGTAAACACTGTCATAAAAACTACCGTACGATATGTAAGCGTCAAGCTTTGTTTCACTGCCGTCCTCATTTATCATAATGAATTTTTCAATACAAAACTCCGTCATTTCATAATAGGGCGTTTCGTGTAATTTAATCGGCACATTAATCTCGCTATATCCGGCTTTTGTCTCCACATCGGCAACCGGATCTATCTTAAACGAAACAGGGTGCACAACGGCGTTTTCCATGCTTTCCACCGCCGAAAGCTCATACCAGTACTTATCTTCGTCATTTCTGTCATCTTTTTGAATACAAAACGTGTCCTCTGTCAAATGGTCGTATATGGTTTTGCCGTCGGTTGTTAAAAGGAGTCCGTATGTTCCGCCGCCTACCTCTCCGCCTGCGCCGATTTTGCCGACAGGGATATTTCCCTTGCCCCACACGCTTGCGCCGTTTTGAATAATCAAAGCGCCGCACGTAACGTCATAGCCGTTTAAATCCAAAGTGAAATCGCCGTCAAGCGTTATGTTTTCCTCTGTCGAAACCGCCTCAAACATCAAAAGTGTGCACCCTGCATTTTCGGAAAGCGCCGCATTTTCAAGCGCCTCAAAAAATGTATCAAAATATTCGTCAGGCTTGTTTTTACAGATAATCTTTGCCGCATAGCTGCCCACCGACAGCGCCGCCTCGCCCGATACAACTCTCTTTTCGCCCTCACCGAAAGCAACCTTGAACGTATAAACACCTCTTTTGGCGGTTCCCTCAGATGTAAAAATTAATTTTTCGTCCGCAAAAGCTGCCGATATGCCGCTCGGTGCATCGCCTATCCATTCAATTTGCGGAATTTCCTCCGCTTTGATATTTTTCGTAACAAGCGAATACGAAACCTCGCTGCCGGCTTCTTCAGAAAGCTCCGCACCCAAATCGGTAATTGATAGCTTGCGCTCGTTATTGCGCCATGCAACAATCGTTTTTGCCGGAGCACCGCCGGTTGTATATTTATAGTAATTTTTAAAATTCGTACTGCTCTCATCGTCAGACAGTCTTATAGAAGTACAAACTCTTGAAAGTGATCCGGTAACGCGCTTCTCGTCTGCATTAAGCTCCGTCGAGCCACATGCAATAACTTCCCCGCCAATGTTTGAACAGTCAATGCCGCTCTTTTCACCGACAGCATATAAAAATCCCTCGCTGTATTGCGGAAATGTCAGCTTGCCGGACGTTCCGTAATCCTTTCCGCTCGCGGTCACTCTGCCGCCCGAAATAACTAACCCCTCATTGTTTTCGCCCCAGCCTACACTCACGCCAACGCTTTCATTGTAGTATTTTCTGCCCGACGTTGTTCCGCCCTTTGCAATCAGTTCTCCGCCGTTTATCCGAATTGTATCAAATCCGTTACACCATACGCCTGCTGCAGTCGAGCTGTTTGCAAAATCATACAGGTCCTCTTTGTTGTCGCATTTCATCGTTCCGCCTATGGCTTCAAGCGTTCCGCTGTTTAATGTAAATGTTCCGTTTACCGCTGCGCTGTACGCACTCCAACTTACAGGAAAATACTTTGCAGTATCCTCCGGTTCAAGATTCGCGCCGTAAACGGTCAGCTTTCCGTCACCGCTTATCACTGCACCGTTAAGCGACATTGTGTATATAGCCTTAGCGGAGCTTGTAATTACACTTGCTCCGTTTAAAATAATGCTGCATTCGGGTCTTATTAAAAAGTCCGACCCATAATCTCCCACTCTCTGTGCAAAGTCATAATTAAAACCGTTAAATGTCAGTGTGTTTGCCTCTTTATCCCACACAAGTGTGCCGCCCTTTTTGTCAGCCCATACCGTGCTTTCCGTATCGTTATCAATAAAAATTCCCTCGCCGGCTAATTTCACCGCATTGTCCGCCGCCAAAGCAGGCACGACCGAAATAGTCAAAGCAAAACTTAATATAAGACAAATAATTTTTTTCATATATTCTCTCCCCGAAAGCTGATTTTACGCCGCATTTTCGTTTAAGAAGCGGCCGATAATATTATTTTACCACTTTCTTTTAATTTTGTCATCATTCCAAAGTATGAAACCGCATAAAAATTTTAATAATTTTTTTGCAGATAAATAATCCTCATGATATGCGCAAAATAATAAACGGAAGCAATATATTTTAATATCGCTCCCGTCTGTCGTTTTTTTATTTTCCGCCAAAAGACCTAAAGAAAATCTCGCCCCGTCTGAAAAGCATAATTCAAGCTTATCGTCCTTGAAAGCCGGGCTCATGCCTGACACTCTTTTAAAGCGCAAATGATATAATCTGAAGAACGAGCGCAGCTATAGCGCACGCGCCGACAACGCTTCCGACTATTATTCCCCAAACCTTTATAAAGCGCTGCTTTCTGTTAATAGCGTCCATTTCTGCGTTTATATTCGCGTTTGCTCTTTTTATTTCAAACACGGAATCGACAAGCTTGCTCATCATAACCGACGCTTCGTGAATTTCGTCAAACTTCGGCTGTGAGCTGTTTAAAATGCTCTCAACGTCCGTTACGTTTTTAAACACATTATCGGTTTTATCCAAAACATCTGCAATTGCACCGGAGAGCTTCTCAAAGTTAGACTTCGACTGTGCGCTTATATTTTCAACAGCCTCGCTTGTCTGCGTGCTCTTTGACAAAATAACGCTTAGCTTATCGTCAAGCTCAACCATTAAGCTGTCGATTTCAGAGGCAAGTTCCTCCTTTGTAAGCGACGAGTTTTTAAAAAGTCCCTCCGCTTTTTTAACAAGCTCATCAAGACCGTCGGCGCTCTTATCCTTTATTCCGTCAAGCTTATGCATAATCTGCTCATAATACTTAAATGCCTTTTCTCCGCCATCCTCATCGGATGAACTGTCATCTGCCGTGCCTTGACGCTCTTCCTCTTTTTTCGGAGTAAAGCCCGACACAATATCCTTAAACGTGTTCTTAACCTTGTGATTATTCGTAACCTCAGGATTTGAAAATCCCTCCGGAGTTATCTCAAAATCATCTATATCCGAATAATAGCAATCGTCACCGTCATAGGACATTATTTTCCCGTCCGCATGGTCCTTGAGCTTTGCAAACACCTTTTTCCCTGCCGCAATAATCTCCTTTAAGTCACGCTTTTTTTCTCCCATTATAATATCTCCCCAATCATTAAGAGTGTTAAAAAATTTTGAAAGCTTATTCATCTTCTTTTATTTTTGCTCCGCATTTCGGACAAAAAGCATCGTCCTTACCTATAAAAGCTCCGCACCGGTCGCATACCGCCGTATCACTCAAATCAGCAATGCGCCCCTTAAGCGCGTCAAGCTCCTCTTTCAGTGCGTCAATTCTTCCGAAGGTTTCCGAAAAGTCCTCCGCCTCCGAATTATTGTTATATGCCTCATAAACAGCTTTTCCGATCGAAATGTAATATCCGTCAAGCTTGTTTTCAAGCTCGCGCGCGGAAAACTTCAGTTTTGTCTCCTGCGTTTTGGAATCAAGCCTTGACGCTGCTGTTTTGGCAAAATTGCCCGCGCTTTTTGAAACCCTGAAAGCACCGTTTTTTATTTTATCAAACATATCATCAACATTAAAATCTGCCATAGCTGTCAGCTCCTTTTCCTATTCTCCAAAGCTATTATATAATAAGTATATCATATATATTATGATAAATCAAGTGTTTTTTTATTAAAAATTATTTTTTTGACGAAAATCTCCAATTTTATTTTAAGTTTTTATGAACAATCCGCAAATTCACTTGTAGTTTATATGCAAATATGATATAATTAAATTTATAAATCTGAACAGTTTGGAGGAAGTATTTTGGATAATCACGATGAAAAAGTGCTTGAAGTAAGTAATCTGTGTAAAAATTACGGAAACAAAAAAGCGCTCGATAATGTAACCTTTTCGGTAAACAAAGGAGATGTTGTCGGTTTTCTCGGACCTAACGGCGCCGGTAAATCAACAGCAATGAATATTATAACGGGGTATTTGTCACCGAGTAGCGGAAGCGTAAGCGTTTGCGGAATTAATACGCTTGAAGACCCGGTATCGGCAAAGAAAAAAATCGGGTATCTGCCGGAAATCCCGCCGCTTTATCAGGATATGACCGTGCTTGAATACCTTGAATTTGTGTATGAGCTGAAAAAATGCACTCTCGATAAAAAGCAGCATATTTTAAGCTGTATGTCGCTTGTTAAAATAACTCATGTTGCCAACAGGCTTATAAAAAATCTGTCTAAGGGCTACAAGCAAAGAGTGGGCATGGCTCAGGCGCTTATAGGCGATCCCGAAATTCTCATACTCGATGAGCCGACAGTCGGACTCGACCCGAAGCAGATTATAGAAATGCGCGACGTTATAAGGGTTGTCGGCGAAAAGCGCACCGTTATAATCAGCACACATATTCTCCAGGAAGTTACTGCCGTGTGTAACAAAGTCGTTATAATAAGCGGAGGAAAGGTGCGCGTATGCGATCTTTTGGAGAACCTCGAAAGAAGCTGCGAAAACAAGCTCAAGGTTGTTATTTCCGCACGCTCGGAAGAGGCGGATAAAATTCTTTCGTCTATCGGATGCGAATACGAAAAGCCATCAGAGCGCGAATATATAATTCAGTCGGAAAGCGATATAAGAGAAGAAATATTCAAAGCATTTGCCGGAAGCGGAATTGTAATTATCGAGCTTACTCCGCTCTCGCGCACAATTGAGGACGTATTCAGAGATTACACGGACGACAGTATTGCTGTGCATGAGGACGCTGCCGACGACAAACCGAACGCACAGACAGATGATGAACAAACGCAAAGCGAACTGTCAAAAGACGAAGCGCAGAGTAATGAAAATCCTACCGAAAAGGAGAAAAACGAAAATGAAAGCAATATTTAAAAAGGAATTAAGAAGCTATTTTCTATCCCCTATCGGATATGTTTTTATGAGCGTATACATATTTTTAAGCGCGTTTTTCTTTATAAACGGCTCTGTTGCGTATGCTTCGGCAAACGTAAAGGCGCTGTTTTCAAACGTTAATATTATTTTCCTTTTCCTCATTTCAATTTTAACCATGAAATCGTTTTCGGAGGAAAAGAACAAAAAAACAGAGCAGCTGCTTTTAACAGCGCCCGTTAAGGTTAGCGAAATTGTGCTCGGCAAATATTTTGCCGCACTGTGCGTTTTTCTCATTTCACTTGCGGTTTCGCTCGTTATGACTGCGGTTTTGTTTATTTTCGGCGATCCGCCGCTCGGCGAATGTATAGGCGGATATATCGGCTTTATACTTTTATGGGCTTCGCTGATAGCTGTCGGAATATTTATCTCGGCTCTCACGGAAAGCCAGATTATCTCCGCAATATACACCTTTGCCGCTCTGCTTCTGCTCAGCTACTTTGACTTTATCGCGGCAAAAATATCAAACAAGGCAGTAAGCGCGGTTTTTTCATCGCTTGCGGTTTTCGACCGCTTTAACGACTTTTCGGCAGGACTTTTAAACATAACAAATATAGTATTCTTTATAAGCTTTATATTTGTTTTCCTGTTTTTAACGGTGAAAGTTATCGAAAAGAAACGCTATGCATGATAACCCGATTTGGTGAAGGAAAGGAGAAAATCATGAAAAACAAATTAAAATTAAATGCCGCGATAACTACTGCGGCAGTGCTGATATGCGTTGTTCTGATAAATCTGGTGCTTGGCGTTATACAAAGCAAAAAGCCGCTTAAAATAGACCTCACGCGCGAAAGGGTTTATGAGTTTTCGGAGCAGACAAAGGAGCTTATGTCAAATCTCGGCAGCGACGTTGAGGTGTATGCGCTCATTCCGGAGGATGTTTCAAACGACTATGTTAATATGATAAGGGAATATCTTTCAAAATACAAGGCTCTGTCCGATAAATTCACGGTTACATATATAGACCCATACAGCGACCCGAGCTTTGTAAAAAAATACGAAACAGCCGGAGAAGCGGTAAACATGGGCAGCGTAATTGTAACGTGCGGCGACAAATACAAGGTAATATCCTTTGACAGTATGTATTCTCAGAACAGTTATACAAATTCTGTTTCAATTGACATGGAAAAGAAGCTCACAAGCGCACTTTTAAACGTTACCGGCAGCGGCAGGACGGTTAAGGTATACTTTACGCAGGGTCATGATGAATTTTCATGCACGAATTTAAAAGCGCAGTTTGAGGATGAGGGCTACGTATGCGGCGATATAAATCTTATGACGGATGAAATACCGTCAGACACTTCAATCATTGTTATCGCTGCTCCGTCAAGAGAATTTGAAAGCGCTGAAATAGACAAGCTCGACAATTACTCGGACGCAGGCGGTCAGATGATGATAGTTGCCGAACAGGGAAAGGATATTCCGTCCGTTCTCGCTTCATACATGGCGGACTGGGGTATAACCGTAAACAATGACTATATTGTCGAAAACGATTCAAGCCATATTATAAAATCGGCATACGGCGCTATCTCAACATCAATACTTGAAGAAAGCGATATTACAAACAGCCTTATATCGCAGAAGCTTAGCTTTGTTGCACCGGCTTCGAGAAGCATAACCGCAAAGGAAAACAACGTATACCACACAACAATTATACCGCTTCTCAAATCTTCGGAAAAATCATTTGCAAGAAATGATCTTTCAAACATGTCATCCTCAAAAATCGACGGTGACACGGACGGACCTCTCACTGTTTCGCTTATGGCGGAAAAATATAACGAGGAAAACACATCGAGAATGTTTGTTCTCGGCTCGCTCTACTCTGTTGAAATGGACGGAATTTTAACCTCAAGCAGCTATGCAAACGGCGACTTTATATTAAATGCCGCGTCATACATGACAGACAACGCCGGCTCGCTCGACATACGTGCAAAGCAGATAACGCCCGATACGCTTAATATTTCGCAGACAGGCGCTACGCTCGTTACAATTCTTATTCTCTTTGTGCTTCCGATTATAATAATCGGTATCGGCATTTTCGTATGGTGGCGCAGGAGGTATTTATAATGAATAAAAAGCTTATAAGAAATATTATAATTGCTTTTGCCGCTATTGCCGTGCTCGGATTTGGATATTATTTTGCGGTTAAATGGGAGCCCGGAAGCGATGAAGCAGCGCCGTCCGAGCAGGCAGCGGAGGAAATAGTTGCCTTTGAGCTGAATGAGGACGAATTTAAATCACTTAGAGTTGAAAATGAAAAGGGTGGCTATACGGTTGTTAAAGCAGACGACGGATATACAATTAACGGTCTTGAAAATGTTAAACTCAGCAGCGGCTCGGTAAGCTCCGCCGTTACAACGCTTAAAAAGCTTACGGCAACGAAAAAGCTTGATTTTTCAGCCGATAAGCTCGGTGAATACGGTCTTTCCACCCCTGCTGCAACAGTAACCTCAGAAAAAACGGACGGCAGCACAGCTGTTATAAAAATAGGCGACAAAACACCGACATCAGACGGATATTACTGTCTTATAAATGATAATTTATACGTTATCTCAACATACTATTGCACCGCCTATCTTGAAGGAGCCGACTATTTTAAAGATAAAAGCATTGCGTCAATTGATATGACGTCAGAGCTTCAGTCGCTTGAAATAGACAAAAACGGCGAAAAAATCGTGCAGATACGGCAAAAGGGCGATGAAGATGTGCTCTCCGGCACGGTAAACGAAAACCTTATTATGACATACCCGTTTTATGAATATGTGGCAAGCGACAAGCTTTTAGCTGCCTTTGAGGGATTTAACGGAATAACCGCAGTTGAAATTGCGGAGGATAAAGCTTCAAATCCGCAAAAATACGGGATAGGGAAATACACGTTTAAAATACGAATCGGCGATACCGACCATGTTATAAAGCTCGGCGACCGCGACGATAAAGGAAACGTATACGCAATGTATGACGGCAACCCCTCCCTGTTTACAACTGACAGTACGCTGCTCGATATTGTTGAAAAATTTACGCCGTTTGATTATATTTATAAGTTTATACATATCTATTCCATTGATGATGTTTCGGACGTTGAATATAATGTTCTCGGAAAAGTTTATAAGCTGCATATCGAGGGCAAGGACGACAGCAGAAAATATTCCGTAAACGGGAGCGAGGTTGAAGAAGACCCGTTTAAAAAGATTTATCAGTCTGTAATCGGAATTATGTTTACCTCCGAAAACGAGGATGGTAAGCTCGGTGCACAGATCGGAAGCATAACGTTTACGTTTAATGACGGTCACACCGAAACGGCAGAATACTATGAGCATGACGACAGAAATTATGCCGTTAAAATAAGCAGCGGCAAAACATATCTGCTTCTTAAGAAAAACCTTACCGATGTTCCTCAGCAGATTGATAAAAACTTAAATGGCTGATACCTCCAAAGTTTTTATCTCCGTTAAACGAGCAAGGGCTGCCGACATTCCTGTCGGCAGCCCGTTTCAAAACGCCCTGTTTTAAGATTGTTTTTCATAGAGGTGCTTTAAATGTATAATCCGAATTTGAATTTTTTCTACTCTCATCAATTCCGCAGGCAATCGGCTGAAGTAAGCTGTCACACTCATAATTGCTATGAGCTTGTGTACTTTCACAAGGGCAGCGGCTCGCTTTTTATAAACGAAAAATCCTATACCATCACGCCCGGCTTAATTTATATCGTTTATCCGAACACACCTCACAGCGAAATGCATTTTGCGGACGGAGATGTTTCTTTTTTGGGCTTTGACTGTCCGAATTTTCCGAAATCAAAATTAAAAGAAATTCCGTATGACATCCCGAAGCACCTTACAATATGCCGCCTGATGGAGCTGATTATTCAGGAAGCGTCAGAGCAAAGCGAAAATTATTCGGAATTAATTTCTCATATGCTCGCGGAAATTATTCTGCTTTTCGAGCGTTACAGCTTGCCCGCAGAGCAGACTGTAAAATCACTCGATTATATTTCATCGTATATATCGGAATATTATAATCAGACAATTGATTTCAATCAGCTGGCAAAGCTGTCGGGATACAGCCCCGACCATTTCCGTCATGTTTTCTCAAAGGGAAAAGGCGTATCACCAAAACAATTTCAGATAAACAAGCGTCTTGAAAAATCAGCCGAATTTCTATCGGGCAGCAAAAAAAGCTGTACCGAAATTGCATATTTGTGCGGCTTTTCAAGCAGTGCGCAGTTTTCCAAAATGTTTTCCGATAAATACGGAATTTCGCCGAACAGGTTTCGGCGCAAAAATCAATAATCGGCTGTAAGTCTTTTGATCAGATCCTCAAGCAGATTATCTCTTTTTATGTAATTTACATATCTGATAATTTTAGCGTTTGGATCTGTTGCATAGCGCATATCCGGCTCCGGTATTCTGCACTGCATAAGAGAGGACTCCATAAATTTGTCTTCATCATTTAAAAGCCATGCCACTGCGGTCACATCCCAAATAATTCTTGCCCACGGCTTTCCCGCCACTTCTTTCTGCTCGTTTATAACTATGTCAACAAGGTAATCACACAGCGCGTTTTTACCTTTGAGCCAATAATTAAATTCCGGCTCGGAAATTCTGAAAGCGCTGACTACACCACTGCACGGAAGCTGCACAAGCGGAGCTATGGAGCTGAAAACCACTCTTGAAGCTGCAATATCCTGCATCATGTTAAATTCTTCGCATCCGCCCGAATTATGTATATCATGACCGCCGAGCCATACGATTACGATTTTATCCGCAATATCGGGAGCTGCCACAATCGCCGACGCAACATTTGTAATTGCCGCAATGCAAACCACATAAAGCGGATTTTCGGACGTATATCCTCTTGCACGTTCAATAAGATCGCGCATTGCATCCGAGTCAACCGGACTTTCCTCGTTCTCCATATAATTTTCAGAGCCGCGATATGTTACCTGCTTTAAGTCATCCCTGCCCATGATGTCTAAAATATGCATAATCTCGTCATAGCTTTTACACATACCATCCTTCGGGGAGGTTGATTTTCCGTTAAAAAACGGAGCCGCATATATGGCTTTTAAGTTGATTTTATCACTTGCCTTAATCATATACGCAAGCGCAAACTGATCGTCAACCTCGTTAAAGGTATCCGTATCAAGCACCGCATCAATTTTTTTATCCGGCACATTTAAGTTTTCAATAAGCCTAAAATTATTTTTCATATCAGTTCTCTCCTGCCTGTAATATATTTTATATACATTATATATTTTCGGGCGGATATTTAATATAATTTTTCGGCTGATTTTTTATACAAATCGGTTATTGCTCTGTTTTGATAAGTCCGTATTTTATTTTAATCCGTTCAAGCTTTTCTATCATTTCCTCTGATATAAACCACAGGAAAAATGCCGTAGACGCGCCGTGAATAAAGTCAAACGGCGCACCGCTTAAATATGCCGCCAAAAACATATCACGAGTCAAACCGCTTTGCGACTGAATTACATATGAAGCGTTCATTATTCCGCCGTAAATCACAAATACCGAAACAAAGCCGAAAATGCACAGCGAAAGTTTTGTATTTCTTAAAAAGCCCTTTGCAAACAGCACACCCGACAAAAAGCCGATTATGCCGAAAGAAAACATCTGCCACGGAGTCCACGCTCCCTGACCGAAAAAGAAATTCGACACAAATGCCGAAACGGCACCTACAAGAAAGCCGGCCTCACCGCCGAAGCAAACGCCGGAAATTATAACTATCGCCGCAACGGGCTTAAACTCCGGAAGCATATAAAAAGCCGCTCTGCCTGCCACAGCCAGCGCACACAATGCGCTGATAATAACAATTTCTCTTGCCTGGGGCTTTTTGCCCTCAAACACCGCAAAAAACGGTATCATAGCTTCAAGAATAATCAAAAGGCTGATAAAATAATATTTTCTGTCGCCCAAGAAATACACACCGAAATATATTGTAAGAGGGATCGCAATCAAAGCCAAAAACGCGCCTGCCGACGCTCTCCCCGTCGGTCTGTAATCCGAATTTATTGTAAGAGCCGAATTTATATCGCCTTTGTGCTGCGGAAAAAGGAAATACAAAGCGCCGGATATTTCGGCAATTGCCGCAAGCTGAAGCAAAATAAGGCTTACCTGCTTTGAAAGATGAAAAAGCTCCGCTTTCTTATATATCATAATCGAGTTTATAATAAACAGCGTCGCAAGCAAAATTGCCGGTAAAATGCGAACGCGCTTTTTCTCATCTGCGACCGATTTTTTTTCGGTCGGCGCTTTTTTATATCCGTCAAAGTGAGGTACATTTTTCTCATTTTTTCGGATATTTTCTCCGCACGCGTCGGGGCGGTGGTTTAGGCAGTCATCAGCATTTCTCTCTTTTTTTTTGACATTTCCTCCGCACGCTAAAATAACATCATCAGCTGTCACAGCGCTCGGCAAAACGCCGCGCGCCATTCGATTTGCGCTCGTTGTATAAAAATTGTTTCCGGCAAAAAAGCTTCGCGCACTATCCTCAGATACTATTTTCCCGTCAAAGAACATTCCGCACCGGTCTGCATATTCGGCGCAAAATTCAATATCATGCGATACCATTAAAACGGTAACGCCGCTGCTTTTAAGCGCTTTTAAAATTTCGCCGAGCTTTTCCTTAAACAGTGCGTCCATTCCCTTTGTCGGCTCGTCAAGAAGCAATATTTCAGGCTCCTTTAAAAGAACCTTTGCAAGCGCAGCTCTTTGCTGCTCGCCGCCCGACAAATCATAAGGATGTCTTTGAAGCAGCTCATCAATGCGGCAAAGCCTCGCCATTGACAAAGCTCTTTTTTTCTTTTCCTCTGCGCTTATCTTTTCATCGGAAAGCATTTCCGCAAGATCAAGATAAACCGTTTTTTTAACAAAAAGTGTCTGCGGATTTTGAGGAAGCACACCGACAATCCTGCCGCACAAATTCTTTATCTGCGTGCTTTCACCGCCGTTTATATACACCTTGCCGCGATACGGTCTGTTAAGAGCCGAAGCAAGTGACAAAGCCGTTGTTTTCCCTGCTCCGTTTCCGCCGACAATCGCGTAAATTTCGCCCTTTTTCACTTTCAGATTTAAGCCTTTTATAACGTCCGGCAGATTTTTTTCATATCTGAACCAACAATCAGACAGCTCAATTGCCGCTTCACTGTCCGCACTGCTTTCAGGCTTCGGGATATTTTCCTCTTTAAGCTCATGAGTCCGCGAATAATCCTCGAGCCATCGTCTTCCGTCACGCACGGTAATCGGGTAATCGTCCTTGTTTTCAACCGCTCCGTAAATCCTCATCGGCGACGGAAGCGCCGAATACATATCATGATTTTTTATCATGCCCCCTATTTTCCCCACAGGTGCGTCGGCAATAATTTTTCCGCCGTCCATAACAATCACTCTGTCGCTTACATCAAGCGCTTCCTCAAGCCTATGCTCAGTTAATATAACGGTTGTTCCCGTTTCTCTGTTTATTTTTTCAAGAACGGTTATAAACTCCTGCGCTGCAATCGGGTCAAGCTGACTTGTAGGCTCATCAAGAATTAATACAGACGGCTGCATTACCATAACGGACGCAAGATTTAAAAGCTGCTTTTGTCCACCCGACAAATCAGTAACCTTTTTATGAAACCATGACTGTATTGCAAAAAATGAAGCCATTTCGGAAACTCTTGTTCTTATTACTTCATTTGTAAGTCCAAGACTCTCCGCGCCGAAAGCAAGCTCATGCCAAACCTTATCCGTCACAAGCTGATTGTCGGGATTTTGCATTACAAAGCCTATCCGCTCCGCCTGCGCTCTCGCGTCAAGCTCACCGAGCGGCACGCCGCCTGAAAATATATTCCCCGAAATCTTTCCGAACGGAGCAATAGCAGGCTTTAAAAGCCGCAGAAGAGTTGTTTTTCCGCACCCCGATTTTCCGCAGATTGTGATAAATTCTCCGCGTTTTACTGTCAGATTTATATTTTGAAGAGCATATTTCTCACTGCCGGAATATTTAAAGCTTAGGCTTTCAATTTTTAAATCTTCCATCTTCTCACCTCAATAAGCTCTGTTATGATCGGGTATGCACACAGCAGAATATAACAACCAAAAACGCTTGCGCCGTAAATCGAAAAATCCGCACCCTTTACGGACGGAAAAAATCTGAAATACAGCTTTCCTGCCGCCGCTCCGACTATTATATATATAACTAAAGCCGCAATACAAAAAAGTGCCTTTTTATCCCGTTTATTAAATGTAAATATTGAAAAAGCCGTTCTGCCGGGCAATCCGTAGCCGCGCGACTTCATGCTGTCGGCTGTTTCAATCGCATTTTCAAGCGCCCATGTCACAACAATCGATAAAATGCACAGTCCGTTTTTTGCGCGGGCAAAAATACCGCCGTCGGACAAATCGCGCCCTATACCCCGCTGCGACGCGGCAACTGTTTTAAACTGATTAATAAATCGCGGCACAAACCGAAGCGTCATCGAAAAAACGAGCGACAGATGCGGCGCTGTTTTTCCGAAAAGATATATAAGCTTATCACTCGTCATAATCTCATTGCAGCACGAAAACCAGCAAATAACGCCGGCAATCATAGTCGCCGCGCAGACGCCGTACACAATCGACTCCTCCGTAAGCGGATTTCCGCTCGGAAGATATGTTATAATAGTCACTCCCTCATGATTAAACGCAGGATTTATAAGCGCAGAAGCCGCTATCAGCGGAAGCATATACATCAGGTTTTTCCATGCAGCGCTTTTCCCTTTAAGCATTACCGAATATGTAAAAGCGCATATAAGCGAAAACGCAAGACATATCGGGTGCATAAAAAAGCACGAAAAAACAATTACAGCCGCAAAATACACAAAATTCACAACAGGGTGATACGTTTTAAATTCTCTCATTATATCATCTTCCGTTTTTCGCAGAATAATCGCCGCCGATGTCAGAGCCTAAGCTGCACGTGTAAATCCATTCCACGCGGTCGCCCTCTTTAAGCTGATAACGCGAGCAGCCGTAATTCGGAAACCATCCGTTTACTCTGTACATCCAGCCCGAAAGCTCTCCGCAGTCAAACTCATATAAATTAGCAATGCCCTCGATATATGCGCTGTTATAAATCGGCGTGTTCACAAACTCCATATGAATTTTATTTTTCTTCATTTCTCTCACAAGCAGATTAAAAACGCTCTCGCCCTCGTAAAAGCTAACCGTTCTTTCGGCAAAAATAACGCCGTCACTCGGCACTAGGTCAAGCTTTTCTTTGTTGAGCCACTCGATATTTTTTAAAATCGTGTCACAGCGCACAGAAAGCGTACAGGTCATTTCCTTATCTGAAATTTTAACATTTTCTGGCTCAACAGGGACGGGATTTCCCGCCGGGACAGGATCTGTCATATGCTCATCCTTCCCCGTTTCCTCGTCTATTTTCATGCCCTGCTCGATAGAATACTGCTCGTTTTCTTTATTTTCCGAAGCACTGCCCGATAACGCATTATCCTTTGCACTTTCACGCGGTGCGTTCTCCGGCGGTGCGCTTTGCGGATTTTGTCCGTTCGGCGCTGCCTGACTCTCATCGGCTGCCTGCTCGCTCGGAGCAGCCTGCAAAGGTTCCTCTTTTTTCTCATTGTCCGACGCAGCAGTCTTTTTCGGCATCTCACTTTGGCTTTCCTGTCTGCTCTCGCTTTGCGCCGCATTCCAGCCCCGAAGATCAGGTGCATTGCCGCCGTACCAAAAAACAAAAGCAAGAACGGCGATTACGGCAGCACCGATTATAATTTTATTTTTATACTTTTTTATCATTTAACCTTTTCCTTACCGCTTCTGAATTTAGTGTTTTTCAAATCAAATCCGCACGATCGAGCATATTGTAAAGCATTGCGGCAATTTCTCCGCGCAGTGCTTTTTCTTTCGGCATAAGCTCCATCTCATCACTTCCGATAATTCCGCTTTTGCAGCAAAAAGCAAGAGCTTCAAACGCCCAGTCTGACGCCTTTACATAGTCTGTAAACTCCGCAAGTATATCGCGTGCCTGCGAAAGCTCCATATCCGTATTCAGTCCGCAAAGCTTTGCCGCGCGCGCCGTCATAACAGCCGCTTCCTCGCGCGTTATGCTGCCGGACGGATTAAATTCATTTTGCGAAACACCGTTTATAATTCCATAAGAATACGCAGCATTTACATAGCTGTAGTACCAGTCGCTCTCCGCGACATCCTCAAAATTTGCGCCGCTTTTTTCAGGAAGTCCGAGTCCGCGCACGATGATTGCCGCAAATTCCGCTCTTGAGATATTTCCGCCCGGATCAAAGCCGCTTTCCGTTTTCCCGTTTATTATATTTCTTGAAGCAAGCGCCTCTATCTTCTTCCTGTTTTTGTTATCCGCAATATCGGCAAATGTTTTACCCGGATTTACAACGCTCATCACATGAACATCGGGATTTTTATCCGTAAGCCCCGACGAATTATTTTCAGAACTTTTTTCAACATCGCTCATGTCATATAAGCTGTTTTTGCCGTCAAGCGCTCTTGCGGCGGCTGCAAGCGCATAAAAGCACTGCTCGGTCGCCATTTGATTTGAGTAATTGTCATCGAGAGTGTGCTTAAAGCCCTTTCCCTGAATATAATACGATGAAAGCGCGTCTATCAGTGTGTTTCCTTTTTTAACAAACCGCTCATCATCAAGATCTAATCCGAGCGCGCAAAGAGCCACCGTCACCTGCGCCGTACTTTCTGAATTTTCAGTACCGAAGCTTGAAAATCCGCCGTTTTCATTCTGATTTTCCGACAGAAAGCTAACCGCCCTGTCAATCGCATTTTGAACATCTCTTCTTTCGCTGTAGCGTGACAGTGCACAAAGCGCCATTGCCGTAACATCAACATCTGCACTGTCACCCGAAACAGACCAGCCGCCGTCCGCCGTCTGATTATTTAAAATATAATCCACATACATCTGCCGTGTAGCCTGCACTGCCGCTTCCTTATTTTGCGGAATTTGCCTACTGCCGCAGTCAAGCGCAATCAGCGCCCATATAGCGCCGTTTATCCCCTGCCATACGGTTTTATCAAAATCGCCGAGCGGAAGCAGAAGATTATAGCCGCCGACATTTTCGGGATTTTTGCCTATAGCCGTAAGCGCAACAATAACCCTTGAATACTCCGTATATTTTCTGTCGTGAAGCACGCCGCCGCAGCTTTTCACATATTCCTCCGCTGCCCTATAATATTTATCAAAATACCTCTCCGGCACATCAAGTCCGCTTCTTGCAAGACCCATAACAGCCCATTCACCGCCAATTGAAGCTACTGTCGGGTTTTGAACGGTTTCGAGAATATATTTTCCGGTGCTGCTTAGCATATCGTTTATTTTCTCCGCACCAAGCGCAAAAGCGGTTGAAACGGACGAAGCAATAACCGCAATGCAGATAAATAAAGACGTTATTTTTTTCATCAATAATCTCCATTCCGCCCTGTGTCGGCTTATAAATTAAATCTCTTATCGACAGGGCAGATAATAAGAGATTATTATGCCTATGTGCGTTTTGCATCATAGCGCGGAAAAATTTGCACAGGCAATTTCGCTTCTGCCGAAGATAAATACTCCAAGCATAAAAAAGCGGAAAAGCGAGCAGCCTAAAAACTCGGCTGTTCGCATTATCCATAAAATTTACATTTCCAAATCGGCATGACTTATATAAACCTGACGCGGCTTTGAGCCGTTTGCCGGGCCAATAACTCCGCGCTCTTCCATCTGATCTATAATTCGTCCGGCTCTTGAATAGCCTACTTTAAGCTTTCGCTGAATCATAGCTGTTGAAATCTGCCCCAGCTCCACCGCGAGCTCTATAGCCTGCGGCAGATATTCGTCACCGTCATCATCCTCATCAGGCGTTACGCCGTTTTCTCCCGACGAAACTCTTTCAATATGCTCCTCTAAATCCTCACTGTAATGCGCGTCCTCATTCTGCGCCTTTAAAAAGTCGAGAAGCCGCTCTATTTCATCGTCGGACACAAAAGCGCCCTGAACTCTCAGCGGCGATCTTGACCCCTGCGGTGCATAAAGCATATCGCCCTTTCCGAGAAGCTTATCCGCTCCGCCGCGATCTATAATCGTTCGGCTGTCGACCTGACTTGCAACGGCAAAGGCTATTCTTGACGGAATATTTGCTTTTATAAGACCCGTTATAACGTCAACGGTCGGACGCTGAGTTGCAACAATAAGGTGTATACCTGCCGCACGCGCGAGCTGTGCCAGACGGCATATGTAATCCTCTACTTCTTTTGCCGCAACCATCATAAGATCGGCAAGCTCGTCTATTATAATTACAATCTGCGGCAGCTTGTCCGTGCCGTTTTTCTCCATAAGATGATTATAGCCCTCAAGATTTTTAACATAATTCTGCGCAAAAACGTCATATCTGCGCATCATCTCCGAAACAGCCCAGTTAAGCGCACCTGCCGCCTTTTTCGGATCGGTAACAACCGGAATAAGCAAGTGCGGAATACCGTTATATACACCGAGCTCAACAACCTTAGGGTCAACCATTATCAGCTTAACCTCATCGGGAGACGCTTTGTATAAAAGGCTTGTTATTATAGTATTTATGCACACACTCTTACCGGAGCCTGTTGAGCCCGCAATAAGAATATGCGGCATTTTTGCAATATCGCCGATAACAACCCTGCCGCCGATGTCGCGGCCGAGAGCAATTGTAAGCTTTGATTTTGATTTTTTAAATTCCTCCGACTCCAAAAGCTCGCGCGCTGAAACGGACGAGGTTTCGCGGTTAGGCACCTCAATTCCGACAGCTGCCTTTCCCGGCACCGCCGCAACGAGCACCGTCGGCACTGCAAGATTAAGCGCAAGGTCGTCCGCAAGTCCGACTATTTTACTAAGCTTAACGCCGGTGCTCGGCTGTATTTCATAGCGCGTTACGGCAGGGCCCTGAGTAACCTGCAAAAGCTTTGCCTTTACGTTGAAGTTTTCCAGTATGGAAATAAGCTTGTTGGACGTTTCATACATCTGCTGCCTTGAATCGCCGCCGCCCGATTTTACCGGGTTTAAAAGGTCACATGACGGGTATATGTACTCGCGCTTTTCAACCGTCATGGAATTGTCTATCTCCTTTGCAACGGCCGCCTGCTCCTCCTCTGTCAGCTTCTTCTCCCTCTTCTTGTTTTCTCCGTTTGATGCCGCTTCCATGTGAGCGTTTATGTCGGCAGGCTTTTCCTCAATTTTTTCTTCAATTAATTCTTCATCAGCTTCTGCCGCAGCTGTATTTTCGCTTGGAACTTGCTTTTCCTCTTCGCCGAATATATCGCTGAAAACCTCGTCAATACCGTTGTCGTCATACTGCTCCGGCTGCTCCTTCACCTCAGCCTGCTTAGGCGCTTTCTTTTCCTCTGTTCTCTTTTTCTTCGGCTCTTCCCTCTTTTTATCCTTATTATCATCCATAAAGCTTCTCGCTTCGGCCAAAAGCTCCGCACCGTCCATTGAATACGTCTGCGTCAGCTTTTTAGTCTTTTCTTTTGAACGGTTATATGCGTTTTCATAATCGCGGCGGCTGTCAATTTCCTTTGCCGACTCGCGAAACGCGCCGAAAATCCCCGTTGCTCCTCCGGCAATTGCGCTGAATATGCTATGTCCGAAAGTAAGGCTTAAAAGAACGAGCAAAATGCCGAGAATTATTATAAAAGCTCCGACTCTGTGAAGCAAAAATCCGAGCGGACAGGCAAGCAACGCGCCGAGTACACCGCCGCCGACGCTGTTTGAAAAAAGCAGCGCGGACGCGGACGAATAGCTGTCCGAAAGCTGTATTATTCCGCCGGGCGTACACAAATGCGCAAGCGCGCTTATGCAGCAGACGGATAAAAGCGAATAGATAAGCTTTGCTCTGCCGAGCTTCTTTGTTTTTGCCGAATATGCACCCATACATATCAAGGCAATCGGGAAAAGCGGAGCCGTTTTCCCGAAAAGTCCGAGAAGAACTCCTCTTGACCAACCGCTAAGCGGCGCCTGCGGATCGCTCAGCAGTAAAACGCCGAAAAGAAATCCGAGCAACGCACGCACAAAAGCTATCACTCCCGTATTTTCCGTTATTTTTGTATTTTTCTTTTTACTCTTCTGCGCACTCTTACCCTTTTTTTTCTGTGCCATTATGCACATTCCTCCTTGAAAAATCAATATATAAGCTAAAAATTTAATTAATATGCAAACGCTTTTTTCGCTGCGCTTTGATTATGATGTCTATCTCAAAAGCCTTAACCCCTTCGGAAAATGATTTTTAAGCATACCGCCGCTTCCTTTTACCCAGCCGAGCGGCAGCCCGTCGCAGCAAACCGCGCCGTAGCCGATAAAATCTCCCGGTATTACCTCACCCGAAAGATATTTTTTTACGTTTTCATCATCGCATGAAAAATCAACGCTGTTTTTAAAATCCTCTTTCCTCAAATAATGCGAAAGCGCATAAGCCGGCTCAAATCTTCCCTTTTTGCATATTCCCAAATGCAGTCCCGGTCGCGAAAGCTTAATTTTATCAATCGGAAGATACTCCTTTTTTAAATAGAGCTTGTCCCCGAACATTACAAAGTCGCCGCTTAAGCGAACATTCAGATATTTTTCCTCAAATTCTCTGTATGCTTTCTCTCCGTCCGACGCCTGCTTTTTACCGTTAAAGTGTATTCTTTCAGCAGCCTTTTTTTCGCGCGTATCCCTAAGATGCACCGCATAATGACCCTCGCCGCGACTGCGGTGCGGATAAATACGAACGGATTTTACAATTTCCATATACGGATATTTTTCCACTATGTACTCTGCGTTTTCCTCGTTTTCTTCCTTTGAAAATGTGCAGGTCGAATAAACAATCTCACCGCCCGTGCAAAGCATTTTCATTGCGCTGTCAATAATTTTCTTCTGACGCATACTGCACGACA
This sequence comes from uncultured Clostridia bacterium, assembly GCA_934489015.1. Taxonomy (GTDB): domain Bacteria; phylum Bacillota; class Clostridia; order UBA1381; family UBA1381; genus RGIG9115. The sequence continues at coordinate 127,289 of CAKSSN010000002.1, forward strand.
AAACGTGCGAAACGCTCCAAGCTTCAACGGCGGCAGGCTCTTTTTTAAACATTCCCTCACCCGAGCATGGCGCGTCAATTATGATTTTATCAAAAAATCCCTCAAACATTTCGCTTAGCCTGTCCGGCGACTCATTTGTAACCATAACATTTTCATAGCCCATGCGCTCTATATTTTCCGAAAGAACGCTGCACCGCTTCGGTATAATTTCATTAGACACAAGCACAATATCCCGATTGTCCGCTATCTGCGTTGATTTTCCGCCCGGTGCGGCGCACAAATCAAGCACAAAGTCTCCCTTTTTAAGCTCAAAAAGCTCCGCCGCGCACATTGCGGACGGCTCCTGAAAATAAAATAAGCCTGCCATATGATACGGGTGCGTTCCGCTGTATACGCTTTTATCCGTATAATATCCGTTTTTGCACCACTCTACCCGGTCGCCCTTTTTAAGCTCGCCCGTAAAGCAATCAATTTTTCTTGTGTTTATCCGAAAAGCGCTTTCGGGCAGCTTATCATATGACAAAACAAATTCGTCAAAATCGGGGAGATATTTCATTCTGTTTAAAAACTCTTCCGGCAGTACCATACAATTCTCCGTTTCATTTGCCGCAGGCGGCATTATTTTTTACATTATCGGTGAAAACAGCCTAAAAAATCCCTCCAGCATTTTCTGCCATACTCCACGATTTCTGTAATCGGGCGCGGTTATCGCACGGCTGTTTTTAATATCGTTTTTAAAAATATCGTTGCACTGCTTTGTAAGCGGCACATCATATATAAACGCATTTATTTCAAAATGCAGCTGAAAGCTTCTTATGTCTATATTCGTTGTGCCGATTGTGCATACATCATCATCAACACAAACCGTTTTCGCATGAATAAATCCGTTATATTTGTAAACCTTTATTCCCGCATCGAGAAGTTCGCCGATATAAGACTCAGTCGAATAATAAACATAACGCTTGTCCGGCATACCGGGTATCATAATTCGTACATCAACGCCCGACTGCGCCGCCGTTTTAACAGCGTTTAAAAAGCTCTGATCAGGTACAAAATACGGAGTCTGAATATAAACATGATCCTTTGCAAGATTAATCATTTTAATTATTCCGCATTTTATTTCCTCTTCCTTTGAATCGGGACCGGAGCAAACAATCTGCATACGCTTATTTTGCGGCTGCTTTTCGCAAAGCGGGAAGTTTTCCGCTATGCTGTCTGCCATATCCTCTCCGGTCGAAAAATTCCAGTCGAGAGAAAATGCCTTTTGAATATATCTTACGGCAGGGCCTACCACTCTTATATGAGTGTCCCTCCACGGCGACAACTTTTTCTTGCCGAAATATTCGTCACCTATATTTATTCCGCCGAGATAGCCTATTTTCCCGTCAATAACCGCAATTTTTCTGTGGTTTCTGTGATTAATTTTCGAGTAAGAACCGAGCTTAACCGGGAAAAACGCCGAAACAAGTCCGCCTGCCGCCTTAAGCTCGTTAAAAATTTCGCGCTTTGTAAGAAGAGAGCCGAAATCATCATACAAAAACCGAACCTTTACTCCCTCTTTTGCTTTTTTTGTAAGCGCGCTTAAAACTCTGTGTCCTATTTCATCGTCGCGTATTATAAAGTAAAGCATATTAATTGATTTTTCCGCCGCCTCTATATCCTTAAGAAGCGAGTCAAATTTATCTGCGGCACGCGTAAAAATTTTAACATCGTTTCCGTCAGTCGGAACGCTGTTATTTATGTTCAAAAGGTATGAAATCATTCCGCTTTGCGGCAGAAATCTGTATTCATTTATTATCTTTTTCCCGTCCTCTATTGACATTCGCTCCGTCAGGTCAATATTCATGCGCCAGCGCTCGGCATACTTTTTTGCGGTTTTTCTCTTAAGTCCCGTTCCGAAAACGAGAAATATCAAAAATCCGACAACGGGAATTGCCGTAAACCCCAAAAGCCACGCAAGGCTCACAACAGGATCGCGGCGCTGAAAGCATACAATAACTATAAGAACAAGAAAATTCAGTATATAAACCGTAAGTAAAAAACTGCTTTGCGTCACCTTTTCCACTCCTTAAAATCCAAACGCGGCAAATAATATTTTACAGCAGTAAACTTCACACTAACCCACATTATATTATATAATATTTTCACTCAATTGTCAACCTAAAACATATAATTTGTTAATATTATCGGGCAAAAAAAGCTTATTTTGCGCTCAAATTTATATATAAACGAAAAAGGAGCAAACCGACCTATGCCGATTTGCCCCGAAATTTGTTATTTTATTTGATAACTCTTACCTTGATAACTCCGTCAACAGCCGAAATTTCCTTTTCGGCTTCAGCAGTTATCTCGCTGTCGGTATTAAATATTGTATATGCATAATCGCCTCTGCTCTTATTAATCATATCTTCAATATTCATGCCGCATTTTGAAATTACGCTTGTAAATGCCGAAATCATGTTAGGCACATTTTTATGAATTATCGTAATTCTGCCCTTACCCGAAACGGGCAATACGCATGACGGCATATTAACCGAGTTTGTTATATTTCCCGTTTCAAGATAATCTGAAATCTCGTCAGCTGCCATAACAGCGCAGTTGTCCTCCGACTCAGCCGTTGAAGCGCCGAGATGCGGAATTGCTATAATTCCCTCCTGATTAACTGTTTCCTCTGACGGGAAATCAACAACATAGCACGAAACCTTGCCGCTTGCAAGCGCAGCTTTAATATCATCCGAATTTACAAGTCCGCCTCTTGCAAAGTTGAGTATCTTAACTCCGTCCTTCATAGCGTCAATAGCTTCCTTGTTTATTGTGTTTCTTGTATCGTCATTTAGCGGTACATGAATTGTGATATAGTCGCTCTCTGCATATATGTCATTAAGGCTTGAAGCCTTTTTAACGTGGCTGTCAAGATGCCATGCGGCATTTACCGACAAGAACGGGTCATAGCCTATAACTTTCATACCAAGCTTTATAGCCGCATTTGCGACAAGAACGCCTATTGCGCCGAGTCCTATAACGCCGAGCGTTTTACCCTTTATTTCGCTTCCGGCAAAATTTGATTTTCCCTTTTCAACCTGCTTGTCAACGTCATCGCCTTTAAGAGTAGAAGCCCAGTTAATTCCGTCAACAACCTTTCTCGACGAAAGAAGAAGTCCCGCAATTACAAGCTCCTTAACGCCGTTTGCATTTGCGCCCGGTGTGTTAAACACAACTATTCCCTTTTCGGCGCATTTGTCAACCGGTATGTTATTTGTTCCGGCACCTGCTCTTGCAACAGCCTTAAGTGAAGCAGGCAGCTCCATGTCGTGCATTTTAAAGCTTCTGAGTATAATACCGTCCGCGTCCGAAGCCGCGTCATCGGTTATAGCATATTTAGCCTTATCAAGGCGGTCAAGTCCGCAGGCAGCAATTTTATTAAGTGTTAATATATTAAACATAATATTTATTCTCCCGATTTTTATTTAGGGCAGCACACGCTGCCCTATTTAATTATTTTTTATTTTCCGCTTCAAATTTCTTCATGAAGTCTATAAGCTTTTCGATACCCTCAATCGGCATAGCATTATAAATACTTGCTCTCATTCCGCCGACTGTGCGGTGACCCTTAAGGTTTACAAGACCTACTTCCTTTGCTTCCTTAACAAACTTAGCGTCAAGCTCCTCGTCACCCGTAACAAACGGAACATTCATAAGCGAACGATCCTCCGGAACTACAGTACCCTTAAACAGTTCTGACGAATCGAGATAATCATAAAGCATTTTAGCCTTTTTCTCGTTAATTTTCTGAAGAGCCGCAACTCCGCCTTTTTCCTTAACCCATTCAAGAACGAGCTTAAGGATATAAATTGCATATGTAGGCGGTGTATTATACATAGAGCCGTTCTTTGCATGAATTGCATAATCGAACATTGTCGGCGTATTTTCAGCCGCATTGCCCAAAAGGTCTTCTCTTACGATAACAAGTGTAACGCCTGCCGGGCCAAGATTTTTCTGTGCACCTGCAAACAAAAGTCCGAATTTTGAAACGTCTATTACCTCGGACATAACGCATGATGAAATATCCGCAACGAGCGGCACCGAGCAGTCCGGAAGCTTTGTAAATCTTGTTCCGTAAATCGTATTGTTATAGCAGATATGAACATAATCCGCATCCTTTGAAAAGTCTGCTGCGGTTGTTTTCGGTATGTACGAAAAGGTTTTGTCAGCAGAGCTTGCAACGCGGTTTACCTCAATAAACTTTTCTGCCTCAGCGGCAGCCTTTTTAGCCCACTGACCTGTGATTATAAAATCAGCCTTTTTGTTTTTCACACCGAGATTAAGCGGTATCATTGCAAACTGGCTTGATGCGCCGCCCTGAAGGAAAAGCACCTTATAGTTATCGGGTACGTTCATAAGTTCACGTACAAGGGCTTCGGCGCTGTTTATTATTTCCTCAAAGTCCTTAGATCGATGGCTCATCTCCATAACTGACATTCCTGACTGAGCATACTCCGTCATCTCTGACTTTGCTCTTTCAAGCACCTCAAGCGGCAGCATAGACGGGCCGGCTGAAAAATTATAAACTCTCATATTCAAATGACCTCCGATATATTTTTTAACATATATATATTAACATATAGTTATACTATATATTATATAACTTTTTTCACAATTCGTCAATATTTTCACAAAGATTTTTTATACAAAAAAACTATGAAAATTTGGGCATATTTAATAAAAATAACTAAATCCGCATTAATACACGTCAATTATTTCCCTCAGTTTATCCAAAAAGGCGTTTTCGCCAAATGTATTGATTTTGAAAAATATCGCCTGACTTCCGCCCGACGTTACGGCGGATATATGAATTTCGCCGTCCTCACCGCTAAAGAGCGTAACAGACATACTAAGCCTGTTTCCTCCCATATAGCTGTATCTTTCAAAAACGCGAACGCTGCATTTTGCGCTGCCGCATTCAAAGTCGCTGCTGTCTTCAAGCGTGGCGGAAACGCTTCCGCCGAGTATTCCGCTCTCTATTTTTTCAAGCACTTCATAAAAGCGGCCTTTAACTCTGCCTTCAAGCTTAGCCATTTTTTATAACCGTTCCTTTCCGCGCCGTAAGGCACAAAGCTCCGACATCCCCAAGCAAAAAGATGTTCCGACCTCCTTTTTCGGCGGATGCCGACGAATGTAAATTGACCCTCGCCATCATCTGCTTCTTCTTTCCTGCTCTGCGGAGCTTTTTAAATCAATCGTTATTACATATCAAACAAGCTTACCTGATCACATTCCGGCATTCCGTCAAGGCAATGGTTCTGATCAAGCAGCTCCATAACCGTTTTTGTAACGCCCGTTCTTATTCGGAGCTCCTCCCTTGTCTTAAAAGGTGCCTTTTCGCGCTCCGTCATAATGCTTCTTGCCGCATTTTCACCCATTCCGGGCAAAGCGTTAAGCGGCGGAAGTATTCCCTTATCCGTCTGAATAAAATCCGTTGCATGAGATTTATACAAATCAACCGGCACAAAGCCTATACCCCTCGCATACATCTCTATACAAATTTCAAGTATAGGAATAAGGTTTTCCTCTTTCGGAGTGATAGAGCCGTCCTTTTTCTTGTCTATAAGCTCCTGCATTGTGCGCTCCGCAACGCCCATGCCCTCAGCCATTATCGACGCGTCAAAATCATCGGCACGAACGGAAAAATACGCTATATAAAACGCCTCCGGATAATGCACCTTACAGTATGCAATTCTAAACGCCATCGTAACATAAGCAACAGCATGAGCCTTAGGGAACATATATTTTATTTTAAGACATGAATCGAGATACCACTGCGGCACGCCTGCCGCCTTCATCGCTTCCATATCTTCAGGCTTTAAGCCCTTTCCCTTTCTAACGCTCTCCATTATTTTAAAGGAGTGTCCCGGCTCAACGCCCTGATTTATAAGATAAAGCATAATATCGTCACGACAGCAGATAGCGTTTGAAAGCGTTGTAATTCCGTCTTCAATCAGTGTCTGCGCGTTGTTAAGCCACACATCCGTACCGTGAGAAAGTCCGGAAATTCTTACAAGCTCCGAAAATCTTGTCGGCTTTGTATCAACGAGCATCTGACGCACAAATTTCGTGCCGAACTCCGGAATACCGTATGTTCCGACAGGTGTTCCTATATCCTTGCTCAAATGAAGCGCTTCCGTTCCCGTAAAAAGACTTAACGTTTCCTTATCGTCAAGACGGATTTTCTGCGGATCTATACCCGTCAAATCGGTAAGCATTCTTATAACCGTCGGATCATCGTGTCCAAGCTCATCGAGCTTCAGAAGATTTTGGTCTATTGAGTGATAATCAAAATGCGTTGTTATAATATCCGAATTAACGTCGTCTGCCGGGTGCTGTATCGGGCAAAACTCATGTATATCATTTTTAAACGGAACAACTATAATTCCGCCCGGATGCTGACCGGAGGTTCTCTTTACTCCGACGCAGCCTGCCGCAAGACGCTTCATTTCCGCGTTTCTGATTACAACATTGTTTTCCTCAGCAAATTTTCTCACATAGCCGTAAGCGGTTTTCTCCGCCACCGTGCCTATCGTTCCGGCTCTGAACACATGGCCCTCACCGAAAAATGTTTCGGTATATTTATGTATAACAGGCTGATAGTCACCCGAAAAGTTAAGGTCAATATCAGGCTCCTTATCGCCCTTAAAGCCGAGAAATGTTTCAAAAGGAATATTATGTCCGTCCTTGTTATACGGCGTTCCGCAAACAGGGCAAACCTTATCCGGCAAATCGCACCCCGAAATATCCACACCGAGAACAAACTCCGAATTTTTGCAGTTCGGGCAAACATAGTGCGGAGGAAGCGAATTAACCTCTGTTATATCGGATAAAAACGCAACAAACGACGAACCGACAGATCCACGCGAGCCGACAAGGTAGCCGTCCGAAAGCGATTTTCTCACAAGCTCCTGCGCAATTTTGTACATAACCGAAAAGCCGTAGGTCGTTATCGAATAAAGCTCCTTGTCAAGCCGCTCCTGAACAATCTGCGGCAGCGGATCTCCGTAAATTTCCTTTGCCTTTCTGTGTGAGTCGTTTACAATATCCTCCTGCGCGCCCTCAATTTCCGGCGGGCACTTATCCGGCGGAATAGGCCGCACATTCTCAATCATATCCGCAATAAGATTTGTATTCTTAACAACAACCTCATATGCCTTTTCTTTTCCGAGATATTCAAACTCGCCGAGCATTTCCTCCGTTGTCCTGAAATACAGCGGCGCCTGATTTACAGCGTCCTTAAAGCCCTTGTAATGCATTAATATTTTTCTGAAATCCGCGCCCTCCGGGTCTATAAAATGCACATCGCACGTTGCAACAACCGGCTTGTTCATTTTTTCGCCGAGTGCTACAATTCTGCGGTTTAAATTCTGCAAATCCTCTTTTGTCGTAATTTCGGGATGATCCTCCGAGCGTATGAGATATTCGTTATTCCCTATCGGCTGAATTTCGAGGTAATCGTAATATTTTGCAATTTCCTCAAGCTCCTCATCGTTTGCTCCGTCAACCATTGCGCTGAAAAGCTCGCCCGCCTCGCACGCCGAGCCGACTATAAGCCCCTCGCGCTTTTCGGTCAAAAGGCTTTTCGGTATTCTCGGTGTTCTGAAAAAATATTTAAGATGTGACGCCGACACCATTTCATAAATATTCCTTACACCCTGATGGTTTTTCGCAAGCAGAATAATATGGTGCGCCCTTGTCTTTTTTGAAGCGTTTCTTATATCGTAAAAGGTGTTTAAATTCGGAATTTCAGCCCCGTCGGTGTTTTCTATCTCCGTGAGCATTTTCATAAACACCTCCGCCGTTGCTTCCGCATCGTCTACGGCGCGGTGATGATTATTTAAAATAACATTATAGTTTTTAACAAGCGTATCGAGCTTATGATTTGGAAATTCCGGATGAATACAGCGCGCAAGTATAAGCGTGTCCATATGCGGAAAATCGTATGTAAGCGAAAGTCTGCGGCAGTTTTCCTTTATAAAGCCCGTATCAAAGGACGCATTATGCGCCACAAGTACACATTCTTTGCAAAAGTCAAGAAAGTTCGGCAAAACCTTTTCTATCGGATCCGCACCCGAAACCATATCGTCCGTTATGCTCGTAAGATCCGTTATTTTCTCCGGTATATGCCGCTTCGGGTTTACAAAGGTGCTGAAGCGGTCGATTATGCTGCCGCCCAAAATTTTAACGGCGCCTATTTCAATAATTGCGTCATTTGTTTTGCTAAAGCCTGTTGTTTCTATATCGAAAACGACAAAAGTACTGCTTTCATCAACATTGTCGCAGCCGTAGGTTATCATTTTGCTGTCGTCTACAAGATAGCCCTCTATGCCGTAAATTACCTTTATTTTTTCATTATTGTTTGAAGCCTTCATTCCGTCGGGGTATGACTGAACAACTCCGTGATCCGTTATCGCAACAGCCTTATGCCCCCAGCTGATCGCGCGTTCGATAAGCTCCTTTGCCGACGTTACCGCGTCCATAGCCGACATCTGCGTATGCATATGAAGCTCAACGCGCTTTTCCGGGCTTTCGTCCACTCTTTTAGCTCTAAAATCCTCCGTAAGCGCAACAGAATCCGCGCTTACTATAACCTCATGCGCATAGTCGTTATATTCCGCTCTGCCTCTGATAATTAAAAAGCTCCCCTTTTTAACCTTTGAAACAAATTCCTCATACTGACTGTCGTCCTCTTTTTTCGTCATAAAAATCTGAACAGACACCGAATCCGTGTAATCCGTAACATCAAGCATTATTATATGGTATTCCTTACCTGTTTTCCTTGACGTTATATCCTTTGTTTCCATGCCGAAAACATGACATTTGAAAACAACCTTGCCCGAATTTTCGCCTATTTCCTTTATACTTGTAAGATAATCTCTTATCCCTCTGCCGTATAATACGTCGGAAACAACAACATGAGGTCTGTCACCGCTTTGAACGCTTTCTTCAAATGCTTGCGCGGATTTTTGCTTTTCGCTCAAATGAAATTTAAGCTCCGGCATTTCGTTTGTTTCCTTTTGAGCAAACGTAACCTTTACGCCGTCAAGCTTATAAATGCTTTTAAGCTGAGTGATAAGCCTTTCAACATCGCTGTCCGGGATTTCCTCCATAAGAGTGAGCCACACGCGCCGCCTTTGCTTTGAAATGCTCAAATGCTCAACCCTGATCTCCGCTAAAACCGGATCGGTTATCAGCGGAAATATTACCTTAATTTTCGGTTTCAAATTTACACCGCCTCTTAATTATTCCTCAAATACAGCTCTTGCAAAATCGGGTGCGCTGAATACCTGCAAGTCGTCAATACCCTCGCCCACTCCGACAAATTTAACCGGAATATTCTGCTCCTTTGTTATAGCGACAACAATGCCGCCCTTTGCCGTTCCGTCAAGCTTTGTAAGAACAATTCCCGTAATATTTGCCGCTTCTGAAAAAAGCTGCGCCTGACTTACCGCATTTTGACCCGTTGTTGCGTCAAGAACAAGCAAAACCTCCTTGTCTGCATCGGGGAGCTCACGCTCTATAACGCGGTTTATCTTTTCAAGCTCCGCCATAAGATTTTTCTTGTTGTGAAGCCTGCCTGCCGTATCGCATATTAAAATATCGCAGCCGCGTGTTTTCGCCGCCTTGCACGCGTCAAATATAACTGCTGCCGGGTCGCTGTTTTCCTGCTGCTTTATAATATCCACACCCGTGCGCTCCGCCCAGATTGAAATCTGGTCTATTGCCGCTGCTCTGAACGTGTCGGCAGCGGCAAGCATTACCTTTTTCCCCTCTGCCTTATAATGAGCCGCAAGCTTGCCTATAGACGTCGTTTTCCCGACGCCGTTTACTCCTATCACAAGCACAACCGACGGTCTTGTGGAAAGCTTCATTGAGGTGTCGCAGCTGCAAAGTATTTCCGAGATTATCTCTTTAAGCTTTTCCTTAACCTCATCTCCGTCCGTTATGCGTTCGGATTTTACGCGGTCTCTCAGCTCATCAATTATATATGTCGACGTTTCAACACCCATATCCGCCATTATAAGCGCTTCCTCAAGGTTTTCAAACAGCTCCTCGTCAACCTTGACAAAGGTTTTAAAAACATTGTTTACCTGGTGCGAAATTGCTTCTCTCGTTTTCCCCAGACCGCTTTTTAATTTATCAAAAAAACCCATAATTCATTCCTTTCAGTTTGCCATGCTTTCGTCAACATCGTCAATATGCAGCGAAAGAAGCTTTGATACTCCCTTCTCCTGCATTGTTACGCCGTACATTATGTTTGCCGCTTCCATCGTTCCGCGCCTGTGCGTTATTACGATAAACTGCGACTGCTCAATATAATTTTTAAGATATGTCGCAAATCTCGCAACATTTACATCGTCAAGCGCCGCGTCAATCTCATCGAGAATACAAAACGGCGTCGGCTTTACTCTTAAAATCGCAAACAAAAGCGCGATTGCAATAAATGATTTTTCTCCGCCGGAGTATAGATTTATATTCTGGAGCCCCTTTCCCGGAAGCTGAACATCTATTTCTATACCGCTTTCAAGCACATTTTCAGGATCTCTAAGGTAAAGCTTGCCGCGTCCGCCGCCGAAAAGCTCTCTGAAAACAAAGCTGAAGCTCTCCGTTATCTCGCTGAATTGCTCGGTAAAATGCTTTTCCATAAGCTCGACCATAGAAACAATTATCTTTCCGAGATTGTCCTTTGACTCCTCAAGGTCCTTTTTCTGCTTAGATAAAAATTCAAACCTCTCCGAAACGTTTTTATATTCCTCAATCGAGTCCATATTAACGTTGCCGAGAGCCTTTAGCTTGCCCTTAAGCTCCGAAAGCCTTGCTGTATCCTCTTTTTCGTTTTCAGGCTCACGGAAACGCTCCTCCGCGTCCGAATATGTAAGTTCATAGTCATCCCAAAGTCTGTTTATTATATTGTCCTTTTCCATTGCAAGTTTTGTCTGCCTTGCGGCAACTCTTGAAAGTTCCTGCTGCAAAAGAATAAGTCTGTCGGTAAGCTCCTTGCTTGAGCCCTGTATGGATTTAAGCGACTCGGTTATTTTGCTCTTTCTTTCGCCGAGCGCTTCTATTTCCTCCGAAAGCGCCTTTCCCTGCATTTCAAGAGCGTCAATCTGATTTTGCTTTTCGGACCTTGTATAATCGAGCGCGCCTCTTGAATTTTTAATATTTTCCGCGTCTGAAAGCTTGTTTTGGATTTCTCCGCGCGCTGCCTCAGCCTCCGAAAGAAGCTGCGCTCTTCTGTTTTCTGCGTTGTCTATTTCATGGCGTATTTCCGTCATTTTAAGAGTCAGCTGCATATTTTTCTCCGCACCGTCGTCCCTTTGGCGAATTTGCTCATCAAGCTGCTTGGAAAGCTCTGCAATTGTTTCGTTTTCCCGCCGCTCATCAGCTTCAAGCCGTCTTACTGCGGAAAGCGACTGTGCAATTTTTTCTCCCGTTTCGCCGAGCTTCTCTTCAATTTGTTTCAGCTCACCCTCAAAGCCGCTTTGCGTGCTGCTGCCGCCGGATAAAAATTCGCTTATATGCTTCAGCGCTTCGCCGCATTTCAAAATTTCGTTTTCATACTCGCGCTGCATCGGGATATAAGAGTCAAGCCTTGTTCTTACGCTGTTTATTTCAGCCTTTATTTCGTTTATTTTTTCAATGCTCTTTCTTATCTTGCCTTCAAGCGCACCTCTTTCGCTTTTAAGCCTTTTTATTTCGGCCGCTCTTGACAAAAATCCTCCTGTGCGGCTGCTGCTTCCGCCCGACATTGAGCCGCCGGCGTTTAGCACGTCGCCGTCAAGCGTTACAACTCTGAACCTGTAGGAAAACCGTCTGCTCATTGCAATACCGCTGTCGATATTATCCACAACAACAACTCTTCCGAGCAAGCTTTTCATTATCCCGTCATATTTTTTATTGTATGAAATAAGGCTGCTTGCAATGCCGAGAAATCCGTTTTGTGCGCTTATTTCTTTTATATTGTCAAGCTCTCTTCCCTTAACCGACGAAATCGGCAGAAAGGTTGCGCGTCCCGAATTTGTGCGGCGCAGAAAAGCGATTGCCGCCTTAGCGTCCTCTTCTGTTTCAACAACAATATTTTGACTTGCGCCGCCGAGAGCGGTTTCTATAGCAACGGCAAATTTTTCGTCCGTGTCTATAAGTCCTGCAACAGTTCCGTAAAGCGACAGCTTTTTCGTTTCCTCCGAACGCATTATAACCTTAACGCTTTTTGAATATCCGTCATAATCGTTTTCCATATCCTCCAAGATGTGAAGCTTAGACGATTTTGAGCGGTATTCAATCTGATCCGAGTTATTTTCATCGTTCAGCTTCATAAGCTGCTCATTTTTTTCTCTGAGCGATATATTTTGCTTTTCTATAAGGTCGGTCAGCTTTCTGTGTTTCTCTTCCGTTTCTGCCTTTTTGCTTTCAAGCTCCTTTTGCTCCGAAAGCCTGTTTTCAAGGTCTGCCTTGCTGCTTTTTATTTCCTCGTCAAGCGCATTTCTTCTTGAAAGATAGTTTTCTCTCAAAGCTTCAATACCGCTTATTTTTGCCTTTTCCGAAGATATTTTGCTTAAAATATCCGTCACGCTTGCTTTATGCGCTGCAATTTTTTTCTCTGTTTCGGATATTCCCTCCGAAATTTCGCTTTCTCTCTTCTGATTTTCCGAAAGCTCCTGCGCCGCCTCCGAAAGCTCACCTTTTTTTGCCTCGCCAACGGAAAACAGCTCGTCCGCCTCGCCCGTTTTCTCTTCAAGCCGCCTTTCGAGCTGACGGGCTTCATTTTCAAGGCGCTCAATCATGGCGCTGTTGTTTTTGGCAGTGTTTTCGGCAAGTGAAATTTCATTTTTACACTCCATTATCCTTGACTTGTTTTCAACAAGCTGCCTGTTTTTCTCCGCCTGCTTTTCGTCAAGCGCATTGCTTTCCTCATACATTGCGGAAATTTTTTTTTCCGTTTCGCTCTCCCTGCTTCTTATATCCTCGATTTCGCTGTTTACAAGCTCCGCTTTTTCGTTTACCTCTGCGGTGCTGACCTCATTTTTTTTCAGAGAAAGCATTGATATGTTTATATCAAGCGTTTTAAATTCATCATATATTGTAAGATATTTTCTCGCCTTTTCCGACTGGTGCTTAAGCGGTCCTATCTGACCCTCAAGCTCGGCGGCAATATCGCCTATTCTGACAAGATTATCATCAACCTGAGAAAGCTTTCTTTCCGCTTCCTCTTTTTTATATTTATATTTAGAAATGCCTGCCGCTTCTTCAAAAATATTTCTTCTGTCCTCTGCCTTTGATGATAAAATCTGCGCCACATTTCCCTGACCTATAATCGAATATCCGTCACGTCCGAGTCCTGTATCCATAAAAAGCTCATGAATATCCTTAAGACGACAGTTTGAACGGTTAATCTGATATGCCGTTTCACCTGAACGGAAAACGCGCCGCGTTACAATAACCTCGTCAAAATCAAGGTTAAAAACTCTGTCGCTGTTGTCAAGAACAAGACTTACCTCCGCATAATTTAAAGGTTTTCTCTTTTCCGTTCCTGCAAATATAACGTCCTGCATATTTGCGCCGCGCAGAGATTTTGCGCTCATCTCGCCCATAACCCAGCGGATAGCGTCCGATATATTGCTTTTTCCGCTGCCGTTAGGACCGACAACGGACGTAACTCCGCTGCCGAAATCAAGCACTGTTTTATCCGCAAACGATTTGAAGCCCTGAAGCTCAAGTCTTTTTAAAAACAAATTTATTTCACCTCAATAATTTTTAATTCACCGACCGGTATTTCCGCATTCGCCTTAACCGAAAGCGTTATGTTATATTTATCCGAAAAATACCCGACATTTCTTTTCTTATGACCTATTACCTTTGAAAGCTCGCTTTGTGCGCAGATGACCGAAACGGCTCTGTTTTTAAAGCCCGATATAAGCCTGTCGAGCTTAAGCTTATATATCTCGCTTTCGGCAAGCTCGCCTATAGCCGCATGAAACGGTCCCGCGACAACCGACGCTCCGGGTGATATTTCCTCCGTTGTCTGAAGCCCCATACGAATTACCGTTATTCCCTTTTCATCAAAAAGCATTTTAAGCCGCGCCAAAAGGCTGACCGTTTCGTCAAGCGTAAAGGGTATGTATTCTCCGCTCTCAAGCATATCCGAAAGAGCAGTGTCCTTAATTACCAAAGTCGGATATATCCTCACAAAGTCCGGCTTCATTTCGGAAAGCTTTTCGGCGGTGTTGTATGAAATTTCGGGAGTATCTCCGGGAAGTCCCGTCATCATCTGAAGTCCGAGCGAAAAGCCGTATTCCTTTATAAGCCTTGCAGACTCCCAAACGCACTCGCTGCTGTGCCCCCTTGCACTCTTTCTTAAAACCTCGTCATTCATCGACTGAACGCCAAGCTCAATCGTTGTAACTCCGAAGCGCTTTAAATTGCTTAAAATTTCATCATTTATATAGTCGGGTCTTGTTGAAAGCCGTATTCCGTCAACCAAACCTCTTTTTATATAGCTGTCGGCAAGCGACAAAAGCTCGTTTTGCTTTTCAATAGGTATTCCCGTAAAGCTTCCTCCGAAAAAAGCTATTTCAACAAAGCCGTCCGGCTTTACTTCAGACAAATATTCATCTATTATCCTTTTCGCTTCCTCCGCACCTACAGGCTTTGCTCTTCCCGTTATGCGCTTTTGATTGCAGAAAACGCAGTCATGCGGACAGCCGCTATGCGGAACAAATACCGGTATATTGTAATGCTTCATTTTGTCAGATTATCAACCGCCATTTTTGCCGCGTGCTGCTCTGCTTCCTTTTTGCTGAAGCCTTCGCCTATTCCCATTTCCTTGCCGTTTATGTCAGCTGCCATAACGAACACCTTTACATGCTCCTCGCCCTTTTCCTCAACAAGTCTGTACTGCACCTTGCCGTGATTTCTCTTTTGAACCATTTCCTGAAGCTGAGTTTTGAAATCGCCGAAAACTCTCTTCTGCTCCGCTTCGGCAATCTCTGTTTTCATAAGTTTCAAAATCCATTTTGTAACATTTCTTATACCGCTGTCAAGATAAATTGCCGCAATAAGAGCTTCAAACGCATCAGAAACGATTGACGCTCTTTCTCTGCCGCCTGTTTTTTCCTCGCCCTTGCCAAGACGGATTATATTGCCCAAATCTATTTTCTTTGCAATCTGAGCAAGCGACTGCTCACATACAAGGCTTGCTCTTATTTTTGAAAGTCTGCCCTCGTTCACATGACCGTATTTTTTAAAAAGACAGTCGCTGACAACAAGGCTCAAAATAGAGTCGCCCAAAAATTCAAGGCGCTCGTTGTTGTCGCATTGATTTTCATTTGCGTATGAGCTGTGAGTTATTGCACTTTCGAGCAATGACGGATTTTTAAATGTATATCCTATTTTTTCCTGTATAAGTTCTGTATTTTCCATTGTTAAACACTCCATTAATTTAATTTTTATGTGCTCGTTTTTTGAATTTGTTTTCTTAGAATTCTGACAAAGCAAATTCAAAATATGAGCTAAATTATTTCACCGGCAGACAAAATAGCTTCGCCTGCCGATACAAATCAAACAGTTTCCTTTATAAAATCAACCGCATCTGCGACCGTAACAAAATTTTCTGCCGCCTCGTCCGGTATTTCAATATCAAACTCGGCTTCAATTCCCATAATAAGCTCAACGATGTCAAGCGAATCCGCTCCGAGATCATCTATAAAAGATGTTGTCTGACAGACTGCGTTTTTATCAATCCCCAGCTGCTCGGCTATAACCTTTTTAACTCTCTCAAGCTCATCCAATGCTAATTCCTCCCCAAACGATGTTTATCCCAAATGTATTAATCAAGCCTTTTCCGACGCCGCTTCTTCAATTTCGGCGTTTACATTCCTTTCAACCCATTTTTCCGCCTGCTTTATGCAAAGCGCAAAGCTGTCGGCATCTGACGAGCCGTGTGCCTTTATAACGGGCTTTTTTATCCCCAAAAGCGGTGCACCGCCGTATTCTTTGTAATTAAATTTTTTCTTAAAGCTGTCAAGGCTGCCCTTTACCATAAGCGCCGCCAAAAGAGAAAATATGTTTTTCTTGAATATTCCCTTTATCTCGCGCGCAATCATTGACGCCGTACCCTCGATTGATTTAAGTGCAATATTTCCGCCGAAGCCGTCGCATACGACAACATCGGCATCTCCCGACATAATATCTCTGCCCTCGATATTGCCGATAAAATTAATATCTGCATTTTTCAAAAGCTCATGTGATGCTCTGACGGTTTCATCGCCCTTTTCCTCCTCCTGACCGTTTGACAGGAGAGCTACGGCAGGGCTGTCTATATCCATAAGCTTTTTCATATATATGCTTCCCATAACCGCAAAGCTTTTTAAATCCTCAGGTCTGCACCCAACATTTGCGCCGCAGTCAAGCAGAAGCACTCCGCCGCGCTCGCTCGGAAGTACAGCGGCAAGAGCCGGCCTTCTTATTCCCTTTATTCTTCCCACGCCCGTCAGCGCCGCCGCAAGAAGCGCGCCCGTGTTTCCCGCCGAAACAAAAGCGTCGCCTGCACCCTCACGGAGAAGACTTGCCCCAACAACAATTGACGAGTTTCTCTTTTCTCTAACCGCAATTGCCGGGCGCTCGTTATTTGTTATAACCTCCGGCGCGTTATGTACCGATATTTTGCCGCTTCTTTTCGGATATTTCAAAAGGAGCTCATTTATTTTATCCTCTTTGCCGACAAGTATTATTTCGACATCGGAGTTTTCCGCCACCGCTACCGCAGCAGCAACCGGCACCTGTGGCGCATTATCTCCGCCGAATGCGTCAACTATTATTTTCAAGTTAAATCCCTCACTTTGTCAAAGCGTTTTCGGCTGCCTTTACCGCCGCGCAAAATATACACGGCGGTAAAAACATATAAAGGCTTACTGTTCGCTGTCGGCTTGTCTGCATTTTTTGCAGCAGAAATCGCAGCCCTTTTTCTCAACCTCAATGCCCTGACGCTTTTTGTAATCCTCAATTGCACTTCTTATGGCTTCCTCAGCCAAAACAGAGCAGTGGATTTTCTCCGGCGGCAGACCGTCAAGAGCCTCCATAACGGCTTTATTTGTAAGCGCAAGCGCTTCATCAACCGTTTTGCCCTTAACCATTTCCGTTGCCATTGAGCTTGTTGCAATAGCCGCTCCGCAGCCGAATGTTTTGAATTTAACATCCTTAATAATGTTATCCTCAATATCCATATAAATTTTCATTATATCGCCGCATTTCGGGTTACCAACCTGACCTACCGCATTTGCGTCCTCTATTTCTCCGACATTTCTCGGATTTGCAAAATGGTCCATTACCTTTTCACTATACATAAAAATCATTCCTTTCGCTAAAACCGTTGACAGACAGTTGAATAATATTTATTCCCGTTTAATATAAACGTCTGAGGCGGCTGTCTGCATAAAGCCTCAGCAGCACAATATATGCGCTTACTTGTTTTTAACCTCTTCGTAAAGCGGCGACATATCGCGCAGTCTTTGTATAATCGGGGGAAGAACCTCAAGGAGATAATCTATATCCTCGTCGGTTGTTTCCGGTCCTACACTTAATCTGAGAGAGCCGTGAGCAATTTCATGCGGCAGTCCGATTGCAAGAAGAACATGAGAAGGATCAAGCGAGCCGGACGCGCACGCGCTTCCGCTCGATGCCGCAATGCCCTTCATGTCAAGAAGCATAAGTATCGATTCGCCCTCTATATACTTAAACGAGAAATTAACATTGCTGCACGCTCTTTCCTCTCTCGGTCCGTTAAGGCGGCAATACGGAATTTTGCTTTCAATTCCGTCAATTATGCGCTTTTGAAGTCGGCGGCAATGCTCCGTGTTCTTGTTCATATCGCGGACAGCAATTTCAAGCGCTGCGGCAAGTCCGACAATTCCTGCAAGATTTTCCGTTGCGGCTCTTTTACCGCGCTCCTGACCTCCGCCGTGAATAAGGTTGTCAATCTTAACGCCGTTTCTTATATAAAGCGCACCGACGCCTTTCGGTCCGTTAAACTTATGAGCGGAGATTGAAAGCAGATCGACTCCCAAATCCTTAACATCTATGTTCATATGACCTGCTGCCTGAACAGCGTCTGTATGGAACAGAATTTTATGAGATTTTGCAACCTCACTTATTTTTTTAATCGGCTCGATTGTTCCGATTTCGTTGTTTACCGTCATGATGCTTATAAGTATTGTATTTTCCGTTATAGCGTTTTCAACGCTTTCGGGAGAAACAACGCCGTATTCATCAACCGGCAAATACGTCACCTCAAAGCCCTGCTTTTCAAGCCAGTGGCACGTATTAAGCACCGCATGATGCTCAATAGATGACGTTATAATATGATTTCCTTTTCCCCTGTTTGCAAATGCAATTCCTTTAAGCGCCCAGTTATCCGCTTCACAGCCTGAGCCCGTAAAATATATCTCCGCAGGCTTTGCGCCGAGCAAGCCTGCAACCTTTTCGCGAGCCTCGTATAAAGCCGTCTCTGCCTGTCTGCCGACCTCGTAAAACTTTGAAGACGCGTTTCCGTACACGTCTGTTAAATAAGGCGTCATTTTTTCAAAGACTTCCCTGCTAAGCTTGGTAGTTGCATTGTTATCAAGGTATACACTACGCTCCATTATGTTTCCTTCCTTCCGGTACCCATTTTTCTCCACGATACCATAATATATTATACTTTTTTTTTTGACAAATGTCAATACTATTTTAAAAAGACAAAAATATTATTTCAATTTTAAAAAAAAGCTATACATTTACGACAATTTATTGTATAATATATATGTGATAAATTTTAAATCGGAGATGAGAATATGTCTGTATGTGCAATAACAGCCGAATACAATCCGTTTCATTCGGGTCACAAATATCAGATAGACGAGGTTAAAAAAAGCTTTGATACGATTGTTATAATCATGAGCGGCTCATTTACCCAGCGCGGAGGAGCGGCGATATTAAACAAATGGGACAGAGCAAAATCCGCCGTTATGTGCGGCGCGAGCCTTGTTCTTGAGCTGCCTGCCGTTTTTGCGGTCAATACTGCCGAAAGATTTGCCTATGGCGCAATTTCGATAATTAACGCGCTCGGCTGTGTTGACGCGGTTTCGTTCGGCTCGGAATGCGGCGATATTAAAGCGCTTACAAATTCCGCAAAGCAGCTTGCTTATGAAGAAAAAAGCGTGTCGGACAAACTCGGAAAATATTTAAAGGAGGGTATGTCGTATGCCGCCGCGCGGACAAAGGCGTTTGACGGAATAATCGGCAGCGAGCTGCTTTCAAATCCGAACAATATTTTAGCCCTTGAATATATAAGGCACCTTATTCTCTCCGAAAGCAAAACAGAGCCGATAACACTGAAAAGACAGGGCGGCGGCTATCACAGCGAAAGCCTTTCGCACTCTCTTGCAAGCGCAAGTGCAATAAGAGCGGCGCTCTCCGAGCCGGAGAAAATAAAGCCGCATATGCCGCCTGACGCATTTGACATACTTCAAAGCGCGGATAAATATTATCTTTCAAACCTCGATAATGCCGCGCTGTTTCATATAAGAAGCGGAAAAGCGGAAAATTTAAAAAGCGCCTTAGAATGCACTGAGGGAATTGAAAACAGAATTTACCGCGCCGCTGCGGAAAACTCATCTATTGAAGCTGTAGCACAGGCATCCTCCTCAAAGCGCACACCCGTTTCAAAAATAAGAAGAATTATTCTCTCCTCAATGCTCGGAATTGACGCTCCCCTTTCGTACCATGCGCCGCAGTACGCACGCGTTCTCGCGTTTGACAAAAAGGGACAATCTCTTTTATCCGATATAAAGAAAACTTCTTCACTTACGCTTGTTACAAAGCCGTCGCGCTTTGAGGACGAAATACTAAAAAAGGATATTTTAGCTGCCGATATTCATGCGCTTTGCTGCGAAAACCCAAAAGGCAGAGCTGCCGGGAGCGACTTTTTACGCTCGCCATTTGTTTATGAAATTTAGCATTGCGGCAACGCACGCCGCAGCCATCTCGCCTGCCGGATACGACAGCCACAGACCGACAGTTCCGAAATAATGCGAAAATAAAAACGCCAATGCAGCCGTTAAAACAAATCCGAGCGCAAAAATTTTGCCGCCTTACTTCATTATTTTTTACCGCTGCTTTCCGTGCCGCAAAGCACAACTCTTAAGTCTGATACCGCCCTTAAAAGTCATGCTATGGACTTTTTAAGGGCTTTCTCTCCTATAAATTTAAAAAGCACCGAAATTCATATCTTCCAAGAACTAACGATACAAATTCCGGTGCAGAAGCACCAATTACCCGGTGGCAATTTTAAAATATTAAATTTTTTATCCGCGCTTTAGGAATGAGAGGGTTGAACTCATGTCTAGCCGAAAGAAAGTAATTCGAACCCGTCTGAAAAGGCATAATTTCGGCATATTTCAGTTTGTCATCTTTGAAAGGCGCGAGCCTTCCGGCATCCTCCACACTAAAATCTACTCAAAATTCTGTCCTTTTCAGATCGTAGAATTTTGAAAGTGTGAATTTTTGGTTTTGTAAGGCAAAAACGGAGATAATCCTGGCGGATTATCGAGTATTTTAACACAGCAAAAGCGGAAATTCACCTTTCAAAATCGGAGTTCGGATTGCTTTTTTTCGGCAATCGTCTTTCTAAACATAGTATCTGCCGCCGTCCGCCGTAACAATCTCCCATACGGGATATGCAGCGCCGTCCTTAACCTTATACCCAATGTTCATATCGGTAACCGTAAGTCCGTTTGCGGTTTCCTCCCCCGCAAGCTCCGCAAGAGCCGAGCACGGCGATTTAACAAGCTCCCTGCCGCTTTTTGAAAACGTAACGGGCTTTGCTTCAAGCTTATATGCACCATTCGGGGAAATTGTAATATTAATTGGACAGTCAAAAACATTTTTGCCGTCAATCTGCGGAATAAGGCTTATGCTCACGGTGTCATCCTTTTCGTAAACATGGGCTTCCATCTCGTCATATGCAAGAGCAAACGATGAAACAAGCTTCCTCGCGTGCGTGAGTGCGCTGCTTTTATCGGAATAGCCGTCAAGCGTTCCGCTGACAAACAGCTCTCCGTCTTTTTCGCTCATGCTCACGCTGCCGCTTATATATGTTCCGTCAGACGATTTTGCCGCGCCGCTTCCGACAATTTTTTCAGCGGCGGCTTCGGCGTTTTCAAACCTGTTTTCCACACTCGCGGTTTTTATAGAATGAACGCTTTTTTTAAGGAGCTTATCCGACACCTCTATATTGTTTTTTTCAAGCAGCTGTCTTGTCTGCTTTATTTCAACGTCGGTTACTCTTATATGATCCTCCGGATATTCGATAAGCGTAATAACCGCTGTCCAGACAAGCGCAATAAATATAATCAAAAATATGCTTGTTCTTTTAAAAAGCTTCATAACTTATGCAGGTACGGGAATAGTAATGCTTACCTCAGTACCCTTTCCTACCTCACTTACTATTTTGATTTTGCCGCCGAAAATATTCTCAACAGTCTGCTTTGCAATCGCAAGTCCAAGACCCGTTCCGCCCGTTTCGCGCGACCTTGCCTTATCAACTCTGTAAAATCTGTCGAATATATTAGGCAGATTTTCCTCCGGTATTCCAATTCCGTTATCTGTCACCTTTATGCATATATCATTATAAACCTTGCTTGTGTAAACATCAATCGTTCCGCCGTCTTGGGTATATTTTACCGCGTTTGTGACTATATTTATAACGACTCTTTCAAGAGCGTCGGGATCGCCCATAATAATGGGAGCATCGTTAATGGGGCTGTAGGTAAGCTTCTGATTTTTCTTTGAAGCGTTTATCTGCATACGCTCCGTAACGGCAGTCACGATTTTTCTCACGTCAACCTTTTCCGGTATTTTATATGACGAGTGTTTGTCGTCAAGCGATGAGAGCGTGAGCAAATCGCTGATAAGACGCGCCATTCTGTCAGCTTCAGAGGCAATTACGCCTATAAATCTTGCCGCAAACTCACCCTCAGCCGCCGGGCTGTCAAGAAGAGTTTCCGAATATGACTTGATTGTTGTAATAGGCGTTCTCAGCTCGTGAGATACGTCTGCAACAAACGCGCGGCGCGAGTTTTCAAGCCGCTCCTGCCTTGTTGTGTCGTGAAGCACAACAACTATTCCGGCAACCTTGCCATCAAGCTCAAAGGTTTTAAAGCTCATTAAAATATATTTTTCCTTATCAAGAGCAACCTTTCTTTCAACATCGCCGTCCGGCTTCATGTAAAGCAAATCGCCGATTGTTATATCAACATTAATTTCTTTAAAAAACTTGTCAAACTCTATGTCGTCGAGATAATTTCTCGAAAGAAGCCTTTTTGCTTCGTTATTGTAATGTATCAGCTCGCCCTTTGTGTTAAACGCAAGCAGTCCGTCCGTCATGCTCTGCAAAATTGTTTCAAGCTTTGTCTGATCATTCTTTGCCTCCGTAATGGCAAGGTCAAGCTTATTTGCCATATTAACAAGCGCTTCGGAAAGCTCCGAAAGCTCATCATGACCGGCAACGTCCGTTTTTGCGTCAAGCTCACCCTCCGCAAGCTGCTTTGCCCAGCGGTTTAAATGCTTCAGCGGAATTGTAACGGAATTTGCGGTATAAAGCCCGGCAATCATTGAAAGAATTATTCCGCCAATAAGGCATATTACATATAAAAGCAGCGATCGGCGCACATTTGCATAAAGCATATCGCCCGTATCGTTTATATATACAATATATTTTGAAGTGCCGAGCGCAACGGCATAATCCATGTGTTTTTGTATAAGCGAGGTTGACATTCCCGCATTGCCGTTAAGTGCTGCAATAATAGACGGAGTTTTAACAACGCCGTCGTCAATTATCTTCTCGCTTGTTGAATAAAGCGGCGTTCCCGACGAGTCGAGAATACACATAAATCTTGACGAATTAATTCCCAGCTCTCCGGCATATGTCCATATTCTGTCGTAAAGCCTTTTTGCGTTATCCATTTCAACGGCATTAACGGTCATATCCGCTCCGTCGTTATTAACCGTATAATCAACCTCTTCGGCAATGCCGCACAGCTCCCCGACAAGCTCGTCACTGAAAACCGACTTTACCGCCGTTTCAAAGCTCTGCTTTTCTCCGTAAATCATTGTTCCGGTCTGTATGGCGCATATCACCGTAAGCACCGCCGTAATGCAAAGGCAGCAAAGAAGCGCAAGCTTCCATTTTATACTTCTGAAATTATTCAAAAAAATCCCTCTTATAAATTATTTATTATAGGCATTACTTGTTAAAATAATATCCGATTCCGCGCTTTGTAATGATATATTTCGGCATACTCGGATCATCCTCGATTTTTTCTCTGAGACGCCTTACCGTAACGTCAACCGTTCTGACATCGCCGTAATACTCATAGCCCCAGACATTTTCAAGAAGCTTTTCTCTTGAAAAAATCTTTTCCGGCTGAGTTGCCAAAAACTTTAAAAGCTCAAATTCTCTCAATGTAATATCGAGTATTTTTCCGTGCTTTACAACCTCATAACGCTCCGTGTTAATCATGAGATCGCCCGAATTTATAATATGCTCTGACTTTTCCGTATTAACCTGCGGAGTATCCTGATTGTTTACCCTTCTGAGGTTGGCCTTAACCCTTGCCGTCAGCTCGCGCATCGAAAACGGCTTTGTCATATAATCGTCCGCACCGAGCTCAAGACCGAGAACCTTGTCAAGCTCTTCCTCACGGGCTGTAAGCATGATAATAGGCACCTGCATATGCTCCTCGCGGATTTTTCTGCATACCTCAAAACCGTCCATCTGAGGAAGCATAACGTCAAGCAAAATAAGATTTGGCTTTTCGTTTATCGCCATTTCAAGACCTGTTGCACCGTCAAGCGCTTCGATTGTTTCATAGCCCTCTTTTTGAAGGTTAAATTTCAGAATATCAACTATATGCTGCTCATCCTCGATAATAAGAATTTTTCTTGCCATAAAATCAATTCCTTTCATTAAAATCACCATACCGGCACGCCATGCCGAATATCCCCAAATAACTCCTACTTTATATTTTAACAGAAAGTTACAAGAATTTCAAGAGTTTTTTACAAAAATTATTGTTTTTTTTCAATTACCAGACAAAATCAAATTCCAGGTCGCCTATTCTGACCGTCTGTCCCTCCTGAATACCCTTTTCAATCAGCGCATCAATGACACCCTTTTTAACAAGCGCGCGCTGAAAATACTGAAGTGACTCACGGTCCGAAAAATTAACGCTGCCTCCGACCGCCTCAATCCATGCACCCGATATTACAAATACATCGTTGTCGCGCTCTATTTTAAAGCCGGTATCGTCAATATCTGCCGCAAGCTCTTCAAACGGATCGGGCTCCGCTTCATACTCCTGTATAGGCGGCAAAGCGGTAAGGCGTGTATACACTCTCTTCATAAGCTCATCGAGCCCCTCGCCTGTAGCCGCAGAAATAGGATAAACCTCATAGCCGTTATCATTTGCATATTTCAAAAACGCTTCATATGCGTCATTGTCCTGCAATATATCCGTTTTGTTTGCCGCAATAATCTGCGGTCTTTCTTCAAGCTCCATATCATACTCGGAAAGCTCTTTATTTATCGCTTCAAAATCCTCAATCGGATTTCTGCCCTCTATGCACGAAACGTCAACAACATGAACAAGAAGCCTTGTGCGCTGTATATGCCGCAGAAATTCATGACCGAGTCCCGCGCCTGCGCTCGCGCCCTCTATAAGTCCCGGAATATCGGCAATAACGAAATTCATATGCTCGCCCACCGAGCAAACGCCCAAATTCGGAACAAGCGTTGTAAAGTGGTAATTCGCAATTTTCGGATCTGCCTTTGTCGTTCTTGAAAGGATAGTTGATTTACCGACATTCGGGAAGCCTATAAGTCCGACATCGGCAAGCAGGCGCAGCTCAAGATTAACCATTCTCTCCTCGCCGCTTCTGCCGTTTTTTGCAAAATTCGGCGTCTGCCGCGTAGGCGTTGCAAAATGGCTGTTTCCCCAGCCGCCGTTTCCGCCGCGCGCAAGCACAACAGAGGAGTCCTCTCTCGACATATCCGCAAGAAGTCTGTTTGACTCCGAGTCGCGTATAAGCGTGCCCTGCGGAACAAAAATCTCAATATCCGCGCCGTTTTTTCCCCTTTGGCGCTTGCCGGAACCGTCTGAGCCGTTTTCGGCAACATATTTTCTTTTATATTTAAAATCCATAAGCGTTGTAAGACCGGTGTCAACCTTAAAAATAACGTTTCCGCCCTTGCCGCCGTCACCGCCGTCGGGTCCTCCCGCAGCAACATATTTTTCACGGTGAAAGGAAATTGATCCGTTTCCGCCGTTACCGGCCTTTATAAAAATGCGCGCTTTATCTGTAAACATTCTTTCCGCACCTTTCCGCTTTGATAAGCTTATTTAATTTTTGATATATTTACTGTCTTAGGCATGAGGGAGCTGAACTCCATGAGTTCAACTCTCTCATGTCTAAACAGTCGCCGCAAGCACTTTAAAAACAATAAATTTATTTAACCTATATACCGAATTTGCACAAATGCCAAAACGCGCCTTATCCAAAATGACGTTTCGGCGTTGCGGCAAAAAACATATTTTAAACACATTATTTATGAAAATATTTTTTCGTCAAAGCATTACGCCGGGAATATTTTATTTACAAAACATTCTGCCCGAAAATATTTTATCCGCAAGACATTCCGCACGTTAAACGCCGCGCAAAAAAACCGTCCGCAAATGCTTTCCGTCTGCTTTAAAGAAAAAGGCTGTCATTTTTTATGACAGCCTTTATACTTAAGCGGAATAAACACTGCACTGTGTCTTATCCCTGCCCTTTCTCTCAAACTTAACCTTTCCGTCGATAAGTGCAAACAAGGTATCGTCGCTGCCCTTGCCTACATTAACTCCCGGATGGATTTTTGTACCTCTCTGTCTTACGAGAATATTTCCGGCTAATACGCTCTGACCGTCAGCTTTTTTAGCGCCTAAACGTTTACTTTCGCTGTCACGACCGTTTTTCGTACTACCCATACCTTTTTTATGAGCCATGAATTAACACCTCTGCTTTCTCTTTGTTTTTACTTAGCAATTAACCATTAATTTTGGTTATTTCAAGCTTTGTATAAGGTTGTCTGTGACCAATTTTACGTCTGTAATTTTTCTTTCTCTTCATTTTGAAAACGTAAATCTTTTTAGCCTTTCCGTTTTTCAAAACCTTAGCTTCAACAGAAGCACCGTCAACTGCCGGTGTACCTACAGTTATCTTATCATCATTGCCGATAATAAGAACCTTATCAATTGTAACACTTTCGCCTTCTTCAGCTCCGAGTTTCTCAACGAATATTACATCGCCTTCCGAAACCTTATACTGCTTACCGCCTGTTTCGATTACTGCGTACATAAAAACACCTCCTGAATTTTTAATGGAGACTCGCTATTAAGGCAGCAAACGCTTTAAAAGCCTTTTCTATGCGGTCATGGTTTAATTATACCAAAAAAAGCACCCGTCGTCAATATTTTTTAGCAAAAACATTAATTTTTGTGAAATATGCATATGACTATGCGCATTTTACTTGAATTTGTGCCGTATATGTGAAATAGCCTTTTCTATAATATCAAGAACGTGCTCGTCATCAATCGAATAATATATATTTTTTCCGTCGCGTCTTGACTTTACGTGTCCCTCAATTTTAAGAAGCTTGAGCTGGTGCGACACCGCAGACTGCGAAACATTAAGAATTTCGGAAATATCCGAAACGCACATTTCGCCTTCGGCAAGAGCGCATATAATCCTCACCCTTGTTTCATCGCCGAGCACCTTAAAAAAGGACGCCAGTCTTTGTACATTTATATCCGAGATCATTTTTCTTGCCTTTCCTTACATAAAGCTTGTCATGCCGACAAGCAGATAAAAAATTACGGGAGTAATGTAAACAACGCTGTCAAACCTGTCCATAAAGCCGCCGTGACCCGGAAGAATATTTCCGAAATCCTTAACGCCGCTGTCGCGTTTCACGGCAGATGCGACCAGATCTCCGAGCTGCGAGAACACCGATGTAAACATTCCTATAAATGCAAGTGACAGATGTCCGACAAGCAACGGAAGCGACAGCGCATTTAATATAAATCCGTAAAGAACGCAGGAAAGCGCTGATGAAACTATTCCGCCTATTGCTCCCTCAACCGTTTTTTTCGGGCTCACGCGAGGAATAAGCTTATGCTTACCGAACGCACGGCCTGCAAAATACGCCCCCGTATCCGTCATCCAAGCGCATATGAACACAAGAATAACAGACGGTATTCCGAACTGTGTATATATTTTTATCATACTTCCGAAAAAAATGCTTATAAACAATGTCAAAAGAGCGTTTATGCCTATTTCCTTGCAGTCAACCCTGCCATGCAGAAAAACCATTGCCGCAAGATATATAAACATTACCGCCGTCATCGCAAAATCAAGGCTGACCTGACCGAATATTATCGAAAGCAAAATAAGCGCGCCGCCTATATACCCGACAACCCAAAGCACCTTGTCGGATTTTATGCTTTTATATATTTCATAAAGCATACCCCCCGTGATAACGCTGACAGCAATAATAAAAGCTGCCTTGCCCGCAAACACAACGGCAAAAAACACAACAAGTCCTATCAGCGCGGTAACAACACGTCTGAGCATAAAATCACCCCTTTATGCCGCCAAATCTGCGGCCTCGTCCCTGAAAATCAATTATTGCCTTATGTAAATCACGAACGGAAAAATCCGGCCAAAGCTTCGGAGTAAACCACATTTCCGAATAGCTGTTCTGCCAGAGAAGAAAATTGCTCAGCCGCTGCTCGCCGCTCGTTCTGATGAGCAAATCAACATCGGGCTGACCTGCTGTATAAAGGCAGTCTTCAAAAGCCGCCTCGTCAATATCCTCCGGCTTTATTTCTCCCTTTGCCGCCTTTTCGGCAAGCGTTCTTGCAGCGTGCAGAATTTCCTCTCTGCCGCCGTAATTAAGAGCAATATTCATCACAATTCCGTCATTTTTTGAGGTGAAGGCTTCGGTTTTGAGTATTTGACTGCGGATTTCCTCCGAAAGCTCTTTTCTCGAACCGATAGCGCGTATCACAACATTTTCACCGGCAAGCGTTTTTTCGGCATTCTTCAAATAATTAAGAAGCAAATTCATCAAAAAATCCACTTCTTCTTTCGGGCGCTTCCAGTTTTCCGTTGAAAAGGCATAAACCGTTATATAGCCTATTCCCATTTTGTTGCACTCGGTTACTATTTTTTTAAGGTTATCCGCACCTGCCGAATGACCTGCCGATCTCGGAAGTCCTCTTTTCTTTGCCCACCTTCCGTTGCCGTCAAGGATAACGCCTATATGCTTCGGCAGTCTGTTATAATCAATTTCATCAAGCAGCTTTTTTTTAGACAGTAGCATAAAAACTCTCCCACAAAAAATTACTTATCAATTTAAATCAAGAGTGTGTCACCGAAAATGACACACCTCCCGACACTGTTAAGAAATATAAACAAACCCTCGTTATATTTCCGTAATTTCCTTTACCTTGTCCGCTTCAATATTGTCTACAAGAGCAATATATTTATCTGTAAGCTTCTGAATATCCTTTTCCGCAGCCTTAACGTCGTCTTCGGTAATTTCGCCGTTTTTCTTCTGAGCCTTTATTTTCTCAAGACCGTCACGGCGAGCGTTACGCACCTGAACCTTAGCTTCCTCAGAATATTTCTTTACCATCTTTGCAAGCTCTTTTCTGCGCTCCTCTGTAAGCGGCGGGAATGAAAGTCTTATAACCTTTCCGTCATTCTGCGGCGTTATTCCGAGATCGGACGCCTGAATAGCCTTTTCTATTTCCTTAAGTACAGTCATGTCCCACGGCTGAATAACAAGTGTTCTCGGGTCGGGCGATGCAATTGAGCCGACCTGGCCGATAGGCGTCATCGAGCCGTAGTATTCTACAGAAATTTTATCGAGTACAGATGCATTTGCTCTTCCTGCACGTATTGTTTTGAGCTCTCCCTCAAAGCCTTCAATTCTTTCCTTCATTTTTTCCTCAACTTCGGGATAATTTGACATAACATTCACTTTCCTTTCTGATTTATTTATTGTCGCAATTGTTAAATTGCATTTTACCGCACTATCCGCAAAACCGCTTTTCAACCGCTTTGCATACATTAAATGCGTAATATTATTCTATTTAAGGCAAGATGCCTTTAAAGTCATATTTATTTTCTTATGCCGTCATTTGAAACATATGTTCCGATTTTTTTGCCCTTAACTGCCTTAACGATATTTTCGGGATCATTAAGTCCGAAAACGAGCAGCGGCATATTATTATCGCGGCACATTGAAGCTGCCGTTGAGTCCATAACACCCAAATTCATGCTCAAAATATCTGTATAAGTAAGCGTATCAAATTTTTTGGCATTCGGGTTTAAGTTAGGATCGCTGTCATAAACAGCGTCAACATTTTTTGCAAGGAGAATTATTTCAGCTTCCGTTTCAACAGCTCTGAGCGCTGCTGCGGTATCGGTTGACATAAACGGATTTCCCGTTCCGCAGCCAAATATAACAACTCTGTTTTTTTCGAGATGGCGCACTGCGCGGCTTCTTATATACGGCTCTGCAATCTGGCGCATTTCGATACTTGTCTGAACTCTTGTCGGTATATCGGCGTTTTCAAACGCGGAGCAAAGCGCAAGCGCATTAATTGCCGTTGCAAGCATACCCATATGGTCGGCACGCGTTCTGTCCATATTGCTGCCGCTTCTTCCTCTCCATATATTTCCGCCGCCAACAACAACACTTATCTGAACTCCCAAATCATAAACAGCCTTTACGCTTTTTGAAATAGATGAAAGAGTGTTTTCGTCAAGACCAAATCCGTTGTCTCCGGCAAGAGCCTCACCGCTGATTTTAAGTAATACGCGTTTATATTTTGTACTCATTTATTTTTCTCCCATACATTTTTTTGCAGCAAACACAAAACCTCCGCTCATGCTAAGGCTGCTTTGAGCCATCGGCATACCGGCTTTTTGTATCCGCCCGTTTTTGTAATCTCTTACA
This sequence comes from uncultured Clostridia bacterium, assembly GCA_934489015.1. Taxonomy (GTDB): domain Bacteria; phylum Bacillota; class Clostridia; order UBA1381; family UBA1381; genus RGIG9115. Next base: position 157,434 of record CAKSSN010000002.1, read on the forward strand.
AAAAGGGGAAACACAATAAAACAGACAAGCTTTCAGTGTTCCCCCTCTTTTATTCAATCAAATTAATTTATTTAATCATGCTTGCAACTTCGTCAGCAAAGTTTTCCTGCTTCTTCTCGATGCCCTCGCCCTTTTCAAATCTGACATAGCCTACAAGCTTAACGCCCTTTGAGGAGAGATACTGTTCAACCTTAAGGTCGCCGTTTTTAACAAACTCCTGCTGAAGCAAGCAGTTTTGCTCATAAAACTTATTGATTTTACCGGAAACCATCTTCTCAAGAATATTTTCCGGCTTGTTTGCATTCTTCGGATCTTCCTTAATCTGAGCAAGGATAATGTTCTTTTCCTTTTCAACATCCTCAGCCGGAACTGTTTCCTTAGAAAGATAAAGCGGATTGATAGCTGCAACCTGCATTGCAACATCTCTTGCAGCTTCATAAGCTTCAGCGTCCGCAAGGCTGCCCTCAGCCTCAACAAGAACACCTATTCTGCCGCCGCCGTGAATATATGAGCAAACATTTCCCTCAATTCTTACAAATCTTCTGAGGTTCATGTTTTCACCGATTTTAGCAATAAGAGCTGTAAGCGCGTCGCCTACATTCTTTTCACCGTCATAGTCGAGAGCCTTAAGAGCGTCAACGTCTGCCGGGTTTTTGTCAGCAACGATTTTTGCAGCGTTAGCAACAAATGTCTGGAATTCGTCATTTTTTGCAACAAAGTCTGTTTCCGAGTTTACTTCTATAAGAACGCCAACCTTTCCGTCCTCTGAAATATATGATTTAACGATACCCTCAGCTGCAATTCTGCCCGACTTTTTCTGAGCAGTAGCGAGTCCCTTTTCTCTCAAAAGCTCGATAGCCTTGTCCTTGTCACCGTCAGCCTCTGTAAGAGCCTTTTTGCAGTCCATCATACCGCAGCCTGTAATTTCTCTTAAATTCTTTACATCTTGTGCTGTAAATGCCATTTATGTTTCCTCCTGTTTTACATATTTATATGTCATGCGCAGCGCGGCGCATACAATTCAATTATTCCTCTGTCATTTCCTCAACTGCTTCTTCAGCTTCAGCGTCCTCTGCAAGAGCGTCCTCGCCCTGTCTGCCCTCGATTATAGCATTTGCAATTGTTGAAGCGATAAGCTTAACGGCACGGATAGCGTCATCGTTACCCGGAATTACATAATCAACCTCATCAGGATCGCAGTTTGTATCAACTATAGCAACAACCGGAATACCGAGCTTCTTTGCTTCCGAGATAGCAATCTTTTCTTTTCTCGGATCAACTATAAACATACAAGCCGGAAGCTTTGTCATGTTCTTGATACCGCCGAGATACTTTTCGAGCTTATCTCTCTGAGCCTTAAGCTTGATAACCTCTTTTTTCGGAAGAAGCTCAAATGTGCCTTCCTCTTCCATTTTATTAATCTGAGCAAGTCTTTCAATTCTCTTCTGGATTGTCTTGAAGTTTGTGAGCATACCGCCGAGCCATCTTGCGTTTACATAATACATTCCAACGCGCTCTGCTTCTTCCTTAATCGAATCCTGAGCCTGCTTCTTTGTTCCTACAAAGAGAACCTCACCGCCCTGTTCAGCTATATCTCTTACGAAATAATAAGCCTCTTCTACTTTCTTAACGGTTTTCTGAAGATCTATGATATAGATACCGTTTCTTTCCGTGAAGATGTACTCTGCCATTTTAGGATTCCATCTTCTTGTCTGATGTCCGAAATGAACACCTGCTTCCAAAAGCTGTTTCATTGAGATAACGTTTGCCATTTTTAAATTCCTCCTGTTTTTTAAACCTCCGCATTTCTTTATCATTAACGGGGACCGCGGCAAAACGGCAACTCCCGAAAAAAGGAAATACGTGTGTATTTTTCATACATATTTATTTTAACATATCCCGCTTAAAAAATCAACAAATAATTTAAAAACAGTAATATTTCATAAAAATATGTATAGAAAAAGCATTAAAATATGTATTTATTTACCCAAAGCTTTGTCAATCGAGGACGAAAGCTCCGCCTCATCGGCGCATTTAAACTTAAAATCGCATATATTGTTCGAGGTGTCAAGCATTATAAGCGCCGGGATATTTCCGTCTACAAGAGAGAAATTCTCAAGCAGAGTTTTATCCTTATCAACATTTTTTATGTCAAAGACAACATTCGGATATTTTTTCTTTAATGCATCAACCGTATCGGCTGTAGACTTTTCGGTTTCATCATCGACAAAATACATAAATGTCGGGTCAACCTTTTTTTCCTCTGCCTGCTGCGTACTGCTGCCTGCGTTGGTGCTGTCGCCGTTTGCTTCGGATGCGGCTGCCGCATCGCTGTCATCGCCCGTCTTTGCACTTTCGGACTGCTGTGCATCCTTATTTTCATCGTCTGCTATCTTTTCGCTTGCCTGCTCCGTCTGCTTCGGCACGTCGGCGCTTTTGTTTTCCTTTGTCACGCTGATTACAACAGCGCCTATTCCGACAGCCGCAATTATAACTGCCGCAATTATCGCTCTTATACGTTTTTTATCCATTTTGCTCCGCCTTTCTTTTATATATTAAATGTATCTTCATTATTCGTCAATTTTTTTGAGATTTTCCCTTAATTCTTCAAGAGCGCGCCTTGCAATTATCCCATAGCGCTCCTGCTTGTTTCTAACGCGTCTGTCAAGAGAATCGATTATCCCGAAATTTGCATTCATAGGCTCAAGCCTGCCGCCTGCCGGGTGCGTTATATATATCGGCAGCGCACCTATGCACGTTTTTGAGCTCGGATATAGCTCCCTTTCGCCAAGAATTTTTCTCGCCATATTAAACCCTGCCATAATTCCGCTCGACGCCGACTCAACATAGCCCTCAACGCCTGTTATCTGCCCGGCAAAATAAAGCTTCGGGTATTTTTTGCAGCAGTACATCTCGTCAATTACGGACGGCGCCTGTATAAATGTATTTCTGTGCATAACGCCGTATCTGACAAACTCCGCATTTTCAAGACCCGGAATCATTGAAAACACCCGTTTCTGTTCTCCGAATTTCAAATTTGTCTGAAAGCCTACAAGATTATAAAGCGTTGCGTCCATATTATCCTGTCTGAGCTGAACAACGGCATAGCTGTCATCATTCCCCGTTTTCGGATTTACAAGACCGACGGGCTTTAAAGGACCGAACGTAAGCGTTTTAATGCCGCGCTTTGCCATAACCTCAATCGGCATACATCCCTCAAAAACCGTCATATTTTCAAAGCTTTTGAGCTTTGCACACTCTGCGCTGACGAGTGCTTCGTAAAAGCGGTTATATTCATCCTCAGTCATAGGGCAGTTTATGTAATCCGCCGTTCCCTTGTTATATCTTGCCGCATAAAAAACCTTGTCAAAATCAATGCTTTCCTTAGTGACCACCGGTGCCGCCGCGTCAAAAAACGACAGCTCATCCTCACCGGTTATTTTTATTATTTCCTCCGAAAGCGCATCTGACGTCAGCGGCCCTGTTGCAATAATTGTATATTCGTCAGTGTCGATTTCCGTCTTTTCGCCGCAAACCACTTCAATGAGCGGATTTTCCTTTATTTTTTTTGTGATATATTCCGAAAAAATATCCCTGTCAACCGCAAGCGCTCCGCCTGCCGGGACTCTCGACACATCCGCCGCCTCCATCATAACCGAGCCGAACAGACGCATTTCTTCCTTTAAAAGTCCGCACGCATTTTCAATTCTGTCCGCCTTAAGTGAATTTGAGCAAACAAGCTCCGCAAAAAGCGGACTTGAATGAGCCGGAGAAAATTTTTTCGGCTTCATTTCCCAAAGACGTACCTCTATTCCCTTTTTTGCGAGCTGCAGCGCTGCCTCACTGCCTGCAAGCCCCGCACCTATAACGTTTACCTTCATTAATTTTTCTCCGTTTCGCCGTCCGGATTTTCCAAAAACTCTTTTTTGGTAAGAAATCTTTCATATCCGCAGTCCTCGTTTATGCAAAATTCCTTTGCCTTTCTCCCTCTCTTGCGCAGCAGTATTCCGCCGCACTCCGGACATTTTTTGCCCGCAACAGGCTCATCCCATGCCATAAAATCGCATTTCGGCAGATTTTCGCACGCATAGTACGCCTTTCCTCTGCGCGACTTCTTTTTAAGAATTTCTCCGCCGCATTTCGGGCATTTAACGCCTGTTTCTTCTCTTATCGTTTTTGTGTTTCTGCATTCGGGGAAGCCCGGACAAGCAAGGAATTTTCCGTATTTTCCAAGCTTGTAAACCATTTTTCTTCCACAGTTTTCGCAGACAACATCCGATTCCTCGTCCTTGATTTTTATTTTTTCAACATTTTTCTCTGCTTCAGCAAGCGTTTTTGCAAAATCCGGGTAAAAATCCCTCATTACCTTTTTCCAGCCGATTTTGCCCTCTCCCACTCGGTCGAGCTCTTCCTCCATGCCTGCCGTGAAATTCACATCAACAATATCCTTAAAATTATTCTTCATAAGGTCGTTTGCCGCATTTCCGAGCTCTGTCGGCATCAGAAGCTTTTTGCTTCTTACAACATATCCGCGCGACACTATAGTCGATATTGTGGGCGCATATGTTGACGGCCTGCCTATGCCGTTTTCCTCCAAAGCCTTAACAAGCGACGCTTCCGTATAACGAGCCGGAGGCTGCGTGAAGTGCTGCTTCGGAGAAACCTTCAAAACGTCAAACATATCCCCCGTATTCATATCCGGCAGCATTTTAAGTTTTTCGCTCTTTTTGTCGCTGCCCTCAACGTAAAGCACCATATATCCCTTAAATTTTATTCTCGATCCCGACGCTCTGAACGTATGCTCGCCGCTGCCAAGCTCAGCCTGAACAGTTTCATAAACCGCCGGCGACATCTGGCTTGCAGCAAAGCGCTCCCAAATAAGCTTGTAGAGCTTATACTGGTCGTTTGTGAGCTTATCCTTAACATCAGACGGCAGAAAGCCTACTGATGTCGGACGTATAGCCTCGTGCGCGTCCTGCGCATTTTTACCCGAGCGAAATGTTCTCGGCGATACATATTCGCTTCCGTATTCGCTCCTCAGATAATCGACAGCTTCCTTTTGCGCCTCCGCCGAAATTCTAAGCGAATCGGTTCTCATATATGTTATCAGACCGACAGTTCCTATTTCCTTTCCAAGATTTACCCCTTCGTAAAGCTGCTGCGCAATCTGCATCGTCTTTGACGTAGCAAAATTAATTTTTCTCGACGCGTCCTGCTGCATTGTACTTGTCGTAAACGGCGGAAGCGGATTTCTCTTTACGTCCTTGCGGCTTACGGCTTCAACCTTAAGCCTTCCGCCCTTTACATCGTCTGCAATTTCATGTGCCGACTTTTTATCGGAAAGCTTCTTCTCTTTCCCGCTTTCGCCGTAATATTTTGCTTCAAAGCCGCCGCAGTCCGCCGTAACGCTCCAATACTCCTCCGGAACGAAATTAATTATTTCATCCTCACGGTCGCAGACCATTTTAAGAGCAACGGACTGCACTCTGCCGGCGCTCAGACCTTTTTTTATCTTATCCCACAAAATAGGGCTTATTTTATAGCCGACAATTCTGTCAAGCACTCTGCGCGCCTGCTGAGCGTCAACCAAATTCATGTCAATGGCTCTCGGTTGCTTTACTGCCGCACGAACTGCATTTTTTGTTATCTCGTTAAACGTTACGCGGCACGGCGAATTAATATCTATTTTAAGCGCATTCGCCAAATGCCAGCTTATAGCCTCTCCCTCGCGGTCGGGGTCGGTTGCAAGATATACTTTGTCAGCCTTTGCCGCTTCCTTTTTAAGATCTGAAAGCACGCTGCCTTTACCCCTTATGGTTATATATTTCGGTTCAAAATCATTGTCAACATCAACGCCGAGCTGACTTTTCGGCAAATCGATTATATGCCCGACAGACGCTATAACATTATAGCCGCTGCCAAGATATTTTTTTATCGTTGCAGCCTTTGACGGCGACTCAACAATAAGTAACTTTTTTTTCTTCATAATAGAAAAACACTCTCCTGATATTTTTTCAAGAAAACTAACTCATATATATTAAGATACTACAAAATTATCAAAATGTCAAACATTTTTTTCAAAAATGCAGAAAATTTATTGCCCGAATTAATATCAGGCAATAAATCCTCTGTAAATCATGCCTTATTCAGCCTTAAAAAGCTTTGATGAAGCCGCCGCTTTTGAAAAGCTATCTTCAAATTTCTTGTCAACCGCTCCGTACTTATCTGCCTTAAACGTTCCGTCCTCGTTTTTAAACGAAGCATAAACAAGCACATTGCCGTCTGCCTGTGAGCTGAAATAAAAATAATTGTAATCGGTGTTTTTGTCAAGTCCCGTATTTTCAACTATTTTTTCAACCTCTGCTATAAACGTTTCCGAAAGCTTATCCTCATCATCAATCGGGAGCTCAACCGAAAGCATTTTCTGACCCGGATTATCCGTCTGGCTGACAGATGCGTTCTTGTTTACGGATTTTATAATATCCGCAAGCTCACCGGAAGTTTCGTACGTTTCGATTTCCTTATTGTCGCCCGTCATTTCATCAGCTATTTTCTGCGGAATGGTCGCCTTTGCATCGGCATTGTCATCAGCCTTTTTGCCGCAGCCGCCGAGTGTAAGTGAAGCTAATATTGTGCAAATTAAAATTATTTTTTTCATGTTCTTTATTCCTTTCCTATTCGCCGTCAGGCGATTTTATTGTCTTTTCCGTTGCCTTACTATTCTTATCCTCATCAGAAGTTTTATGCAGCTGTTTTTCAATATATTCATCAATATATGTTATATATCCGCTGTATTTTGCCTTATTATCGCTGCCCTCCGAAAATGTAAAATCATAATATACAAGCAGCGCCTTGTCAAACAAAACGGCTTTTCTGTGATTTACCTTTCCGTTTCTTGTAAACGTCACCGTGTACCAGTCATCGCCTGCGCGGTTAAAGTCGGGCTCAACGCCTATTCCTTTTACATAATCGCGAAGAAGTACGCTCATTGTCTGGCTTTCGCTTACCTTTTCGCAGCTGATCAGCATTTCACCGTCGCCGCTTGGGTCTTTAAGACTAAGCTTTGTATTGCTGTTCGCAAGAGTACCCGTTTCAAAATCCGACGGATAAGCGCATTTAAAGCCGTAGGACTTGTCTATGTAAATATCGCATCCCGAATTGCCGCTCTCCTGCGCCGTTTCGGTTTTCTTAGCCGCCGCGCTTTCGCTCGGAGCTTCCGAAGCTGCCGAAGCCGATGCTGACGGAGAAGGTGACGAGGTAACCTTATTTTCGGTCAGATTTTTCATTGTTATGTAATATGCGCCGAAGCCCGCTCCGACAGCCGCCAAAATTGCAATTATAATTGCCCATACAGTAATAATTCTCGTCTGTCTTTGGCGCCTTCTGCGCTGTGCTTCATGCTGCATTTTCTTTTTTCTGTAATTATCATAGCTGTCATTCTGGCGCCTTTTCGGCGCGTCCTGCTTAGGTCTGCTTTTTTTCGGTGCGGCATTTGTCGGCTGACCGCAGCGATCGCAAAATCTTGAGCTGTCGGGCAGCTTCTTTCCGCATTTTTTACAGTACATAAATCAAACCTCTCCTTTCGTCACCTGTGCCGCTCTGCGCAGCATAGCGCCGGGACACACCTCATTTTCGGCTTTCATCTTAACAATCATCTGCGCGTGCCGCGCCGCCGTTATCCTATCACCATTATCGTCCTTCATTTCACCGATTTTTTGTTTTATAAAGGGCTTTCCCGGTCTGATAATTTCTATTTCCTCGCCCTCAAAAAATCTGTTTCTCTGAGAAACCGTCATTATGCCGCTCGAAGCGTCATATGCTTCAACAATTCCTATAAGGTCATAATCTCTTATATATGAGCTTGACGTGTAAACCTGCCCGTCACCCTCCGGTCTTCCGAAATAAAAACCTGTTGTATAAGGGCGGTGGCTCACCTTGCAAAGCTCCTCAAGCTCGCTTCCGTCAAAGGTATAGTTTCCCGGGTCGGCAAAATATTTGTCAATCTCGCGCCGATACGCTCCGACAACCGTCGCAACATAAAACGGAGTTTTAACTCTCCCCTCTATTTTAAGGCTTGTAATTCCGCTCTTTATAAGCTCCGGAATATGCTCTATCATGCACAAATCCTTAGAATTGAAAATAAAGCTTCCCCGATTGTTTTCCTCAATGTCAAAATATTCACCAGGTCTTGTCTGCTCAACAAGCGAATAATTCCACCTGCACGGATGGGCGCACGCGCCCTGATTTGAGTCCCTGCCGATCATGTAATTCGACAAAAGACATCTCCCCGAATACGAAATGCACATAGCCCCGTGAATAAACGCTTCTATTTCAAGTCCGTCTGTTTTTTCTCTTATTTCCTTTATTTCCTCAAAAGTCATCTCACGCGCGAGAACAACTCTTGAAGCGCCCTGCTTTTTCCAGAAAAGTGCGGAGCGGTAGTTTACGTTGTTCGCCTGCGTGCTTATATGAATGGGCAGATCAGGCGCTTTTTCTCTCACTATATCAAGCATACCCGGATCCGACACCAATATTCCGTCAAATCCAAAATCCTTTATTTCATCTATATATTTTTCAAATTCCTCTATATCCCTGTTATGCGGTATAATATTTGCCGTAAGATAAACCTTTTTTCCGCGCTCATGCGCAAAAGCAATACCCTCTTTTATCTCATCTATCGAAAAATTTTCAGCCGCCACTCTGAGCGAAAAGCATTCTCCGCCGATATAAACTGCGTCGGCACCGTACATTATCGCACATTTCAGCTTTTCAAGACTTCCTCCGGGTGCTAAAAGCTCCGGCTTCTGCATTTTCTAAATCCTCCCCTTTAAAGCGCAATTTTACGCTCATTTTTTTATACTCACCGTCACGCCGTCACCTACAGATAAAACGGCGCTTTCCATATCGTCCCTTTTCGTTATCTCCGAAATAAATTTGCGAAGCCGCTTGACTATTGTTATTTTACGCCTTATAACAAGCTCGTCCGAAGCCGTCATGCCCTTGTATAAAACATTGTCGCAGATCAGCATACCGCCCTTTTTAAGAAGCCGCATACAATCGTCAAGCATATGGATATAATGCGCCTTAGGTCCGTCAAGAAAAATAACGTCAAATATTTCGTCCTCGTCAATATATGAAATATAGTCGCGCGCGTCCGTAAAAACAACGTCAATTCTGTCCGAAAGACCGGCTTTCGATATATTTTCTCTTGCCTTTTCGGCAAGCTCCTCGTTAAATTCAAGCGTTGTTATATGCGCGCTGCACGCAAGCGCCATAAGCATGGCCGAATACCCGGTTGCGCAGCCGACCTCAAGAATTTTATCCGGCTGCTTTGCCATCATAAGCGTTTCGAGAAGCTTTGCGGTTTCGGGCTGAACGGCAGGAATTTCGTTTGCCTCATTATATTCCTCAAACTCCTTCATAATTCCGCTTCTCTTTTTTAATACCCCTCTTATATATTCCGTTACGTAAGGCTGCACAATTGCGTCCTTTTCGTATTCTACCATAAAAAAATCACTCAGCCTTTCCGTCCTTTGCTTTTAAATGCTCCTCGTATGTCTTTGAAAAAATATGCTTTCCGTCAGAGCCGAGTACGAAATAAAGCGCGTCCGTTTTTTCAGGATAAAGCGCCGCTTTTATACATTCCTCACCCGGTGACGCAATAGGTCCGGGCGGCAGTCCCTCATGAAGATAAGTATTATACGGCGATTTTATTTTAGTATCCGCAGCAGACAAATTTGCCTTTCTCTCTTTTAAAATATACTGAACGGTAGCGCACGACTGAAGCCGCATATTAATTTTAAGGCGATTATAAAACACACCTGCAATTTTAGGACGCTCCTCACCGCTTGCCGATTCGCGCTCGATTATGGAAGCAAGCGTCACAATCTCGTCGGTTGTCATGTTAAGCTCCTTAGCACGGCTGTAATATTCCTCCGGGAAATGCTCGTCAAACGCTTTCAGCATTGCGTCAACAATTTCTCTTGCGGTAACGCCGTCTTTAAACTCATACGTTGCCGGGAACAAATAGCCCTCGAGTTTTACCTCGCGCTCCGGCAGATTTTCAAGAAATTTATAATCATAGTCCTCCGAAAGCGCACTGTAGAAATCCTCCTGTGAAACAAGAGAGCTTACAGTCTGCGCAATTTCCTTAACCTCATATCCCTCCGGAATAACTATTTTGTTAAGCTTCGGCTGCGCATTAACGCAAAGCAGCAGAATATCGCTGTAGCTCATTCCCTTTTTAACCTCAATAGTGCCGGGCTTAATTTTTCTGTCGTAGTTTTCCATTCTCGAAACAGCCTGAAAAACAGTGGAAAATCTTATTATTCCCTCTTTTTTAAGCCCCGATGCAACCTGCGAAACGCTCATTCCGTCGGTTATTTCAAAGCTTCCGCCGTTTTTTACCGAATTTAAATCCGAAATAGCAAACAGCACCGAAATAATAACTGCCGCAACAATTACCGCCGCAAGCAATGCGGCAATAAGCTTTTTCGGATAAAATCTGCTTTCTTCATGTATACTCATCTTATCGCTCCCTCATACGTCAGCACACCTTCTCAGATGTTTTTTAGCTTACTTAAATGTCAAAAGCTTTCTGCTGCCGTAAATATAGTCAATTCCCGATACAATCGTAAGAACGGTTGAAATCCATACAACCGTATTTATAATAATGCTGTCCGGTGCGCCGAGCGGAAATATCAAAAGCAAAAACGTTATTATAACCGCCGCCATCTGCGAAACCGTTTTGAGCTTTCCCCATATGCTTGCCGCAATAACCTCGCCCGTGCCTGCTGCGACAAGACGAACTCCCGAAACGGCAAATTCTCTGAAAAGAACAATCAGCAAAACCCACGGTGAAATTAAGCCCTTAACGGTAAAGGCAAGAAACGCCGCCGCAATCAAAAGCTTATCGGCAAGCGGATCGGCAAACTTTCCGAACGTTGTAACCTGGTTGTATTTTCTCGCAAGCATACCGTCGAGCATATCAGTAAGCGACGCGGCAATAAATATCACAAGAGATGCCGCCATATACCCGCTGCCCTCCAAAAGCGCAAACGCCATGAAAATCGGTACAAGAACAACTCTTAAAAGAGTGAGCTTATTGGGTGTGTTCATAATCAATCAACTCTCCTTCCGGTAAGGTCGTATTCGTCGCAGTCGAGAATTTCAACCGTAACAAACTCGCCCATTTTAACCTCGTCCTCAGCGGCAAAATATACACTGCCGTCAACGTCAATTCCGTCTGCCATGCTTCTGCCGTAATATAAAAAGCAGTCCTCGTCATAGCCCTCGCAGATAACCTCTGTTTTCGTGCCGAGCTTTTCTCTGTTTTTCTCAAGGCTTATATCTCTTTGAATATTCATTAAAATATCATATCTGCGCTGCTTTGTGTCCTCGTCTATCTGTCCGCCGAAAGAAGCTGCCGGAGTGTTTTCCTCCGGCGAATAGGTGAATACTCCCATTCTTTCAAAGCGCGCCTCGCGCACAAAATCGCAAAGCTCTTCAAACTGCGCCTCCGTTTCGCCCGGAAAGCCTACAATAATGGATGTTCTTATTGCAGCGTCAGGTATATTTTTTCTTATATCGGCTATTCTGCGCCTTATTTCATCGGACGTTGTGCGCCTTGCCATACGCCGCAGAATATCGTTATTTATATGCTGTATCGGCATATCTATATACGGGCATAGCTTTTTTTCATGTGCAAACACGTCTATAAGCTCATCCGTTATCGCTTCGGTATAAAAATAGTGCACTCTTATCCATTTGAGCTTTTCTATGCCGCAAAGCTTTTTAAGAAGCTCTGCAAGACGGTATTCTCCGTAAAGGTCAATTCCATATCGCGTCGTGTCCTGAGCGATTACGATAAGCTCCTTTATACCACTCTCGGCAAGATTTTCGGCCTCCGCAAGAATATCCTCTTCTCTGCGGCTTCTGTATCTGCCGCGAATTTTCGGGATAGCGCAGTATGTACAGTTATTGTCGCACCCTTCGGCAATTTTAATGTAAGCCGACGTGCCGCCCGTCGTAAGTATTCTCGGCAGCCCCTCCGGGACGTCGCAGTCCATATGCCCGTAAAGAGCCGGTCTTTCACCGGTAAACGCAATATCAATAATTTCGGCAATTTTGTCATAATCTCCTACGCCGACAATAGCGTCAATCTCCGGAAACTCCTTTAAAACCTCATCATTGTAGCGCTCCGCAAGACAGCCCGTTACAATAAGAAGCTTACATCTTCCCTTTTTATATTCCGCCATTTCAAGAATTGTATCTATCGACTCCTGCTTTGCGCTCTCTATAAAGCCGCAGGTGTTCACAATCAGCACATCCGCCTCGCCCGCGTCATTTACAAGCTTTGCGCCCTTTTCGGCAAGTATGCCGAGCATTATTTCGGAGTCAGTTCTGTTTTTCGCACAGCCGAGCGAAATCATTCCAATATTAAAATTCATCTGTCATTAACCTTTCCAATGCGTTTTTTATATCGCCGAGCTCGTAGCCCCTGTAAATAAAATATCTTATAATCTTTTCGCGGTTTTTTCTTTCAAAATTTCCGCGCGCCTTTTTTTCAACAAGTCTTAAAAGCTCCTCCTCGTCATCCTCCATATCCGAAAGAACCTCCTGCGCGGTTTCATCCGAAATGCCCTTTATTCTCAGCTCCGAATAAATTCTGCGCTTTCCGAGCCTTTTAAGCGCCGCCAGATCATGAGCAAGCGCACGCGCATATCTCTCGTCATTTAAAAAGTTATATTCGCGGCAAAATTCAATTACTCTTTCTATGTCCTCTTCATCCGCACCGTATCGGATAAGCTTGTCGGAAAGCTCCTTTTCCGAGTGACTTCTGTATTCAAGAAGCCTGAGCGCCTTTTCCTTAACGTCCTCAAAGCTTTTTTTATCCTCATTCATTTTGATTTTTATCCTCTATAATAAAATATCCGAAAATTTTCCCGAAATCAACTCCGGCAACAACTCTGTTTTTGTACCTGTCAAGCAAATGCTTATATCCCGAAGTAAGCGGCGTCGGACGAATGCCGTATTCAAGCGACAGATACGCCTCCATAAACGCTGACAAATGGTCGCAGCACCTTATAATTTCGCCGTCAATCGGATTATACGCGTCATCGTTATAGCTCTCGTTAATTTTATCCGATGTTGTTTCAACAATTTCTCCGCCGTATACAATTTTTGAGGTAAACTCGTTTTTCGTAAAATATCTTACCTCATCATGCCACTTAGGCGGCAGCAGACGATAAACCGAGTTTTTCATTTCGTCGTCCTCAATGCCCTTTATAATATCATCAAGCCCCTCAACGCCTGTTTTTACAGGTGACACAATATCACGCGTGAGCGCTTCGGGAATATCATGAAAAAGTCCGCCGAAAAAGTCGTTTACAAGTCTTCTTTCGCACCCTCCCGCTTCAAGCACTGAAAAATATGAAAGTATCGCAACAACGAGCATATGCCCCATAACAAACGTGTTCGGCAATCTCGACGCCTTTGCCCAGCGCTGCTGATAGCGCAGCTTTCCGAGCAGCGACATAAACTCGCCAAGATACGGGCTTCCCATAAAATATTTATATCCTTCAAACGTGTCGCACCTTGCAAGACCCTTTGCCATTTCCTCTTTTACATTTTCAATCTCATAGGTTTTTGTGTTGAGCGGATATATTATCTGAAATTCAAAATATGTAGCCTGATAATGTGCCGCTCTCAAAATTTCCTTTTCAAGCGCGCTGTAGGAATTATCCTCATAATACATTCTCATGCGGTCAAAAAATCCGCCGCTTATAGGCTTTAAAATAGGTTCAAGCTGCTTTAAAACCCATTCGTTGAGCTGTTCTCCCTTTTCCTTTACAAGCCTGTGATAAATCGGAGGCTTAATATCGGTGAGAATAATTCTGTGGAAAAACTCAAATATTCCGCCCTCTGTAAGCCTGCGCCAATTAACATCCTTACCCTCGCATTTTGCAAGGACGTATGCGTAAAACATCTTGTGCGCCTGCTTGTCAAGCTCCGTAAAACCCGTCCACGGGCGTATATGATCGTTCCAGCGCTGAATTGCCGCCGCTTCATATATAGTTGTTATCAGCGATTTTGTAATCATGACCGCACCTCTTTTCAAATTATATTTCCATACCATCCGGCAGCAAAAGACAATCTCTGCCGACACATAAAAAGTCCGTTTTGAATTTCTCATCATATCTTTCAAGTGCCGCAATAACCGTTTCCGGTTTAAGATTATATTCGTTTGAGCAAGAAAGCCGCATTTTATATGTTACAACATTCCCCTCTTTTTTCTCCTCAAAAAGTGAATAAATATGTTCTCTTATATCCGACTCTTTCTCGCCGCTCTTTGTTTTTTTCATAACTATAAGCGATTTGTTTTCAAGCACCTTTTCGATATTGCACGGGCTTGCACCGCCGGCAAGCTCCGCCATAACTGTATAATCCGCACGGTCTATTTTGTTTACGTCAATCTCTTTGCCGACAAGCTTATGAATACCGGTTATTTTATATCCCGGCGGAAATGCGCCGTTTATTCTTTTCATTATTTCCTCTTCGGAAAACTCGTCGGTAAATCCGACCTTCATATATTCTCCGCCCGAAATAACGCCGACGGAAAGCGGTCTTGCAACCGTCATAACCGGGTGAGGATTAAAGCCCTCCGAATAAAGAAATTCAACTCCGCTTCTTCTCACCGTTCTGTGAAAAAGCCTCATAAAATCAAGGTGAGAAATATATTTCACGCGCTCGTCACGCGTATATTTTAAAATGTACTTACTCATAGCAAACCCCCGTTTTAAATGAAGCCGCACCGCAGCCGGCACATTTTTCGCGGCAGTTTTGGGTTGTTTCCGCCCTGTGTGCCTTTTCACTCTCGCGCTGCAAAAATTTCTTTGTAACGCCGACATCTATATGATCCCACGGGAAAATTTCATCATATGAGCGCTCCCTCGCCGTGTAAAAATCGGGATCAATTCCGCAGTCGTCAAAAGCCTGCATCCAAAGGTCAAAATTAAAATGCTCGTTCCAGCCGTCAAATTTGCAGCCGAGCTCAACCGCGCGCACTATAACCTTAGAAAGCCTTCTGTCTCCGCGCGCAAAAACGCCCTCTAAATAGCTTGTTTTATTATCATGCCAGTTATATCTTATGCGCTTTGATTTTATAGCGCCTTTTAATATATTCTGCTTTTCAATCATTTCCTCTCTTGTAGCCTGCCTTGCCCACTGAAACGCCGTAAACGGCTTCGGAACAAAGTTTGACGTGCTGACTGTTATATTAACATTCTTTGCGCGCTCCTCTTTCGGAGTTTCAAAATAAACCGAAAGCACCTTTTCCGCCAAAGCCGCAATTCCCTCAACGTCCTCGTCGGTTTCCGTCGGAAGCCCGACCATGAAATAAAGCTTAACCGTCGTATACCCTCCGGCAAAAAGCATTCTCACCGAATGAGCTATATCCTCTTCGGTTATATTTTTGTTTATAACGTCTCTCAGGCGCTGCGTCCCGGCTTCGGGCGCAAAGGTTATTCCCGATTTTCTTACCTTTTGAATTTTTTTCATAAGCTCAAGCGAAAAGTTATCAATTCTGAGTGACGGAAGAGAAAGATTTATCTTTTTTCTCTCCGTTATATCCAAAAGCCTGCTCGTAAGCTCCGGCAGCTGAGTATAGTCGCTTGTGCTGAGCGACGAAAGCGAAATTTCGTCAAAACCCGTTGACGAAAGAAGCTTTTCGGCAACATCTATAAGCCTGTCGGCGCTCTTTTCTCTGACAGGCCGGTAAACATATCCCGCCTGACAAAAGCGGCAGCCTCTTATACAGCCTCTGAAAACCTCCAAAACAGCTCTGTCATGCACAACCTCTCCGAACGGAACAATTACCTTTTCGGGAGTAAATACCGCCGTCATATCATCAATAATGCGCTTTTTTATTTTTTCCTTTGCGTGCGGATTATTCGGCGTAATGCTCTTTACAGTTTTGTCCTCATTATATGAAACATCGTAAAATGACGGCACATAAACGCCCGGTATATCCGCCGCCGCTTCAAGAAATTGCTTTCTCGTTTTTCCGCTGCCCTTCCACTCGGCGTATACGTCCATAAGCTCGTTTATGACCTCTTCACCCTCGCCGAGCATAAACAAATCAATAAAATCCGCAATCGGCTCCGCGTTATACGCACACGGTCCGCCCGCGCATACAAACGGCCGACCCTCTTTCCTGTCCGCGCTCAAAAGCGGAACTCCGGCAAGGTCAAGCATATTAACCACATTTGAATAAGACAGCTCATATTGAAGCGTAAAGCCGAGAAAATCAAAATTCGTAACCTCGTCGCCCGTTTCAAGCGCAAAAAGCTTCATATTCCTCTCGCGCATAAGGCTCTCCATATCCGTCCAGGGTGCAAAAACCCTCTCGCAATAAGTATCGCTTCTTTTATTTAAAATGTGATATAAAATTTTTATGCCCAGATGCGACATTGCAATCTCATAAAGGTCGGGAAAGCAAAAGCCAAACCTTATTTTAACGCTTTGCTTATCCTTCATGCACGCGTTAAGCTCGCCGCCGGTATATCTTGTCGGCTTCTGAACCTGCATTAAAATTTTATCTCTTTGTGTAAAATACATTACGGCTGCTCTCCTAATCCAAAATTTCTATGCTGTCGTCGCTCTTATCCTCTTTTTCCGGCTCATTTTTCTTCTTTTTAAAGCCGGAAATTGCGCCATTTAGTTTGTCAAAAAGTCCCGGCACCATATCAAGAAGCTTTGAAGCCGTTCCGCTGTCGCCGCTTGTCGGGATATATCTTACATTGCCGCCCGAAACAACAAGAAATCCTGCCGGCTTCACATTTGCGCCGCCGCCGCAGCCGCCACCGAACATTTTCTCCGAAACGGCAGAGCCTGCTTTCGGCGAAAAGTCGCTTCCGCCCGCACCGAAGCCGAACGAAACAGACGAAATCGGTATAATAACCGTATCGTCGCCGCACTTTACCGCGTCGCCCACAACAGTGTCAACATCAACCATTGCCTTAATATTGCTCATTGCCGAATTCATTAAATCGTTAATTGCATTATTCATTTTTCTCTCTCCCATTCAAATTTATCTGTACTTTCTCATAACACCAAGCGCTTTAATCCCTACAGGAATAATATGCACCGCACGCGTGCGGCATATACAGCATAAATATATATTAAAGCATTCGTTTCCAAAGTTCGGGTTTATTTCTATACTCTGCTTTTTAAGCAGCGTATTGTGGTGAATAACCGACAAAAGCATATATACTGCGGCATTTACCGCTCCGGTTAAAATCCCGGTAGCCGCCGCCGAGTCTGTTCCGAAATCGAGCTTAAACTCTATTTTCTCAACCACAATCGCGCGCCTTGCGGCATACGACAAAAGCTCCTTAAAATCGTCCTGCGCGGCAAGAAGCTTTTTTATTTTCGCGCCGCTATCCGCTTTCTTTTCAGGCTTTTTTTGTCCCTTTTCGCTGCTTTTTTGCGGCTTTTCTTTTTTCTCCTTTTTTTCAAGGGGAATTTTTATAAAGCCGATCTTTACATAGCTTTTCAGCGTTTTGTCATAAACAAGGTATATGCGAACCGGAATTAAAAGCAGCAAAGCCAAAACAGCCGCAACGCATAAAATAATTATCCAGGTCAATGTACCAATCACTCACCCTCTGAAATCACATCATTATTTTCATCCTTATTTCCCTGTGTATCCTCGTTTTCAGCCGACGCATTTGAGCTTTCACCGCTTGTTCGGTCAGCTGCTTCCTCCATCGACAAAACGTCCTCTTCGGCAACGTCATCAACGCCCTCTGCGATTTTTGAAAGGTCAACCTCAGGCAGCGCTGTTAAATCGCTAAGCCCGAAACACCTTAGAAAATTAACCGTTGTTCCGTATAAAATAGGTCTTCCGGGCGCATTGAGTCTGCCTTTTTCTTCAACTAAGCCGCGCTCTAACAGTCTGTTTACGGAGCCGTCGGAATTAATTCCTCTTATATATTCAATGCCGCTTTTTGTAACCGGCTGCTTATATGCGATTATCGCAAGCGTTTCCATCGCCGCGTTTGAAAGCGCCTGTCGGCGCTGCTCACCGAGTATAACCTGAATATATGTATAATATTCCGGACGCGAGCAAATCTGATAGCCGCCGTCAATATCTATAATCGCAAAGCCCCTGTGCTGATTGTTGTATTCCTCTTTAAGCTCGCATACGGCTGCGTCTATATCCTTTACGCTGCTTTCAAGCGCCGCCGCAAGCTGCGCCGTTTTAACAGGCTCGCCTGCTGCAAAAAGTATGCCCTCAACGGCATATTTAAGCTTATTCATCAGTTAAAAATCCTCTCAGGTTTATTTTTAGTTTTCCTCTTCCTCGTAAACCGCCGCGCCCTGCGCAATGACAAGCTCTCCGGTGTTTTCGTCATGCTCGGCATGAATTTTTGAAAGCTTAATCATCTCAAGCACGGCAAGGAATGTGGCAATCATTTCGGGCTTTGAGATATTGCCCGTAAAAAGCGAAATAAAGGTTATGCTTCTTCTGCCGTGAAGCCTTTTGCATACCTTTTCGACCATATCGTCAACGCTTACCTTTTCGTGACCGACAATGCCCGCAAACGCCGCTTTCTGCGGCTTCATGCGCCGCTCACGCCGCGACATAATGCTGTCAAAGGCGTCCATAAGCTCGCCAAGCTCATGATGACGACTGTACGGCGGCAGCGGAAACTCAATCTTTTCGCTTTCGCGGAAAATCATATTTTTTGTGGCAAACTCGTCCTTTCTCAGCTCCATTGACGCTTCTTTATACTTTTTGTAAAGAATAAGTCTGTTCGCAAGATCTTCTCTCGGATCCTCCTCCTCTTCCTCCTCCTTTTTCGGAAGAAGCATTTTAGACTTTATGTAAAGAAGCTGCGAAGCCATGACAAGAAATTCGCCCGTATAGTCAAGGTCTGCATTTTCCTCGCTGTTTATAATCTCTATATACTGATCGGTTATTTCAAGAATGGGAATATCGTAAATATTCACCTTGTTTTTCTGAATAAGAGTCAGCAGAAGATCAAGCGGCCCCTCAAAATTATCAAGTCTGTAAGATACCTTTTCCATTTTCATCTCCGCTTTATATAAATAATCCTACAATGTTTCTGACGGCTCTGAAAATAAATCCGTATACTATTCCGACGCCTCGTCCGATTATACCCTGAAATACGCCGAGTACGCAAAGGAGCATAAGAACATACATTATATAATGCTCATATTGCAATATTTTATAATACACGTTTCTCGGCATAAGCATACCGAAAATTTTAAATCCGTCAAGCGGCGGAAACGGTATCAGGTTAAATACCATAAAGCATAAATTAAGCTGTACAAATGTGTTTATAACAACATACGTCCACGAAATAACGCTGTCGGACGCGCCGAGATTTCCCATTACAAGAACGATTATAACGCCTATCAAAAGCCCCAGAAACGCAAGTATAAAATTGGATATAGGTCCCGCAGCAGCGGTAAGAGCCATGCCCTTGTCGCGGTCTTTGTAATACATAGGGTTTATCTGAACGGGCTTTGCCCAACCGAAACCGGTGAAAATCATCAGAAGCGTTCCGATAATGTCAAGGTGCGCAAAGGGATTAAGCGTAAGCCTGCCCGTATTTCGCGGCGTAGGGTCGCCGAGCTTGCTCGACACATAGCCGTGAGCAAACTCATGCACCGACAGCGCTATAAGCGTTGCCGGAACATTAATAAGTATAGTTGATAAACTTCTTATCATAAATATAATTCTCCAATCGCTGAAAGCTTAGTTATTGCTGATTGCAACCGTTCCCGTAGAATCGTCCCAGCCGACAGAAAAGCCGATAAGGTCTGCAAGGTCACGGATTTTAAAGTAATTGTTTTCGTTTATGTTGTAAGCGCTGAGAACCTTTTCCTCACCGTTTACAATTATTTTTACATCATTTTTCGTAATTATCGCACCGGTAAGGTCTGCGCTTCCCGAAAGCTCGCCGCCGACCGGCGAATACTTTTTGCCGGTTGTAATGGAAATAGCGGAGGAAGCCGCATCCCAGCTTATACTGAAGCGGTTTACGCCCGTTGAAAGCACCATTGCGACGTCACGGATCTTATAATAGTTGCTTCCGCTCGCAAAAACTCCCGCCATATCAACCGTGTTTCCGTTTACGCTCACGCGCGCCGTTGCCGGTCTTACGTTTATATGAGTCGGCAGACTGTAGCGGTTTATAAAGTCCTGAAGCTTTGTTCTGTTCGGAAAATCGCCTACATAAAAGTCATCATCGTAAATATCCTCATAGGCAAGCGCTCCGAGCTGTGCAAAATCATTTTTTTTCACCTTTTCGCAGACAAGGCTGTTGCCCGAAAGGCTCAGGCGGTAATAATTAATATCAGATGTGTATCTGCCTATTTCCTTACCGACATAAATATTTTCTCCGCCCGCGTCATACACCGTAATATCCTCAAGGCACGCGCCCGTCACATTGTTCGGCACGTCAATTGTAGTCAAAACATTATCCTTAAAGGTTATTCCCGAATAAATTCCGCCCGACGCACCCTTTTTAAGCAAAAAGGCCTCCGGAATACCGTTTTGGTCAAGGTCGGTAAGAGCAATATCGGTATAGGACGGATTATTTGTCATAAGCTTCATAAGCCTTGTTACAAACAATTCTCTCCATGTTTCCTCTGCATGAACGCTTCCGGCAAACGATAATATAACCGCAAGTACGGCAGCTGTTTTTTTCATCAAAATAATCATTCCTTTCAAGCGCACCGAAAATAAAAGGTAAAATTTATATGCAGCAAACTCCGCAAAATCGGTGCAGCCTTATGTATACATACATATTTATTATAACCTAAATTTATTGATTTGTCAAATCTGAAGAAAAAAATTAACATTTTCGCAAATTACGCGCGTTTTTTTGTGCAATTTGTTTAATAATTATATGCCGTTTTTATTAAAATACACTTAAAATTACAAATAAATCTTCGTCCTCAAAAAAATGAGCATATCACGTCATATGCTCACTTTTTAAATATTTTTTATTTCGTTTTTCTTCCCTCATACATATCAAAAATAACATTCATAGCGTCACGTGCCTCCGACAGCCTCAAAAAGCTGTCCGTTTTTCCCTCGCAATAATCGTAAAATTCGTTTATAACTATATCATGACCCGCTCCCCAATAGCTTTTTCCGGGTACAATTGCACTGTCGCGGCAGATAATCTCCGCATTATCCTCAAAAATATCAAAAAGCATTCCGCTCATGTAATTTAAAACATGGCCGCTTTCAAAGGTGACCTCTATTCGCGGCAAGGAGTTTTCCATAGCGCAGTTTGTAGCGTAAAAACAAGCTTCGGCACCGTTTTTCATTTTTATAACCGCATCGGCCGTGTCCTCCGCTTCTATAACGTCCGAAAGCTTTCTTGATGAAATTCCGCCCGTAAGACTCTCATAGCCGCCGCCCAGACAGCAAAGCAGATCAATAGTATGAACAGCCTGATTTATAAGCAGCGCTCCGCCCTCCGTTGCCCATTTTCCGCGCCAATCGTCCGACAAATAATATTCCTTCGTTCTGCTCCATGTCAAAAAGCCGCAAAGCTGCTTAATTCGTCCGTATTTTCCGCTGCCTGCAAGCTTTTTAAGCTCTGTAAAGCACGGATTTTTTCTGTTTTGCAGCATAATGCAAACGCGCTCGCTTCCCTCGCCGCTCATAAGAGCCTGCATTTCATCTCTCGTAATTCCGACAGGCTTTTCAAGCACAACATATTTCCCGGCTTTAAGAGCGCTCTTTGTCATCGGAAAATGCAGATAATGAGGCGTGCATATATGAACTATGTCAAAGCTCCCGCGCAAAAGCGCTTCATCAAGCGATGTATATTTTTCGGCATTAAACCGCTCCATGCGCTCCCGTCTTATATCGCAGACAGCGGCTAAAGCGCCGCGCTTTTCAAGAGAAGCGACATGGATAGGTCCTATATTTCCGCATCCTGCAACACAACCTCTGAGCATATCAAACAAAACCTTTCTTTGTCAGATTATTATAGCTTATTTTAAGACTTTCAAACGGATCACGCCTGCACACGTCCTGCTCAACAAATGCCGCCTGAACGCCGGACACGCGGCACGCGGAAATAATTTCGTCAAAATCGAGATTGCCCTCCATAACCTCCGCCATTTCTATCCGGAACATATTAACCGCAAAATCCTTAAAATGAACTATCCTCGCGCGGCTTCCGAGATTTTTTATAAACTCTGCCGGATTTTGCGCCGCATACGCAAGCCAGTAAACATCCGCTATAAAATCAAGGTCTGTTTCTTCCTTTAAATAATCAAAAACATATTTTCCGTCTATTTTCATAAACTCAAAGCAGTGGTTGTGATACGCAAGAGTAAGTCCGCTTTTTTTAAGCACGTCTGCCGCATTATTCATAACGCCGATAAATTCCTTTAAGCCCTCTTTGCTCAAAAGCTCACTCGGCATCGCTCCGAGTCCGCATATATCGCAGCCGAGCGCCTTGTGATACCTTATAACGCTTTCCAAATCGTTTTTATACTCATCATACGGCCTGTGAGTGCAAACAGGCTCTATATTGTATTTGCCGCATATTTGTCTGACACTTTCCGGAGCAATAGCTCCTATTCCCGACACCTGCACCGTTTTATAGCCTATTTCCGAGATTTTTTTCATTGACGCATCAAAGTCTTCTTCGCTTTTACAAAAATCCCTTATCGTAAAAAGCTGCGCCCCTATTCTGTTATCCATTTCAAAAAAACCTCCCCGTTAATACGTATTGTCCGTTGAAGCCGTTATTTGTATATCCTTTTTAACGACTTTGGAATTTTTAATTTTCTCCTCAAGCATATTATAAAACTCATCGTGCGGAAAATTTTGAACATCTGCCCAGCCGCCCGTCCATGCGGAGTAGTGGATAGCATTTGAAACGGTAAGTCCGCCTATTCCGTCATATCCCGGCGCGAGAAGCTCCGAGCCGGTAAGAAGCGCCTTTGTAAAATCGCGCAAAATAAGAATATGCCCCGAAGCATTTTCGCTTCCTGTCGGAATTTCACACCTCCAGCACTCCGGCCTGCCGAACACCTCTTTATTTATCCGGTTAAACTCCCTCTCGGAAATCGTGTTTCTGTCAAACAAAAGTTTGCCGCCTTCAACAACAACGCGTCCCATATCGCAGGCAATTTCAAGCCTGTTTGTTCCCGGAGCTTCTCCGGTAGACGTTATATATGTTCCCGTCATGCCGTTTTCATATTCCATAAACGCCGTAACGTCGTCCTCAACTTCAATGTCATAATATTTCCCGAACGATACATGGCTCATAATTCTTTTCGGCATACCGAAAATCCATTGCCACAAATCGAGCTGATGCGGATTTTGATTTATCAGCGCGCCGCCGCCCTCTGTTTTCCACGTTGAGCGCCACGTGCAGCTGTCATGATAAAACTGTGGTCTGTACCAGTCGGTTATAATCCAGCTGACGCGCTTTATGCTTCCGAGCTCCCCGTCCTTAACAAGCTTTCTGAGCCTTTGATAAACAGGGTTTGTTCTCTGATTATACATTATTCCGAAAAGCTTTCCCGATTTTTTTGCCGCCTCGTTCATCTCGATAACCTGCTTTGTGTAAACTCCGGCAGGCTTTTCGGTTATAACGTTAAGTCCGTTTTCAAACGCGTCAATTGCAATCGGCGGATGAGAATAATGCGGCACCGCTATTATGACCGCGTCAACAAGTCCGCTCGTTATCAGCTCGTGCGACGACTCAAACACGGGTACATCGGGATATTTCTCCTTTGCATATGCGCGCCTTGCCTCAGCAATATCGCAAATTGCCGCAAGCTCCATTTTTGGCACCGCACCCGAATATACGTTCGCCGCATGGGTTGAGCCCATGTTTCCGAGTCCTATTACTCCAAATCTTACCTTTTCCATTTTTATAACCATTCCTTTCTATGCCGTAAGGCACAAAATTTAAGCCTTCAAGCAAAAAGCTGTGCTATGGCTTTTTTCCGCTTTATTAAAATTCATTTAATATGTTTTTCAGCGCCGAATATGCTGTTTCAAATCTTTCAAACGGCGAAAGCGCGCTTTTCTTAAATTCTGTTTTTCCGTCCTCAAGCTCCGAAAATCCCGCAAAGTCACCCAAATGCGGCTCAAGGCTCAAAAATCCCTCGTATCCGTTTTCAAAAAGCTTTTTCAAAACAGCTGCGACATTTCCAACGCCATAGCCGCACGGCACAACCTCGCCGTTTTCCTTTGCGTCCTTTATATGTACATATTCTATATACGGCAAGAGCTTTTCGTAAGCGTCGGGATATACCCTCTGCCCCACCTGCACAAAGTTTGCAAAATCAAACACCGCACGCAGCGCATTTGAATTAACGCTTCTTAAAATATCGGCGCATCTTTCGGCATTATCGCCGTAAATACCCTTTTCGTTTTCATGAAGCAAAACAAAGCCGCGCTCTTCGGCAAGCTCCGTCATGCGCTTCATGCGGGCGATAACCTCTTCTCTGCTGTTTTCGTATTCGCCGTTTACATAAAAGCTGAACACGCGGATATACCGCGTTTTTAAAATTTCGGCAATATCCATCACATGAGATAAAAGCTTCATATGAGCTTCAAAATCATCGTTTATATTAATTTTGCCTATCGGTGAGCCTATGGAGGATACGCATACGGAGCATTCGTCCATTTTCCCTTTAAGCTCCCTTGCTTTGCCGAGCGTAATTTCGGATATATTTTCTCCGTCAACGCCGCGCACCTCAAAATATTCTATACCGAGCCTTTTAATGCCCTCAAACTGTTCATCAATATCAGAACTTATTTCATCGGAAAACCCCGAAATTGTAAATTTACTCAAAATACAACACTCCCTCTTTCTCTTTTTTTAATAATATCACAATTTTTGCGCATTTTCATTGTTATAATTGATAAATATATTGAAAAAATTGATTTTGCATGATATACTGTATTTAATAAAAAAATTGAGGTACAGACTTATGGATGAAAAGGTTTTCAGAAAAAAAGTTACCGGAAGAAATTACGAATATCTTCACTCAAAAACATACGAGAGTATGAATGACAGATTTTTTCTGCACAATCATAACGATATGTTTGAAACGCTGCTTTTTATATCCGGAAAAGCAAGCTTTGCCGTTGAAGGCTCTACCTACAGCATGAAAAGCGGGAATATAATGATAGTAAACCCTAACGAAATGCACAGAATGACGGTTGATTTTTCGCAGCCGTATGAGCGCATAGTACTTATGACAAGCAAGGATTTTTACAGCGATAAAAAGGAGCCTGTTTTGCCGCACAGAAAATCGGGTGAAAACAACGTTATAAATATATCGGATTTTGACAGAAAAATTATTTTTGATATATGCAAAAAAATAGAATACTACTCCGACAGCTTTTCAGACAGCGAAATTAAAAGCGCAATACTTGAAAATCTTGTAACGGAGATAATATATGTGCTCGGCTGCGCAAAGCACACAAGCGTTGAAGCGGCGCAGGATGATGAGCGAATGAAAAACATAATAGCCTATATAAACGATAATCTCGGCGAAAAGTTAAGCCTTGAAATAATTGCTGCAAAGTTTTTTATAAACAAATATCATCTTTGCCGCATTTTTAAGGCAAGCACCGGCATGACGGTCTGGAAATACATAAACTACAAGCGTCTGCTGCTTGCAAACGAGCTTCACTCACAGGGAAAAAGCCTGACAGACGCCTGCTTTTCCGCAGGCTTTGAAAATTATTCAACCTTTTATAAGCTTTATAAGGGCTTTACCGGCGACTGCCCCCGACGCGGCGGAAATATAATAATGCAAAAGCCGCACAAAAACCAATAATAACGCCGATAAAATCTATAAACACGTCCGTAACGAGCGACGCTCTTCCGGGAGATAAAAGCTGAATTGCCTCATCGGTGCAAGCCGTCAGCAAGCCGCAAAGGAGCGTCGCAGGTGCCTTTTCCCACAGGCTAAATCCGAGAGAGCGTAAAAATAGGCTCACCAAAAAAGCCTGAAGTGCAAATTCGCTGACGTGCGCCGCCTTTCTGACAATTACCGTCAGACTGCCGACAAACGACTCGTTTACATCGGCACCGAGCGACTTTGCGGCATTTTTTATTATATCTACAATTACACTGCTGTCCTTAGACGACAGCTGCGCACTTTTGAGCGAGTTTGAAAAAATAAATATTGTTGCAAGTATTGAAAGTATTAAAAATATTATCTGCTTTCTTTTCATAAAATCACCGCTAATATTATATATTATCCGTAAAATTTTTTCAAGCATATTTCAAAAAAATTTACAATTAGAGCACTTGACATAAACATATTTAACAATTATGTAACATTTTCATATTTTTTTAATATTTGTGCTGTTGACTTTTCGCGTATTTTAATGTATTATATATAATAGAGAAGTTTTTTTAACTTGCGAAAGGATAAAAATATGTTTAATTATATAAAGGGTACTTATATTTCGTCGGGAAGCGGCTATGTCGTAATAGAAAACGGCGGTATAGGCTACACCGTTTTTACTTCACTTAATACCATAGGAAGGCTCAGCGATACAGAAGAGGTAAAGCTCTATACATATCTGTATCTCAGAGAAGGAATAATGGATTTGTACGGCTTTGCGACCGAAGAGGAAAAAACAATGTTTTTAAATCTTATATCAATATCGGGAGTCGGACCTAAGGCGGCTGTTGCAATACTGTCGGTTGCGCCGCCGGAGAAAATAGCGCTTGCCATATTAACGGGCGACTATAAGCTTATTCAAAAGGCGCAGGGCGTCGGGCTTAAAGTGTCGCAAAGGGTTGTTATGGAGCTTAAGGACAAGCTTAAAAACACAATTGACACATCAAGTCTTTCGGATGAGGATATTCCTGAAGTATTCACAGGCGGCAGGCTTGAAGAGGCGCTCGGTGCGCTTATCGTTCTCGGCTACTCGGAGCAGGAAGCGAAAAAAGCTCTGTCGGGCGCCGACGAAACCAAATCAACGGAGGAAATCATAAAGGGCGCACTAAAAGCTCTTCTTTAACTTTATTTTGGAAATGGGGACTTTAATTGTTTAACGACGAGGAAGACAGAATACTTACAAGCGGATTTATTTCCGAAGACGCGGAAATTGAAACAGGTCTGCGCCCGAAAAGGCTTGAAGAATACATAGGTCAAAACAAGGTTAAGGATAACCTTTCAATTTATATAAAGGCGGCACTTGAGCGGCGCGAAGCGCTTGACCATGTTCTTCTGCACGGCCCTCCGGGGCTCGGAAAAACAACGCTTGCCGGAATTATAGCCAACGAAATGGGCGTAAACATAAGAATAACAAGCGGACCGGCAATTGAAAAGGCAGGAGATCTGGCGGCAATACTTACAAATCTTTCGGAGCATGATATATTGTTTATAGATGAAATTCACCGCATGTCAAAAACGGTTGAAGAGATTTTATATCCGGCAATGGAGGACTATGCGCTCGATATTATAATCGGAAAAGGGCCGTCGGCAAGATCAATAAGGCTTGATTTGCCGAAATTTACGCTTATCGGCGCAACAACGCGCGTGGGACTTCTCTCCGCGCCGCTGCGTGACCGTTTCGGCGTAATAGAGCGGCTGGAGCTTTATAAAAAGGAAGACCTTGAAACAATCGTAAAGCGCTCCGCAGGGCTTCTTGACGTTGAAATAGACGAAAGCGGAGCGGCGGAAATCGCTTCACGCTCACGCGGAACGCC
Source organism: uncultured Clostridia bacterium (assembly GCA_934489015.1). Lineage (GTDB taxonomy): Bacteria > Bacillota > Clostridia > UBA1381 > UBA1381 > RGIG9115. The sequence continues at coordinate 185,189 of CAKSSN010000002.1, forward strand.
GCGAATTGCAAACAGATTTTTAAAAAGAGTGCGCGACTTTGCGCAGGTAAAATACGACGGAAAAATTACTAAACAGGCAGCGGATGACGCTCTTAAAAGCATGGAGGTTGACAGGCTCGGTCTTGACAGCACCGACCATAAAATGCTAAGAACGATGATTTTCACCTTCGGCGGCGGACCCGTAGGGCTTGAAACCCTTGCCGCCACAATCGGTGAAGAGCCGTCAACTCTTGAGGACGTATATGAGCCTTATCTTCTGCAAATCGGATTTATAACAAGGACTCCGCGCGGAAGAATGGCAACAGACGCGGCTTTTGAGCATCTGGGAATTGCACGTGCGAATGACGAAGAGGTGCAGAAGCAATGAAAAAGAAAATCATATTTTTCATCATATGCTTATCAATGTTTTTTCAGCAGTGCGCAAGCGCACTCACAATACAGTATGACGGAAAAACAACCGAATATACAGGCTCTGTCTTTAAGCTTGCGGTAAACGGGAAATACCCTGCTTTGCCGCTTGCGCCGATAATTTTTAACGACCGAGCACTTGTGCCGGTACGTGAAATTTTTGAAACGCTCGGCGCTAAGGTTATTTATGAGGAAAAAACAAAAAGCATTGATATTTCATATTATGACAATAACGTAACGCTTTACATAGGCAAAAGCTTTGCTTATATAAACGGGAAGAAAACAAATATCCCGGACGGCGTTGCACCGAAATTAATAAACGAGGTCGGTCAGCCGGCAAAAACAATGGTTCCGGTCAGATTTATTTCCGAAAGCCTGAACTTTAATGTTGATTTCAGGGACGATACAATTTTTGTATCAAACGGAGATGATGAGGACAATGTTGCAGCCGCTCCGACCCCTAAGCCGACAGCTGCGCCGTCACAAATACAAACGCCGCAGTCGAATGCGGAAATTACCGGTCTTTCATATTCTGTAAGCGGAAACACACTGACGGCGAAGCTTTTGACAACGCAAAGAGTAAATACGCCGAAAAGCTTTTCTCTGTCAAACCCCACACGGCTTGTTATGGACGTGCCGGGCGCAATTGTCAAAACAGCTTCAAATTCCTATGAGGTAAATTCGGCAGGTGTGTCCAAAATAAGGCTCGGCTATGATGAAGAGCGCGCAAGAGTAGTATTTGACTGCGAAAAAGAAGGTACAATAAACATAACCGTAAACGACTATTCCGTTACCGTTACGGTTTCCGGCGCGGGCTCCTCTTCCCCGACCTCAACAGCTTCTCCGGCTCAGCCGACGCCAAAGCCGTCAACAGATACATCGGGAGGAAGCATAACAAAAATTCCTACAGCCTCATATGAAAACTCCGCAAAGCTTATCGTAATCGACGCCGGTCACGGCGGCTCGGACGCCGGAGCTAACAGAGATTATGACGGCTCAAGGCTCAACGAAAAGGATCTTACGCTTTCAATGGCGATTAAAACACGCGATATATTAAAAAGCAAGGGATATAACGTGCAGCTCACACGCGAAAGCGACACTTACCCCACGCTTACCGCAAGGGCGCAGTTTGCAAATGACGCAAACGCGGCAATATTTGTGAGCATACATATAAACTCCGCCGAAAACACGGAAGCCTACGGAACGGAGGTTTATTACTCGTCAATTAATAACGCGCTCGATTACGGCGTTAAAAGCAGTACGCTTGCAAAGGCGCTGCTCGATAACCTTATTGCAAATCTCGGCTCAAGAAACAGAGGTGTAAAATCGGCAAATCACCTTGTTACGCGCACCTCGCTCATGCCTGCGTCACTCGTTGAAATAGGCTTTATTTCAAACGAAGAGGAAGCTAAAAAAATGATGTCGGACGAATATCAGCAAAAAGCAGCTTCCGCAATCGCAAGCGGAATAATCAGCACGCTCCAGAGCGTTGAAATTCCGTCCGAAGCAAAGCGCGCGGAGCTTTCCGAGCAGAGAAAGAAAGATATAGAAGAATGGGAGAAAACACGATAAAATGAAAAGAAGCGAATTTTACTATGAGCTTCCCGAAGAGCTCATTGCACAGGAGCCGCTAAAGGACAGAAGCGCCTCGCGGCTGATGATATTAAACAAAGAAACGGGCGAAACGGCACATAAGCATTTTTACGATATTGCAGATGAGCTGAAAGCGGGCGACACGCTTATTCTTAATGATACAAAGGTTATACCGGCAAGGCTTTACGGCAGAAGAGAAGATACCGGAAGCCCGATTGAGTTTCTGCTTCTAAACAAAAAGTCGCTTACCGACTGGGAAGTTATTTTAAAGCCGGGCAAGCGTGCAAAGCCGGGTCACAGATTTGTTTTCGGAAACGGCGAGCTGAAAGCGGAGGTGCTTGACATTGTAAATGAGGGTAACAGAATTGTCAGATTTGAATATGACGGCGTTTTTGAAGATATTTTAAATCGTCTTGGTGAAATGCCTCTGCCTCATTATATAACGCATAAGCTTGAAGACCCGAACCGCTACCAAACCGTTTACGCAAAGCATGACGGCTCGGCGGCAGCACCGACGGCAGGACTTCACTTTACAAAGGAATTGCTTGAAAAAATAAAGGAAAAAGGCGTAAACATCGGATATGTAACACTCCATGTCGGGCTCGGAACATTTCGCCCGGTAAAAGCAGATGAAATAACGGATCATAAAATGCATTCCGAATTTTATATCATAACGCAGGAAACGGCCGACCTCGTTAATAAAACAAAGGAGCAGGGCGGCAGAGTTATATCGGTCGGAACAACCGCAACGCGTGTGCTTGAAACGGTCGGCCAAAACGGGCTGCCGATTAAGGAGTCGAGCGGCTGGACAAATATATTTATATATCCGGGCAAAAAATTTAACGTAATCGACGCGCTTATAACTAATTTCCATCTGCCTGAATCAACGCTTATAATGCTCGTAAGCGCTCTCGCCGGCAGGGAAAATGTTTTAAACGCGTATAATGAAGCCGTAAAGGAGAAATATCGGTTTTTCTCTTTCGGTGACGCGATGTTTATATGTTAATATTATAACCCTTACCAATCGGTATAAAAACGCCGATTGGTATTTTAATATGATAAAAAACTATTGACAATATGGGATAAATCATATATAATATATTAACTGATATGACACCCGACGGATAAATTGAAACTCAAAACACCAATAAAATAACTAAAGCTTGCTGCGACGTTTGGCTGACGGTATGGAAATGGTATTAAATCTTGAATTTGTTCGGCCAACATCAAGACAATAATACTCCGACCGGAATAAAACCTGATATAATTAAACACAATCAGATGATGTTAAAAGCATTTAAATAATATCATATGTACGGATGAGCTATAGATATTTCTATAGCTCTGTTTTTACAAAAAAATAAGCAAATTAATAGGGAGCCTTTTACAGCTCCCTATCAGCAACTCAGATTGAGTTTGCCGGAATATTTAACATACATATTATAACATATAATCATTAATTTTTCAATCATTTTTTTTGCAAAATTTTTAAAAGATTATATTATATTTCTATCCGAAATCAATATTATCATAAATTCAAATATAATTATTTTTAATACTGTCATTTTTTAAACTTAGGCAAAGAATAAAGGAGCTGTAACAGCTCCTTTATTCTTTGCACGCCTTTCGAATAGAACACAAAAGATATATAATATTTATACATCTCTGTAAAATATTATAACATAAAAACATTTATTTGTCAAGAGTTTTTGAACAAATTGCAAAAATCAATAAAAATTAATCTGCTGCACATTTGACCGACAGAAAATAATTCGTATTTCAATAAGCACTCGCCTTAAACCGCTTATTTTCATCTTTTCAAAAAAACAATACAGACCCTGTGTCCCTTAGTTTTCCGCCGCAAAGGCTGACAATATCAACCTTTTTATTATCAAGAAATTTCTTAATAATTTCAAAATCCGTATGCTTGTCTATCTCCCCAACAGTAAAAACAGTGCCCCCGAAAAAGCCGGTCGCACCGCCGAAAAAGCCGTAATTCATGCCGGGAAGCTCAACGCTGCCGCTTGAAATTTTAAGCGCTTTGATATTGTTTTTTAAAAGTGCATTATAAATTCCGTCATCTTCTGTAATAACAAAATCTCCGGCGGCGCACGACGCGCAGCAGGAATACCCCTGCTTAACATTTACAAATCTTTTAAATCGTTTTTGAGCAGCTCTCAAAACCGCTTTATCCGTATATTTAAAATTGTGCATTGCAAAGCTCTCCGCGCAGCAGGCATTATACAAAACATCGCCCGGATAGCTTTCACCTGGATTTTTCTCGCCGCAGACAATATTTACTCCCGAAAGATGATTTTTATAATATTCATAACAGTTCGGCGCGCAAACGGCGGTTTTATCGTCAATTCTGCAAAGCTGTATATCAGCGTGGCCGCATATGCTTTCATACGTGTTCTGATGCACAGTCGGTATTATTTCGCAGGCATATTTTAAAAGCTCATTTTTAACGCGCTCCGCCGCACGATAATCTATAACTGCATACCTTGCTTTTTTCAAAACACAGACTCCTTACGTAATTAAATTCAATTATTTTTAAGATATTCTACGGCAACATTCACAAAAAATCTACACCCTATTATAAGTGCCTTTTCGTCTACCTTGAATTTTGAGCTGTGAAGCGGGTATTTTTCTCCCTTTCCTGCCGTACCGAACCGAATATAAGACGACGGAACAAGACGCGCGAAATACGAAAAATCATCGCCGATCATAAGCCCGTCCTTTAATTCCTTAATCTCGGTTATTCCCTCCGTTTTAACCGCCGCATTTATAGCCGTTTTATTCATTTCAGCGTCATTTACACACGGCGGAAACAGCGCATTATATGTAAATTCCGCCTCTGCTCCGTATTCCTTTGCAGTTTTTTCGGCATAATATTCAAGATATTTTCTCAGCTTTTCACGCGTTACCTCATCAAACGACCGCGCCGTTCCGGTAATCTCGGCAGTGTCAGGAATAATATTGTTAAGCGTTCCCGAATTTACCGTGCAAACCGTTGTAACGCACGGCGTATCGGGAAAATACGTTTCCTTTATTTTATTGTAGCGCGAAATTATCTTAGCGGCAACGGTTATCGGGTTTATGCACTTCTCCGGATTTGCCCCGTGTCCGCCTCTGCCATTTATGACTACCCTGTAGTCATCCGGTGACGCCGTAATTCCTCCATCACGATACGAGATTGTGCCTACGCTCTCAAGCGGGTCTGCATGAATGGCAAAAGCCGCGTCCGCTTCGCCCATAGCGCCCTCTTTTATCATCGGCTCTGCTCCGCCGTCACCCTCTTCGGCAGGCTGAAACAAAACACGTACCTTGCCCTTTAGCCTGTCGCGGTTATCAAAAAGAGCCTTTGCTGCATAAAGAAGACACGTTGTGTGAAAATCATGTCCGCACGCGTGCATAACGCCATCGTTTTTTGACGCGTACTCAACTCCGCTTTCCTCTTTTATCGGCAGCGCGTCAATATCGGCGCGCAGCAAAATCATCTTTCCCTCGCCCTTTCCGCCGATAATGTCCGCATAAACTCCCGTTTTTGTACACTCTATCGGATTCATGCCGAATTCAAGCAATTTTTCCTTAATATAAGCTGATGTTTTAACCTCGTTCCACTCCGTTTCGGGTATGGAATGAAGATAGCGAAAGGTTTTTGAAAGGTCTGAATTTGTAAACTGAAATATCATTTATCTTCTTCTCTCTATATTTTTTATTCGCACATAGCCTTAAATTCGTCTTCGGATATAACAGCAATCCCCAGACTGTTTGCCTTATCAAGCTTGCTCCCGGCTTCAGCGCCCGCAAGCACATACGAAGTCTTCTTTGACACCGAGCCCGAAACCTTTCCGCCGAAGCTTTCTATAACGGCGCTTGCCTCAGAGCGCGTCATTGTCGGAAGTGTTCCGGTCAGAACAAAGGTTTTTCCCTCAAATCTGTTATCGGAAATTTCCTCGTCCTCCTCGACGCAGCTTACGCCGCCGCTCTGCAATCTTTCTATAAAACGAATGTTTTCATCCGCCGAGAAAAACTCCGCCGCCGCCTGCGCCATTATCTCGCCTATATCATTTATCTGCGTCATATCCTCCGGCTCTGCTTTTGAAAGATTTTCTATGGTTTTATATTTTTTCGCAAGCAGCTTTGCCGCTTTTTCCCCTATATGGCGTATGCCAAATCCGCAAATAAGCCTGTAGAGCGGATTGTGACGCGACTTTTCAATTGCCGAAAGGAGATTGTCAGCCGATTTGTCGCCCATTTTGTCAAGCGCGGCAATATCCTCTTTTTTAAGATAATAAATATCCGCCGCATCGGAAATAAGCTCCCTGTCAACCATTTGCTCAATCAGCGCAGGACCTAAGCCGTCAATATCCATAGCCGGCTTTGACGCAAAATGAATAATGTTTCTCATCTTCTGTGCCGGGCATGAAATTCCGATACATCTGTACGCCGCCTCACCGTCCTCGCGCACCACCGGCGCGCCGCACGACGGGCAAACGGACGGCATTTCAAATACCTTTTCCTCGCCCGTTCGCTTTTCCTTATTTACTCCGACAACCGCCGGAATAATATCGCCTGCCTTTTCTATTATAACCGTGTCGCCTATTCTGACGTCCTTTTCTCTTATATAATCAATATTATGAAGCGTTGCTTTTGAAACGTTCGTCCCGGCAATATGAACCGTGTCAAGAACCGCAAGCGGAGTTAATACTCCCGTTCTTCCCACATTTATGCGAATATCGCGAACAACGGTTTCCTTTTGCTCTGCCGGGAATTTATACGCAATAGCCCATTTCGGAAATTTCGACGTGCTGCCGAGCAGTGCGCGATCTGAAAGACTGTTTACCTTTATAACAGCTCCGTCAATGTCAAACTCCAGCCCCTCGCGCTCCTCGCCTATTTCAAGCACTCTTGCATAAGCTTCTTCAATCGTTTTATACGCCTTTTTGTGCTTTATAGTTTTAAACCCAAGCCTGTCAAGCAGATCAAGACCCTCGCTGTGACTTTTTATTTCTATTCCCTCTGCCTGCTGAATATTAAATACGAAAATGTCAAGCTTTCGCTCCGCCGCAATTTTAGAGTCAAGCTGCCTTAGTGAGCCTGCCGCCGCATTTCTCGGATTTGCAAAAAGCGGGAGCTCCTGCTCTTCTCTTGCCTCGTTAAGCTTCAGAAAATTCTTTCTCGGCAGATAAACCTCTCCGCGCACCTCAATAAAAGGTATTTTTTCTTTCAGCACCATCGGGATTGAATGAATTGTTTTTAAATTTTCCGTAACATCTTCTCCGACAGTTCCGTTTCCACGAGTTGAGCCGCGCACAAATTCGCCGTTTACATATTCAAGCGATACCGATAAGCCGTCAATTTTCTGCTCAACAACATATTCGGGATTTTTTATAACCTCGCGTACGCGCTTGTCAAAATCAAAAACCTCACCGTCGCTGAAAGCGTCCTGAAGGCTCTCCATCACAACGCTGTGAACAACTTCCGCAAAGCCGTCAAGCACCGCTCCGCCGACGCGCGATGTCGGCGAATTCGGCTTTTTAAGCTCCGGATGCTCCTTTTCTATGTTTTCAAGCTCACGCATAGCCTTATCATATTCAAAATCGCTTATTTCCGGCGCGTCCTCCGTATAATATTTATGACTGTGATAATTTAAAAATTCGGTAAGCTCCGCCGCTCTCTTTTCAGGCTCTGTCATTTTGAGTTTCCTTTCCGTTTTTTATTAATTGTCCGCTTTCTCCGTTATAATGCCGCCGCTGCCGTAATATTTCGGCACATCACCCACAATTACAGTATCTGCGGCAAGAATGGAATTATGTATAGTTTCCGTTTTTCTGACAAACGACGACGTTATATTAATCGTTATAAACGCTTCAATATAAATTGTGTGTCTTGTCTGATTTATTCCGGCTGATGTGAAGCTGTCGCGAAATTCAAGGCTTACAAGCGACGCCGGCTTTATTTTAAAGCAAACGCGCGGCCCGGCTCCCGAAAGCACGGGATTTTTCTGAAAAGAAAACACCGGGACCCAAACACGCTCTGCATTTGACTCTTCTATGCTTTTCTGAATTTTTTTCGCAAGCTCCGCTTTTATGCGGCTTATTTTAATTCCGTCCGCACTCATTGAATTTACGCGTCCGCTCTCGTCCGAAAGAAGCGTTATAAAGTCCGAATATTTAATATCCGCCTCTTCAAGAGCGGCGCAGACAGCATCGTTTGCCGCTGCCTGAGAATGAGCCTCAACCTCCGCAAAAAACGGATTTTCAATTCTGACAAGGAAAAATCCGAAAATAATTCCCAGACAAACCGCCGCCGAAAAAATATAAATTGCAAATCTTCTGCGCCTTTTACAAATACGCATACCGCCACACCCCTTTTGCAAAATAAAACCGTCTTTAATAACAAAGGTAACCGCAATTAATTCTTGCAATTACCCCGTTATTAACCGCTTGTAAAACACAAGCCGCTTATAAAATATTTTATGCAAAAGAGAAAGCTATGGTGACTTACTGAATTTTCTTTTCTCTTATTTCCTCTGTAAGCTTTTCTATAAGCTCATCTATTGTCATTGTGCCTATATCGCCGTCTTTTCTTGATCTTACGGCAACAACTCCGTTTTCAATATCCTTGTCGCCCGCAAGAATCATATAAGGCACTTTTTCAAGCTGCGCTTCTCTTATCTTGTAGCCGATTTTTTCCGAACGGTCATCAACCTCAAGTCTTATAATGCCTGCATCCTCAAGCTTTTTCTTGATTTCGTTAATATAAGGCAAATGACGGTCTGCAATCGGCAAGAGCTTAACCTGAACAGGCGCAAGCCAAAGCGGAAATGCGCCGGCATATTTTTCAATCAAAAGCGCAAGCGTTCTTTCATAGCAGCCGATTGACGTTCTGTGTATGATATACGGATTTTTCTTCTTTCCGTCCTTGTCAACATACTCCATTCCGAATTTCTCTGCAAGCATCTGGTCTATCTGAATTGTTATCAGCGTGTCCTCCTTGCCGTGAACATTCTTTATCTGAATATCGAGCTTCGGGCCGTAAAATGCCGCTTCACCGATACCGATTTTATACGGAATTTCAAGATGGTTAAGTATTCTCTCCATCATTGACTGAGCCTCGTCCCACTGCTCTTCGGTTCCTATATACTTGTCGCGGTCGTTAGGATCCCACTGCGAAAATCTGTATGATACATCCTCATAAAGACCGAGAGTTTTAAGCATATAAATTGCAAGCTCAAGGCAGCCCTTAAACTCGTCCTCAATCTGCTCCGGAGTACACATAAGGTGACCCTCCGAAATAGTAAACTGTCTTACTCTTATAAGTCCGTGCATTTCGCCCGACGCTTCATTTCTGAAAAGTGTAGACGTTTCGTTAAGACGCATAGGCAAATCTCTGTACGAACGGCCTCTGTTTAAAAATGCCTGATACTGAAACGGGCAGGTCATCGGTCTGAGTGCAAAAACCTCATCGTCCTTTTCCTCATCGCCCATTATAAACATTCCGTCCTGGTAATGATCCCAATGTCCCGAAAGCTTGTAAAGATCGCTCTTTGCCATAAGCGGAGTTTTTGTAAGCTGCCAGCCGCGCTTTTGCTCCTCATCCTCAACAAACCTTTGCAGAAGCTGGATAATTCTCGCACCCTTAGGAAGCATAATCGGAAGTCCCTGACCTATTATGTCACACGTTGTGAAAAGCTCAAGCTCGCGGCCAAGCTTGTTATGATCTCTCTTTTTAGCATCTTCGAGCTGCGCAAGATACTCTTCAAGATCAGCCTTGTTAAAAAATGCTGTTCCGTAAATTCTCTGAAGCATTTTGTTTTTCTCATCACCGCGCCAATAAGCGCCCGTTGCCGACAAAAGCTTGTAAGCCTTTATTTTGCTTGTATAATTCACATGAGGACCTGCGCAAAGGTCTGTAAATTCTCCCTGCTTATAAAAAGATATAACAGCATCCTCCGGCAAATCGCGGATAAGCTCGCATTTATACGGCTCGTCCTTCATAAGCTCAAGAGCCTCTTTTCTCGGAAGCTCAAAGCGTTCGATTTTAAGATTTTCCTTTGCAATTTTCTTCATTTCCTTTTCAATTGCTTCAAGGTCATCCGGAGTAAATGTGTGTTCTGTGTCAAAATCGTAATAAAATCCGCTGTCAATAGCCGGACCTATTGCAAGCTTTACATCGGGGTAAAGCCTTTTTACAGCCTGCGCAAGCACGTGTGAAGCACTGTGACGCAGCGTTTGCAGTTCGTTCATTTCGTTAATTTCGCTCATTTTCAAAACCCTTTCTTTTTTTTGCGGTTCAGACCTGGCGTAAAAGCTGCCTTGTCCAAATCGAAATTTACAATTGCAAGATGTATTTTGCAATCGCCTGTATAAGTGTCTGCCTGCATTTTCCGAAAATACAAAAAGCACCTCCCGAGAAATCTGCAAAGCAAAATATCTCAGGGGTGCAAATAATCACACGGTTCCACCCTGATTACGAAATAAATCGTCACTCAATTAAACCTTTTAACGCAGGTTGCGCGGCGGGGCTTAATATAATTTTCAGCCTGCGGCTCCAAAGTGGTATTCATCGGAAAACTCAGCAAACGGCTCTCAGCCACGACCGCTTTTCTCTCCTGCTATCATATAACCGACTACTGTCTTTTTCACAGCCTTTATTATAATATATCAAATTATTTTGTGTTTGTCAAGTGTTTTCAAAAAATTTTTGATAATTTTTTTAAATGCGTCATTTATAGGCCGCAGAATTATTCATAAATATAATATTTCGGAAAAACCGTAAGCCGTATATTTGTACAGCCGTAAGGCACAAGCGTTACTTCCCTCTCTTCGCCGAGATTATTTTTAATAAATTCCGCAGACGGAATTTCCGGCATAAGCAAATTATCCTCATCCACCACGCTCGCTCCGCACTCAACCTGCTTTGCATTTATTCCCTCAGCCGCACTTTTCTTCGCCTGAGGTGCCTTAACCAAATCCCAGCCGTGAAGCTCTCTTGCCTTTATTTTAATTTCAAACGGAATATAGCTCCACATTGGTTCATCGGAAATTTCATTAAATAATATTTCAGGCTCTTCCCATCCAGATGCAGCATAGCTCCACTGCGATGCGGGATATATATTGTATGCCGGGAAATCCTTTGTCTGTCTTTTTTCGGCTCTGTCAATTTCGCATTTTTCGTCAATTTTAAGCGAAAGCAGAAAAGGACCGTATGTAAAATATACTCCGCCGTCAACTGACATATGGGATTTAAACACGGAAGTAAAGCTTATTTTAATGCGGCAGCTTTTTTCAGCCGTTATCTGCGCATAGCCGTTTACCTCTTCAAAGTCGGCTTTTTTGCCGTCAATAAAAATCTCGGTATTCTCAGACCATTCCGGTATTCTTAATTTTAAAGCCTTTTTTTCGCCTGATTTAAGACATATGTTAAGCTCCGTTTCGGGTTTGTACGGATAATTTCCGCTCTGAATAATTTTTATTTCCTCGTCCTCAAATTTACTGTCACCGTAAAGACTGAGCACTACGGCGTTTTCTGTTTTCTGATACATTCTGAGAATATAATTCGGAATAACTCTGCCGATATTTCCTACGCAGCATTCGGGATAATGATGAGGAGCAAACGCCATTCGCGGGGTGTCCGTCCACGCTTTTATATGAGTTGAATTTCTTGCACATACTACCTGATTTACACTCGACAAATACTCAATAGCCTTAAAATTCTTTGCCGACGCTCCGAAAAACGCGTTAAATACGGCTCTTTCTATTTTATCCGCATATTCGCCCTTACCCGTCGCTTCGAGCAGATAGCCTATGCTCCATGTAAAATCCGCAATATCGCATGATTCATGCGCCCTGAACGTTTCTTTTCCGCAAAGCGCCTCACTTGAGCTGTGAACGCCGTCGGGCAGCATATGAAATTCATCAACCCTTTTATAAGCTTGCTCGGCGGCATACAAATATTCCTTTTTACCTGTGTATATATACATAATAGCCGGAATTTTTGCAATTTCATTAAATGTAACGCCGTGATCATGTATATATGTATTACCCGTAAGCTTTTCAAGCGTTTCGCTGCTTTCAGGTCTGTTGTTATAATTTTCAAAAGCCGTCTGCGCTTTTTGCTTAAGTCTTTCATCGCCGAAATACTCGTAAAGCCTGAGCATTGATTCAATATTTACAACATCGCGGCTATCCGAATAGTCGTTAGCGTCGCCGAGATAATGGCGGCGCATTTTTTCAAGATAAAATTCATCTCCGCTCCTGCTCCAAAGTGCATAAAGCGCGCGGAACAATACAGCGTGCGGCCAGCGGTTTCGGCTTTCGTCAGCCTTGAGTTCTTCAGGACCTATAAACGAGTCCTCATTTTCAAGACATTCTCTTATTTCATCGCCCATTATGCTCTCATAGCTTTCAAGATTGTCAAGAAGCGCCGACATTCTGACAACGGAATCTATTCTGTATGCGGTCTGCTCATACGGCCACCATGCCGCATAGCCTCCGTCGGCAAGGCTTTTGTATCTCCAGCAGCCGGTATTGTACGGATAGCCTATTTCATGAAGCTTTCCGGGTATTCCGCTGCGCTCATATTCAAGCGTTTTGTAAAGCCAGCCCATAGGCTCAATATTTTTAAGTCTTACTTCGTTTAGCTTTGAGTATTTTTTTATTTTCATGACCATTCCTTTCCGCGCTCAAAGGCGCAAAATTAAATTTTAAAAATTGTTCGGCGTGCCGCCTCAAAGTGAGCGTTCGATGAAGCAGTAAACCTTTGATTAGCCCAATTTTAAGCTTTTTTCACACCTGCCTCCGTTTAAATAACGCCATCATCTATACACCTTTCAATAAGCTCCGCAAACAGAGAATTGGGCCATGTAAACCATTCTCTTGTAAATTCTTTCGGGTTATCTGCATTAAAGCCCTCATGCAAATATCCCGTGTCCGCGTCGGTGGAAACAATCATTTTAAGAATTTTTCTTTTTTCATCATCGTTATCCGCCGTCAGAGCCTGCATCACAAGAGCCATGTGCCACACATAGTTTTCGGGCGTATGCCTTGAGCCTATTCCTCTTGCACATTTCCCCTCAAAATAAAACGGATTGTCGCGGCTGAGCAAAAATCTCCTTGTGTTTTGATACACCTCGTCGTTTATATCGGTATAGCCGATATACGGCGCGGACAAAAGGCTCGGAATATTTGCGTCATCAATCATTGAATAATTTTTCATGCCGTCCGTTTCACACACATAAATTCTGCCGTACTTCTCATGCTCCGCAATTCCGTATTTTTTTATTCCGCTGTCAATTTCCGTTTTCAGCCTGTCGCATCTGTCGGCAAGAAGCTTATTTTTGCAGACATCTGTCAGCATTTCGCTCATATAGCCGAGAATTACAACAGCAAACATCTGCGAAGCAATAAGATAACCGTATTCGCAGCCGTCATCACTCGGTCTGAAGCCCGACCATGTCATTCCGGTATACCCTACCGGGCTCCCCATTCCGTTATTGTAAATTGTATCCCACGGCGCGTTAGGATCGGGTCTTGTAAATCTGTAAGGCGACTTTTCCATGTGATGCTGCTCCGTCTCAAACACATCCAAAATTATTTTTGCAACTGCTTCAAGCTCATCGGCAACCAATTTTTTGTTACCTGAGCTTTTCATATAAAGATATAAAATTCTTATCGGATAGCACAGCGAATCAACCTCATATTTTCTCTCATGGATCCATGGGCTGTTTTTCGGAATATCATTCGGATGTCCCTCGCTGCTGCCGGGATATTCGTTAAATGCATTTGCATACGGATCCATTTTTATATACATAAACTGCCGCTTTATAACGCCCTCAATTATTTCCGAAACCTCCTTATCCTTTGCAAGCGGTATGTAATGCGTTATCTGAGCGGAAGAATCTCTCAGCCACATTGCCGGAATATCGCCCGTGAGAACAAAATACGTGCCGTCATCACATTTTTTAAGCGCAGTGCTTATCGTATGCTCATAGCAGTTTTTATACATTTTCTGCATTTTCGGATACGCCGCAAGACGCTTTGAATATTCTTCCGTATGATTTTTAATCGCCTCAGGTATATTCATAATTTTAAATTCCTTTCCGTTTTGTAATGAGATAATTTTGTTTATATATAATATTTAATTTCAGGTCCCGCAATAATGCCCATAGGCTTCAAACTGTATTCATATTTCCATCTGTCTTTTCCGTCATGCATAAATTTCCACGCGTCCGGTCCCTGCCATAAAAGCTTATCATCCGTAACATGAAGCGGTCCAAAGCAGTTATATCTGCTTCCGTAAAGCGTCAATTTAAGCCTGTGTTTTCCCTTTTTCACGTTCGGAGCATATACCTCATAGGGCGAAAAAGCTATAATTCCGAGCTGCTCTCCGTCAAGCTCCGCGCGAAGGAGCATACCTCTGTAGCATCTGACGCTGACAGCTGCGCAGCAGTCACGCGGCGCTTCAATATCAGCAAAATATTCTATTCTTGCGCCGTAAAAGGGCATACCCTGCGCCGTAATATCTCCAAACCCGATTTTTTCCCGCATCGGAAGAATTGTTTTTTCCGTCCCCTCAAGCCTTACTCTGAAATTTCCGAGAACAAAGCAAGCTTCAAGGCAAGTCAATCTTGTAACGGGCAGCGTTACAGAAAGCGTATTTTCACCTTTTTTTATAAGAGGAAGCGCAATTGTTTTAATCTGCCTGTCGGTAAAATACCCGTTCGGAACAATGCTTATTTTTTCGCCGTTAAATATAACCGTACTAAGCTCCGCGTCCTCAAGCGCAAGATTTGCGCCGCTAAAGTCAAGCTCGCTGAAAAATTTGTATTTAAGCGTTACGGTATGCCCGTTTTCTTCCTCATCGGTTGCCCATGCCTGCGCCCTGCCGTTTTCTATATTAAGCTCACTTTTAATAATATACTGAATTTTTCTTATTTCCTCTCTTTCCCAGTGCGGCTCTCCGTCAAGCGCAAATTCCGCAATATCAAGCAATAAAGCGTTCGGCTCTGTCAGAGAAAAGTCAACCTTTCCGGTGATATATTCTTTTGAAATGAGCTGTCTTTTTTTCTCGTCCGTACCTTTTTCGGCGGTTTCGGGATCACAAAGCTTAAGCAAAAGGCTGTCATTTTGATAAAATGTATGACCGATAAATGTTTTTTCGCCCGATATTTCAAAGTCGGTTTGCTTAATATCGCCCGTAAGCGTATCGTAAATAATCGGCTTATATTTTCCCTTGATGACAATTATTCTCTTTCTTGCCAAAGCAAGATTATCCGAATTTGACTCATATATCGTCCCTGCTTCATTGCACAAATGCGCAATAAACAGCCACTTGCAGCCGTTATCGCCGCGCAGCTGACAGCAAAGGCACTCACACTGCTCTCCGTTTTCCTCATAAATCGATACATCTCTTTCATCGGAAAGAAGATTAAGAATTTCGGATTTGTCAAAGGCGCTTTTAAGTGACAAGTCAAAAAGCCTTTTCGGCTTATCCGAGCAAACCGCGTCTATATATTTCGGCGCTTCTCCGACAAATATAATTTTTCCGCCTGCTGCGTGAAAGCGCTCTAAAATATCAAAAGTTGTTTTTCTAAGCGTTTCGCATCCTGCAACAATTACCGCCTTGTACCTCATTTCGCCGACTGCAAGACTATCCGATATTTCTCCAATTTGCTCCGGCAGAAGCGATTCGCATATATAGTCAAAATCAACAGTTCCAGAAAGCAGCCATTCGGCAAGAGTATGAAACTGCCTGTCGAGCATTTTTCTTTTATCGGACGTTTTTTCATTTGACCCGAAATACAGCCACATTGTTTCAACGGGATGAATAACCGCAACGTTTACAATGGGCTTGCCTCTCGTAAGCGCGGTTGAAACCCTCGCAAAATGGTCCTCAATATAAGAATACTCCTTATACCAGTCCGACTGATAGTTTATCGACGCCGGATAATCACGCTTTGCATCGCCTTTCATTGTAACCCAAGAAACGCTCAAAACGCGCAGCGTCACACCGAGAGCCGCCTGCCAGTCTCCCTGCGCCTTATGACGTCTGAAATCAAAATCCCAGCCCGTAACGCCGTAAAGCTCCGACATAACACCCTCTCTGCCATACTGATGAGCTGCCGACTGCGCCTGCTTTGCGGTTGTGTATTCGTGATTATCGCATAAAATATCAATGCCCGGAATTGTAAAATGCCGATAAGCCCTCATTGCCTCGCCTATTGTTGCCGTCTGCAAAAAGAGCGATTCCTCGCAAAGCATATGCCCCGTCAGCGCAATTTTATTCTTTTCGCACCAAAGCCCTAAATTATCCGCAAAAGCTTCGGTAAACAAATATGTAACAAAATCATGATATAAATATCTTGCACGAGATATTTCCCCGTTCGGCATTTCCCAGAAAAGCTCCGGAAGCCTATCCGAAATATAAAATCCGTACTTATCGAAAAAGCGCTTGTCAAGGCTCATTGTCCAGGCAATTTTAACATCCTCGCGGCTTTTTGCAAAGCTCAGAGTGCCTTTTCTTGAAAACTGCGGCTCATCGGTAAAAATCGACGATGCCGTCACGCCGAAATGCTCACCTATTGCATTTTTATACCCGTCATATGTTATTTCTATAAACCTGTCTATCGCCTCTTTTGAAAGCGTATCAACATACGTCTGATTGTTATACCACGAATCTGCCTCATATGTAAGCACATACGCATACCATTTTACCTCGTCTGCCGCCGCGCTCTGTTTTGTTTTTGAATATTTAAGAAGCTCCCCCTCCGAATTCAAAAGCACGTTGTATTCCGCAAGATAATAAGGAATACCTTTTTCATATGCTTCATCAAAGTCAAAGCACACATCCCTTTTCTTTGTTGTCAGAAGAAGATACCTCTGCCTAAAACGCTTATCCTTTGTCACAAGTCCGCCGGCGGCTCCGGACGGCCACCTGTCCTCATCATAAAGCCCGACAAGCATATTTTCCTCTTTCGCCTTATCGCAGCAGTCCGACACAAGGCTCATAAATTCTTCTCCCAGATATTCCGTCACAAGCCCCGTTCTCGAATGAATATGAAATCCGCCGAAGCCCATTTCCTTTAATATGTCAATCTGCCTGAAAAGCTCCTTTTTGTCAAGCCTGCAATTCCAGCCCCAAAACGGAGAACCCCTGTATTCAGATGTCGGATTTTTAAAAAGCTCGTCCGTCAGGCTCTTTTCTCTGCTTTTTTTATACAGCATTATTTTCCCTCCGCCGTTTATTTCATAATTTCCTCAACAAGCGAATACGCAAAAAGCATATGCATTTCACTTCTCGGATGATTTATTTCGTTAGATAAAAGCGCCGTAACGTCAACGCCGTTTTCTTCAAGCGTCTTCCACTTAAAATATACGTCGCATATTCTCACGCAGCACTCCGACGCCGCCTGCCTTGCCTTTTCGATATACCCGTCAAAAACACCGCTGTTTTGTATTTCCATAGTTTTTTTCGCCGTGCTTATAAAAACCGGTTTTTCAAGCGTGCAGCTTACTTTCGTATTCATCATATTCGGAGTCATAAAAATGACCTCGCTTCCCGATTTTTTAAGGCGGTTAAAAATCTCCTTTAAGCAGCTGTAATAATTATCAATATTATCTTTTCCGAGCATACTGTCATTGAGCCCCAGACACACAACCGTCAGATCGGGACTGAATTTAAGAACGTCGCGCTCAAGACGCTCAAGCGCCCCCTGCGCGGTGTCACCACTTATGCCTGCGTTTATTATATTAATCGGGCATTTCGGATACAGATAAGAAAGTATTTCGGCAAATTTTTTGTGATACGCGTTATTCTGATGAAAGGATGTTCCGATATTTCCGTCATCTTTAACATACAGCTCAAAACACCCCTGCGTTACGCTGTCGCCGAGAAATGCAATCAGCGGCGTTCTCTCACCGCTTATATTATTTTGCTTGTTTTTTATTAATTCCGTAATTTTCATTTTCAATTCTCTCCTAAAAGCTGCACGCCGTTATTTTCAAATTATCACTGTTTTCATGGTGGAATATTTCCTCCCACTCATCTTCCTTGCACAAAACACTGAAATTATCGAGAGAAACATTATGTGCATTTTTAATATTTATAACATATTTTTCATCGGCAAATTTCTTTTTATCTATTTCAAGCTTAATATTTTTCAGAGAAATATCCGAAATAAAGCCGCCATCGCCCACTATAAAAAGTCCGCCTGTGGAGGATATATTCATGTTTTCCATTACCGCACCTTTAACGCTGCCCTCCGCCGCATAGCAGTCTATAAAGCAGCCCGTATTATATGCCGAAATGCCGCTGAAACACACGTCCTCTACATCTGCTCTGCCGCTTTTGCCGAAAGAGGTTGAAAAAGTAATCAGGCTTCCCGCTCTTGAAACAATTAAATTATTCGCTCTCAGGCGGCGTATTTCCCCTACTCCGACTCCTATGCGAAAAACGCTCGAATTTGAAGCCAAAGAGCAGTTTGTAATCGTTATATTTTCGCAAATCTTAGGCGTTTTAAGGCGCTTTGAGTCGCACCGCACCGCAATGGCGTCGTCGCCTGTTTTTATAATGCAGTCCGAAACCGTCACATCTCGGCAGCAGTCAATGTCAATCCCGTCGGTATTTACATATTCAAAAGGATTGAATATTTTAATCCCCGATATTTGAGCATAGCTGCACCCATGCAGAAAAACGCACCAGCACGGAGAATTTTTTACGGTTATATCCCTCACCCTGACTCCGCTGCATTCTATAAAGCATATAAGCTGACCGGGACGCAGCTTTTCATCGTCCTTTGATGTAACATATCCTCCGTTCCAGGCATAGCCGCCCGGAAAAATTCTCTCATCCGCGAAAAAAGCGTCCGCGCTTCCGTCTATCGTTCCGCCGCCCGTGATTGACACGTTGCTGCACTCAAGCGCGATTATAAGGTGCTTTGCCCGCCATTTTTCTGCGGCAGAGCCCCAGTTTTGACTGTATGCGTCATCAGCGTTATAGTCGTCCATATTTTCGCTCGCCTTTAAAACCGCTCCGCTTTCCAGTCTTAAGTCCACGTTATCTTTGAGATATATTGTACCGCTTATAAACATTCCGCCGGGTATAATGACGCTGCCGCCTCCGTCTGCGGCGCATTTGTCTATTGCATGCTGTATACTTTCTGTACACAGAGTGTTCTTCTCAGCTCCGAAATCCGTAATATTATACATTCTCTTTCCTCCCGACAGCTTTTAATTTTCCGGCTTTGTTTCAAGCTTTAAATCATAATCGCCGAGCTTTTCTGCTTTAAAGCCGTTCGCTTTATACTTTTCATAATCAAACGCTTCAAGCTCATCTATTGCCAGCTTGTGAAACTCGTAAAAGTTGTGCCACCACTCATATCCCATGCCAAGATTTGCATTTAAATATGCATCGGCTATGTCGCAGCCCATTTGCGGAGCAACATAAAACGCGCCCATTGCAAGCACATTAACTCCGTTTCCCGTTATCGCCCTGAGTGCCGCCGGCACGCTCTCCACAACACCTGCATGAACATGAGGACATTTGCTTGCGGCAATATGTATTCCCATTCCGGTTCCGCAGAATAAAAGCGCGCGTTCAAATTCTCTCTCGGCTATCATAGCTCCTGCGCGAAGCCCGACTCTGTGAAACATTAAGTCCGTATCGTTCGGGTCTGAATTTTCTTTTACACCTATGTCGGTTATTTCCCAGCCCTTTCCGCGCAAATGTTCGCAAACAGCTTCCTTAAGCGGATAACCCGCAAAATCCGCACCGACTAAAATCTGTTTATTTTTTATTGTTTTCATTATTATATTTCTTCCTTTCTAAAGCAATATTTCATCAATTTTTCCGCACAGCACAGGAAATAACCTGTTTGCAATTTCCTCCATTCCGAGATCACCCGGATGGTTAAGCACCGGAGCGATTACGTTCGGAGCAAACACGCTTCGGCAAGCTTTATAATCCGCCGCCGTATATTTTCTCTGCGTAAGATCAGACATATCAACCAAAGTATATCCACTGCGCTTTGCCGCTTCCTTTATAACCTCCGCATTTTCTTCCGGCGTCAGGGTTGTCACTGCGGCAATAACAGCTGCCTTTCTGTTCGGATTAAAAAAATTAATTATATCCGAATACCTCTGCGGCGTAAAAATTTCATCCGTTTCAAGCTCTGCATCCTGCTCATTCGTTACATTTCTTATATTAGCTCCGAACGTGGCAACTATAATATCCGCCCCAAATTCAGCAAGCGGCAGAAATTTGCTTGTGTCAAACTTTGAAAAATCATAAAAATATTTTTCGAATTTAAAAATATTTTCCCATTTAAATTCGACATTTGAATATTTCTTATTTATCCTTTCCGTCAGCCTGTGAACATAATCGTTTTCCTCGCTTGTTGCCGCCATTCCCCAATTTCCGAGCCAGCCGTTTTCTTCCGACGGAGAATGTTTTGTTATTGAATTTCCGATAAAAAGCACCTTTTTTCTCATTTCAAATATTCCTTTTTAATAACAAATTATATTTTCGCCTGTTCCGAGCAAAATTTTTCCGCACTCGTCTTCAAAATACGCACGTGTATTTTCGGGAATATTGATTACAATTTTTCCGCTGCAATATTCAACCGAAACAATTCCGTGCGGCGTTTCGATTTTTCCGCTGCATTTTCTGACCATCCCCAAAAGCTGCGGACTGATAACAATTTCATCATAGCCTGCCGAACCCTCCGCCTGCTTAATTCCGAGAATATATTCAAACAAATATCTTGTAACAGCCCCGAACATCGGGTGACACTGCGACCTCTGCCCTGTCCAGTATTCCTGCAGCGTTGTTGCTCCGCTCATCATCTGACTGTAAAATGAAACTTCGTGCCTGCTCGTAAGCAGCTTAAATGCCGTTTGAGCCTCTCCGTTTTCAAACAAAACCTTTGTCACAATATCCGTGCCGAAAATACCCGTATCATAATGACCGATTTTTTTATAGTGATCAACCATATTTTTAAACGTTCTTCCGTCACCGAGTCCCAAGTCAACCGCAAATGCGTTTGCGCCCTCCGTATTTCCTGCAAAATCACCTGTAAAAGCGTCAAAATATTTTTCCGTCAGTGCGGCAAACTTTTTATTTATGCGCTCCTTTAGCATATCGGTATTTTCGTTTATTCCGAGTATTTTTTCTATTTCGATTACCTGCTTCATAGACCTTATGTAAAAATATGTGTTTACGAGCGGAGGCGGCACCGAAATATCGCTGATTTTTGCCTGATCGGGCGTGCACCAGTCGCCGAGACACCATGCGTTTTCCCTGTCTGAAACAACAAGACCGTCTTCGCTGTGATTTTCCATAAACGAAAACCACTTTATCATTTGCGGATAAAGCTCCCTCAAAATCTCCTTATCCTTATACTGCTTATAATACTGATACGGTACGTTTACAATCGCGCATCCCCAGCCGCCCGGCCCTCCGCCGGAGGTTATAAACGGCGCGGTATACTGAACATGTCCCGTTTCCCTGTCCTGACAGTCGGATATGTCATATATCCATTTTTTAAAAAGCTTTTTTACGCCGAGCTGCATCATAGCCGCCGCGCAGACAAGCTGACCGTCACCCGTATAGCCTCTGCGCTCTGTATGAGGGCAGTCGGAGGTAAGGCCGCAGTGGAGATTGTCAAGCTGCGTTCTTATATAGGTGCTGTAGAGCCAGTTTAAAATTTCGCTGTCCGATTTAAAATCGGACGTCACCTTTACATCTGCGTGAATTACATCACATTCTTTAACGTCAGCCTCGCCCTCAATTTCAAAATATCTGAAGCAGTGCCATGTAAATTTTGAGTGAAGAAGCCTGCCTGCTCCGCCGATAAATTCCGTGTGCTGATCGTAAATGTTTTCTTCGCGAAGCTTTCCCGCACTGTCAAGCCGCTCGCCGTATCTCAGCCTTAAAAAGTCGCTCTTTCCCTCTATTATCGGGTAGCCCGTTATATTCTCACCCAAATCATAAATCCTTTTTCCACCATCTGCAGCAATAAGCTTTGGATAAATTTTTCTTATAACCCTGTCGGCCGGGCAATCCTGAACATAAAGTTCCGTTTCGGGAATTTCCGTTTCGGCAGCCGCCGCCCACATATCGTCATTACAGCCTATGCTTAGGCAATTGTCATCATAGCCTGCAAAGTCCTGTGTTTCGCCGGTTATCAGGCTGCATTTTTTAACATACCCCTGCGAATACTTTACGCTTTCATCGGATATTATTTTTTCTCCGTCATCCGTTTCGAGAATAAATCTAAGCTTCATATTGCCATATCCGCAAAAGTCGGTTTGATACCATCCGCACCCTATCATAAAAGCCAAAACATTTTCTCCTTTTGAAAGGGAAACATCGTAAACAGGGCAATAAATTCTGTGTCCGAGCTTTTCCTCAAAAGGAAGCTCCTCATAAATTATTCCTTTTCTTTCATGGAAATCGGTGCTGAGCGGCAAAAACAAATCATCGCTCACCTTTTCTCCGTTTATATATACCTCAAAAATTCCAAGACACGCAATTGTAAGCTTTCCTTTCGTTTCCCTGTCGCAGAAAAACGTTTTTCTTACAGTTACCGACTCAAAACTTTTGTTAAATTCAATCCATTTTGCATTTTTAAGATCCGCTCTTTTTTCCATTTTCCTATTCTCCCAATTTGTTTATATTATAAATGGGACGGCTTTTAAATTCCGTCCCATTTAAAAAACCGGTTATTCATCCTCAAAAATATAAATTGCCATCAAGGTTCCTCCGCCTGTGTTAAACAAGCATCTCGAAGCCTTGTTTCCGGCCTGCTCATAAGTTATAACATCGCCGAGCACGCCCTTTTCAAGCTCATAGCCGTCCCTTGTTTTGTGAACCTTGTTTACGGCTACGGCAAAAAATGTAGGATCCCACCATGTGTAAGAATAATTTTCTCTGTCGGGAACGCCGCTGAAATTCTCTATAACATTTTCGGTCGTAAGCTGCCAAAGCCCTTCCTTAATCGAGTAAACATATCCTACAGAATACATACTCCAGCAGTTTGAGCTTCCCGGCACTCTTGCATATCCGCTTATAGAGCCTCCTGTATATCCTATCGGGTTTGTTTTGTTCCCTGTTGCCGACACAAAGCCCGTTGAGCCGGGAATAGAGCCGAGAATTTTTGTAGTATGCTCATGACCCTCAGGGCAATACGTTACATCAGCTCCGGGCTCTGCGCCGCACCATGCCGGATTAACTCCGTCCATATCATAAAGTACTCTTGCTGTCATTACCGAGTTGTCAACGCTGTCAACCGCAATAAACGCGAAATCGCCCGGTTCGATTTTGAGCTTTTTCGGCTCGTTGCACGCGTCAAGCGCTTCATCAAAAGCTGTAAGGCCGTTTTCGCCATACGGTGAGAAGAAGCTTTCCGTTGTAAGCGTCTGCTTGCCGCCCCAGTAATTTGCATGATAAATTGTAAGCTGTACGCCGCGCTGGCCCTCGTCATTTACCGCTTCTACTCTGCGCGCAACCAATCCGCCCTTGTTAAATATGCTCTTTGACGAGTCGATCGTGCTCTCGGTGTATATTATACCTATTTTGGCATAAACCGAATCGGGATCGAAATTATACATTTTAAATAAGTATTTACCTGTTTTCACTTCATTGTAGCTTTGATTTTTATAATAATCATACTTTTCTCTGTCCTGCGGAACGTTTATAATTTTCGTATAAGCATTCATATATGCCTTTCCGGCAAAGCAGCGCGCGCCGGACGTATATTCAAGCTTATCCTTGTAATTTGAAGCCGTGCTCTGATCGCTCGATTCGAGCATAAGCCGAAGCTCGCCCGACTTGTCGTTGTCCGAGCTTATGGGAAGCTCTATTCTGCTTATAACGCCGTCGTCATTTTTAACTATTTTCAAAACGCCGTCATAGTCATCAAGATAAGCGTCAAGTCCGTCAGCACCGACCTTTTTCGTCGTTCCGTCCTTATCCTGCACCTTAACCGTTACATCCGTTTTAACGTTTCTTTCAACCGTTTGCGAGTCTATATCGTAATATGTAATCATGGCCACGCCGTCGTCTTCATTAAAAAGGTGCTTTATCATATACGCATAGCCGTCGTAAGACGCGCTGTCGGTAATCCATACAATTTCGCCGTATTTATCAAGTATGGCGTTAATTTCCGTGCCTGTTTTACTAATCTGCCCGGCATAACTTGCATACGATTTTGAAACGGCATATTTTTTGCTTCCGACAGTAATATACGTTTTCCCGTCTTCCGTATAGCTCTGATTGATTTTGCCTGTAACCTTTTCGGTTGAATAGTACATTTTAAGATAGTTTCCGCTGCAATAATAGTTAATTGCTCCCTCGCCCAAGCTTTCAAAGTCCAATTCCTCTCCGTTTGCTCTGAAAAGGCTGTAGATTATTTCCTCATTATCATCATTTTTATCAAAATGAATAACCGCACTTCCGCTTTTATTCAAAAGATCAATAACCTGCATCGACTTTGCGTTTACGCTGTCGGTATAACCCGATCTGAATTCCTCGACAAAAACTATATCAAAGTCAAGACTTCTCTTTTTTATAACTGTAACGCTTCCGTTATCCATATCGCTGAACGTATCCGAGCTGTAGCCCTGCAAATATTTACCGTTGTAAATAACCGCCGAGCCGTTTCTGATTTTTACGGATTTTGTTTTTGTTCCGCCGTCCGTTATGCTGTAAGTAAACGTATTATCCTTAAAGCTGTCGATTGTATCGTTGTCTATAACGGTAACATCGTCCTTTGCAGTTGTTTCAAATGCAAGCAAAACATATTCGTCGTTTTCGTTCTCCCTTAAAAATGCGCGGACATCTCTGCCTATATAATCTCTTATATAGCTTTCGTCCGTATCAAAGAGAAATGAAGTTTCGCCAATTTTTGCCATGTTCTCATCGCATACCTCTTTTCCGTAAATCGAAGCAGTATCGGTGCTTACAATTGTTCCCTCAAGAGTGTACACACCCATTATATCATTGAGGAAATTTTTATCCTCAGACGAATTTCTGTCGGTATAAAGAGGATCAGCTATTTCGAGAGTAAACGCGTTATAAATAAGCGTTGCTGCATCCATTCTCGACATTGCCTTGCTGCCCGTTGCCGTCATGCCGGTATAGAGCTTGTTGTCGGAGGCAAGCTTTCTGTAGCCCTCCGGGTAGCCGCCGAGTGAGTCGGCGTACGCCTCATAGCCACAGATTGTAAGTATTATTTTCACCGCCTCATCACAAGTAACGGTGTTTTCCGGCTTAAAGCTTTCATCCGTATAGCCTGCAATAAATCCGAAATCCTTCATACCCTTAAGGTAAGGATATGCCCAATGCTCCTCGTTCACGTCGCTCCAAAGTCCCGAAAAAGACGGTGCATCTTCAGAACCTGTTTCCTCCTGCGACGGAGGATACATAATTGTAAAATCCGACGAATCGTCGCCTAAAAATATTTTGCTCCAGTTAAAGCCGTCGGAAGCTGCCGACGAAGCTGCGCCGCCGCTTCCTTTATCAACAAATCCGAGCGACTGATATATAAGCGTTGAAAACTCCGCGCGCGTTATTGCCTGTGACGGCTTAAATGTGCCGTCCTCATAGCCCCTCATTACTCCAAGCTTAGTTAAAATATCAACTATTCTTGTTTCATTCGTGTTCTCCGGCATATCCGAATATTTTGCTCCGGCAATTATAACATTCTGAAGCATTATCACCATAATGCACAGCGCTGCTGTAATTCTTTTTTTCACAGACTAATCCTCCTTTGCTTCAAGCTGCTCCAAAACATTGGAAATCATAACGGCAGCCTGCGCTCTTGTACAGTTATTTTTCGGATTGAAGCTGCCGAGCTCATCTCCGTTTATTATCCCGGCGCCCGAAAGAGCGTCAACCGCTTCTTTTGCATAATCCGAAATCTCTCCGCCATCGGCAAAATCCTTTGCCTTATCGCTGCTGATTGATTTACCGGCCGCTTCTGCCGCACGCTTTAATATAACTGCCGCGTCCTGCCTTGTTATATTATCGTCAGCACCGAAAACGCTGTCGCTGTAGCCGGTTACAATTCCGAGAGAATACGCTGTTTTCACGCAGCTGTAATACCACTTATCCTCCGTTACGTCCGAAAAGCTTATTTCGGCGTCCGATTCCTTTATTCCGAGTGCCGAAACCGCCATTTTAAGAAATTCCGCTCTTGTCACGTTATCCATTGGCGCAAAGGTGTTTTCATCTCTGCCGTTTATAATGCCCCTTTCGGAAAGCTTGTCAATGGCCGGCTTTGCCCATGAAAGCGACTCGCCGACATCCGAAAAGCCCTTTTTCTCAGGCTCGGAAACAACAGAATAGTCCTGTGAATAGCCGCCTGCGCTTATGCCGCCGCCCTTTGTTCCGCTGCTGCCGCTGCCGCCGCCGGATCCTTTTCCAACGTCGCCTCTTGAATCATCCTTAGCGCTGCCGGAGCCGTTTAAAACCTTTTGAATATCGTCCTTTTCCCATTCGCTCCCGTTTACAAGCTTAAGGTCAATGCTGTTTCCGGAAGCCTTATTATATTTCGTAAGGTCAAAGCCGTTTACAGAGTTGTTTGCCTTTAAAATCTCCGACACATGAGCCGTTCCGCTGTTTTTGTTGTATTTTATCGCGGCAATTGTGCAGTTATATACAAATGACTTTTTAAAATCATCAATATTTTTAAAAGCCTTGCCGGATATTTTTTTAACGGCCTCTTCCTTTCCGCTCTCGGTCAGACTGCCGACATAAAGGCTGTATGCGTTTACCGAAAGCTCCTTGTCGAGAGTGTCAACTCCAACCGCGTTACCGTCAATAAATCTGTAATTATCAAAGACAAGGTCGGGCTTTGACTCATTGAGCGCCTGTATATAAGCTGCCGCACCGACAGCCGCCTTAAGAGCTTCTATATCCTCAAAATCCGCCCTTGCGGCAAAAACCATTTTTGCCGCAGCATTTCGGTTATCCAGTTTTCCGTATACGCCGTCGGTCAAATTCAGCTCATCTTTATACTGCTCAACCTTTGCGCAGAAGCTGTCCTCATCCGCCTGCTCTGTTATTTCCTTAAAAATATCCTCTATATTATCGCAAAAGCTGAAAGGGCTTATTCTGCTTTTTCCGCCCGCTTCGATATAGGCGGTATATTTTCCGCTTTTATCGCTGCTTAAAGGAAAGCTGAAGCTAAAGCTTCCGTCCTTTATTAAAACCTGATCCTGCTTTTCAACAAGGCTGTCGCTGATATTGTTTATATCGCCGCCCTCTTTTAAAACAATCAGCGTCGCATAAGTATCATCGCTGCTGTCGAAAAATCTGCCGCTTATTTCGGCAGTGCCGGACTTATAGCTGTAATTTGCATTGTCGATATACTCGGCGCCCGCTGTGCCCGAAAGGCACAGCAGCGAAAGCGCCGCAAAGGGTATTAATCCTTTTATAAGCTTCATTAATTCAGTCCTCCTATCAGTCCTGTGCCGGTCTTATAGCCGCTACACACTCCGGTGACGTACCGCTCGGATTTGAGAATGTAAATTTAACATCTCCCGTCCATATCGGCGTCTCCATATCAAGAAATTCGGCAACAAGATAGCCGTCAGCCTTTAAGAATACATATGTTCCTATATCAAGCTGAAGCGCACCCATTTCAAGATCAACCCATTTATTATCGGAAATATAGAAATTAAGCACTGTTTCCTTAATTCTGTTACCTGTAACACCCTCAATACACTTTTGTATTTCAAGCTGATTGCTCTTTACTATAATATTATATCCGCCGTTCAAGAACGTATCAACCGCATTTTGAAGACCGATAATACAGTAGTTTGAGCTCACATTTACCTTATAGCCGAATTTAACCGCCGTACACTCCGGAAGCGGCGTATCATAGCCGCACAGCTCATAATGAGTTGTTCTTCCCTCGCTGCCGCTTAATGTCAATGTTTTATCATCGCCGAAGGTGAACTTTCCGTCAATTGTATTCCAGCCCGATTTGTCGGCAATCATGTCGCCGACATTTACAACGTCATAATTTATATATTGGCTCAGCTCGCCTATAACCTCGTTTATGCCGTCGTTTGCGGCAACAATCTCCTTTTGAGTCAGCGCGCTTTCATTTGCCGCAACACCTGCGTCAAGCGCCGCCTTTACCTTATCCTTGTAGCCTTTTTTAAAAGTTCCTGCCGACGTTCCCTCCGTAATGCTGTTATAGAGCTTTTGGCAAACGTCAATATTTTTTGAAAGCGCCTTTTTGTCCTTTTTCTCTGTCGGAGTTGTAATCAAAAGTCTCGGTGAGCCTGTCTGATTAAACGTTCCGCTCATAGACTGAGAGGTATTCAGCCCCGTAACAGTCCACCAAAACGGCTTTTTCCCGGACGGAATAAACTGAATATCCGCAAAATTTTCCTTTGACTCCTGCTCGATTATCACATCCTTCATTTCGGGATCGCTCGCGATTTTTACAATATATTTATCCGAACCGTCATGCTTATCCCACATAAAGCGGCTTTCAAGGTTTGAAATTCCGCTTTCTCCATTAAGCGGCGAAATAAGTCTGAAGCCGGCTTCCTCCGCTTTTTTCATCTCCGCAGCTGCCTTATCCTTTAAAAGACCGATTTGGCTCATGTCAATTTCCGCAATACCCGGGAAATCCTTTGCCATGCCGGAGTCCTTTTTAAGATTAAAGTTTCTGTTTTCTAAATCTTCAAAATAGCTGCCGTCCGTTTTTGATTCAAAATTATTTTCGTATGTACCGTACTCCTTAAACTCGTTTGCAACCATGTTTGACATACATTTATAAAGGATATTATCCTTAACCGTATTGTTCATCGGTATGCCGACCTCGTCAGGTTTGTCGAGAATTGTCACAAGATTCGGATATTTCTCCTTCCACGGCGATTTGTTATAAGGCACCTGCAAAATAGTGTTATATGCCTGCCCGCCCTTTGCCGCATGGTAAGCTGCCCAGCCGACGCCGCGCGCGTCAAAGAACAAGCCGTTTTCGCAGTCCGCAACAATATTGTTTTCAAATACATGGTCGCGGCCGCCGCCTATCATAATACCGAGATTACAGTTGTAGAGGATATTATGATGCGTGTTGGCGCTTGACATAAGGTCGTCATAATATATTCCGGCAACAAATATTGAGCCCGACTTGTTCGCCGTTGTATCAATATCATGAATATAGTTATACGCAACCTCAATTCCTCGATAGGTATAGTTTCTGCCCGAATATATCGCACCTGCGTCACACGGCTCATTTACGACATTATACATTTCATTATATAATATTTTGTGGTCGTTTCCTCCAAAACGAACAGCCGATCCGGTTGAATTGTTAAGCAGATTATGCTCAATAACAGCGCCAACGCCGTCAACCCAAATTCCTCTGCCGTCCGTTCTCTGAAGCGTGGCAAAGTCATGAATATGGTTGTTTTCTATAATGTTATTCGAGGACGTAAGAGCTGTTCTGTCGCCGCCGGTCATATAAACCGCGTCCTTGCCGACAAAGGCTATGGTTGAATTTTTCACGCTCGAATTTGTAACATTATCCATGTAAACGGCATTGTTTCCTATATGTTTTATTTCGCAGTTGTCTATCGTTATATTGCTGCAGCCCGAAAAATTCATACAGTCACCCTGCGTTCCGCTCAATGACAAATTTTTAAACGTGAGATTTGAAATTCCGCTTCCCGTAATCATAGTATTTGTGTTATCCGCGAACTCAATGCTTGCCTTTGAAATATTATAAGGCGGATAATAGTAAAGCTTTTTGTTTTTCATATCCACATAATATTCGCCCGGACTGTCAAGCTCCTGAAGCAGATTTTCAATAAAATATCTGTTATTCAATCCGAGATTGTAATACGGCTTCTGCACAAGCTCGATATTTGAGCCGTTTGCGCTTAAAAGTGCAATATTGTTAAAAGCGTATTCAACTCCGAAATAGCCCTTTACATAAGCGCCCGTTGCCTTAGCCCATTTTGACGGTCTGTTTCCTGCGCCCCCGCCTGTAAAGGTTGTCTGGTTTACAATCTGATTTACGCGGTCAAAGCCCGTGTTCGGCCAGCGTGCAACGGTTTGGTTCGAATCGTTTACTATAAGGCTTTGATTATTTATGTTCATTGTCTTCAAAGCGTCCTTTAAATCGTAAACGCCTATATATTTTCTTGCTTCGGACGGAATTTCGTTTAAAACGCTCTCATCCGTAAGCTGCTTAAATTTTGACGGCACAAGAGAGCTGCTCATTTTAATGTTGACCTTTTCGTCCTTGTAGCCCTGAATTACAAGCGGATTATTCGCCCTGCCGGAAGCGGTTATTTTTATGGTGTTATTTATGCGGTAATCTCCGCCTCTTATATTAACCGAAACCTTTTTATCTCCCGATGAAGCAAGCGTTGACGCTCCGAGAGAAATTCCTGCGGAAATTGATTTTAATGGTGCGCTGTAGCTGCCGCTGTTTGAATCGGAGCCGTCGGGCGATACGAAAATCTGAATTTCATCCGCCGGCTGAACATAGCTCTCCTCCCGTGCGGAGTCTTCTGCGGCATTGTCGCCCTGTGCGGAGATGTCCTCTGCAAAAGCATACGCCGCCGAAAACAGCTGAGCAAAAACAAGCGCCAGCGAACATATTTTCTTTTTTATCATGTACTATACCAATCCTTTCCGTACAAAATAATACATTACTTAAATATAGTGAGCTTTTCTCTCAAAACAGGCTTCATATTAAGTGAATTGTCGATCATCATAACAACAATATACCAGCCGTCGCCTGCCTCCTTGGGAACATCTATGTCAAGACCGATTACCTGACCGTCATTTATATAGCACTGCTTTGAAATCTGAACGCTTCTTGTTCTGCCCGTTTCGTCATAAATAACAGTCGCTGCGGTAAAGAGATTTTCCTTGTTCACGTCAAGCTCGTTTTCCGAATATGACGGCGAATAGCTCTCGTCCGAAACGCCCATTTCGGCGGTTGTTCTCGATATTCCGTCCGGGACATCTCCGCTTATCGTAATCTCATAGCCGTCTATTGTAACGCCCGCGTCGGCAGCTGTTGTAAATATGCTCTCGTCTGCCGCTTTTTCGGCTAATGTGTCGTCATAGTTATATGACAAATCCGCCCTTATGTAGTCGGAATAAATTCCGTTTACATAGTCGTCGGCGTATGAGCCGAGATAAACGTTTTTGTGAACCTGCTTGTTATAAACCCTGCCTATTGTGCTTTTTATTATAGCGGCTCTCTGATTTAAGTCCGTCATGCCCTCAACCTGCTTATCAAAATCTGTCGTTCTTTCAAGGAGTTCGGCAAAGCCCGGATACCTGCTCTTCCAAAGCTCTTCATCATAGTTTTCGTCCGCCAAAAGCGCCTTATACGACCTGTAAATATAGCCCGTATACTTATCGAGAATTTCAAGGTGCTTATAACCCCAAGGGCTCTGACCTCTTCTGTCATAGTCAAATCCGCGCCGCGAATTAATAACGATATTGTTTTCAATCGTGTTATCGCTTCCGCCGCCGATTAAAAAGCCTCTTGACATATTGTAAACAATATTTCCTCTGACCTCAACTCCGCTTTGCATATCGTCAAGGTAAACTGCCTGATTATCCGTTCCGCCCCACTGATAGAGGTTAGTCAGATTTGTGTAATCCATTGTGCTGAACGAATCGTAAATATAATTGTTTCTTATAACATTTCCTCTGCCTATCCATGTTCTTCCGAGATAAATCGCACCCGAATCCCAAACGGTAAGCATTGTATCGTGTATTCTATTGTTTTCGACTATATTGTCATTTCCGTGCACCGCAACGGCAACAGACGGACAATTATAAACCTCGTTATGAGAAAATTCCGTTCCGACTCCGTTTATGTAAACGCCGTAGCCGCGCGCCGTTTTGTATATGTTTCCGACATCATGGATATAGCAGTTTCTTATAATGTTTCCTGAGGGTATAAGCTTTACGCTGTCGCCGCCCGAAATATTAATCGCTCCGCCCTTTATGTCGGATATATCGCATTTTAAAACCTTAAGTCCGTCAGTATTTTCCGTGTAAACCGCATATGCGCCGATCACCTTTATTGACGAGTCATATATCGTAATGTTATGGCAGTTATTCATATAAAAGCCTGCAATAGCCTTGTTTACGCCGAACGCTTTTGCGTTTGCGCATATAAAGTCAATCCCCTCAAAGCTGATGTTTGAAGCGTCCGTTATGCTGACAAAATTGTCGGAGTTTGTTGCAAGATACATATCGCAGCCGAGAATATTGGATTTCGGATAGTAATAAAGCTTTTTTGCCTCTGCGTCAATATAGTATTCGCCCGGCTCGTCAAGTTCCGAAAGCGCGTTATAAATAATAACCGTTCCCGAAGCCATTGTCATTTCCGTATCGGTAAGGCTTCTTATAAGGTCGCCTGCCCACGAATATGAGTTCGGCTGATACATATAATACATATCCTTTTTGTTTGCCCAAACGCTTTTTTTGTCATCTGGTATCAGATATGCGCTACCGTCCTCGTTTGCGGAAAAAGTATATGTTTTCTCCCTTTTTGATGCCGGTCTGTTCGGAAATCTTGAAAGCTGCTGAAGCTCTCCGTCAACATAAAACGTATCCCCGAAGCCGCCGTGAAGAGCTTCAAAGTCCGCAAGGCTTATTTCATAAACCTTTCCTCTTGCCTCCTGTGCAATTTCGCTGTTTTCGGAAACGGTGAATTTTTCGCCGTCGAGCTTGTCACCAAATGTAAACCTTACGCTGTCACCCTGATATGCTCTGAAAATCACCGGCGCACCGTCCGAGCCGCTGTCTGCCGCAGTAAGATTAATTGTTCCGCCGAGCTTATACGTTCCGCCCTTAAAGATTATGTGCGTTTTTTCTCCGCCTTTTTTATATTCCCTCTCAAGCTCTATCGCACGGTCTACGCTTTTAACCGCCGACGTCAGCATTTTGCCGTCGTTTGCGTCATCACCGTTTGTTGAAACATAAATTCTGACCTCGTCTGCGTCCGCCGCAAAGGCTTCTGCGGCGGGCAGGGAGCAAAGCATTGCCCCTGCCAAAATCAAGCTGATAAATCTTTTCATTTAATTGCTCCTTACCTTTATTTCTTCTTGCTGAAGAACTCACCGAGCTGCTTATCCGCCTCTGCCTTTATTTCTTCAATTCCGGCATCCTTATATCTGTTTATCATCTCATCGAGAAATTCCGAGCTGTCACGCGAGCCGTTTGAAAGTGCGCCGTATTCGCCGCTTATTGAAGCTATGGCTGAAATCTGCGCCTTAATGTTTGAGTCATCGAACCAGAAGCCGAGAAGCCTTGACTTGTTTGCTTCATCGTTGAGCTTCTTTGTCTGCTCCCAAACATCGTCCGACTGATTTTCATGGATAAGCTGATTAAACTGATTGCCGATTTTCCAGCCGTCAATTGCATAGCCGGAGTCTTTAATTTCGGTATATTTGCCGTCCTCTCCTACAGTATAATGCTTATCCTTAATGCCGAGCGACATAAGGTTATAAAGCTCCTTGTCGGTGTTCATAAGGCTTATAAGCTTTATAGCCTTTTCCTTGTTTTTGCTCTTGAAGTTGATAGCAGTCATTGTAGCCTGCGTGCCGCCGTTTTTCATAAACGGCTCTCCGACCTTAACAAATGTGTAGTCGGGATAAATGCTCTCAATGCCGGGCTTCCATGTTACCGAAAACGTTGCATAGCGCTTTGCCTTAAAGTCGGTATCGTCGTCCGTTGCGGAGGCAACGTCTTTTCTTATATATCCCTTTTCAAACCAGCTGCGCAGCGTTTTAATTCCGCTTTGCCATTCGGGAGTGTCATAAACCAAAACCGTTTCATTGCTGTCCTTATCTGTCGGAACAACCGCAAATGAAGCAATACCCTCATAATACGGAGCTGTCCACATTTCCGTTCCGTAATTTGTTCTGTAAGGATAAATATCACTCTCGCCTGCCTTAACCTTTGCAAGGAAATCTTCAAGCTCCTCTGGTTTTTCTATTTTCTCCTTTGTCCAGCCGTATTTTTCCGCAAGACTTTTCTGTATACCGTAGGCAAACTGAACAGCTTCAATCTGCGTGTTCGGAACTGCGTAAATCTCGCCGTTGTATTTTGCGTCATCCCAGATATAGTCGTCAACCGCGTCCCAAAGCTCCGGCGCATTTTCGTCAATGAGCTTTGTCAGCGGCTCAAGAACCTCGTTTTTAACAGCTGTCTGATAAGGAAGCAGGTAGCCGACAAACGCAAGGTCATAGTCCGCCTCTCCGGAAGCCATTTTCATTCTCATTTTTTCTCCATATGCTCCGGCGTCAATCGTTTGAATATCAACCTTAGCGCCGATTTTCTGCTCTGTTATTTTGTTTATCTCTTCAATAACGGCTGCCTTGTCGGTAAGCTCGTTTGAAGGCACATACCATGTGAGTGTATCTGTTTTATCCGAATTACCCTCGCCGCAGGAGCATAATCCGGCAGCCATAGCAAAGCACATTGCAAGGCTTATCGCTTTTTTTATTTTCATAATTTTTTATTTCCTTTCCTTTTGATTTTTTATCCCTTAACGCTTCCGAGTACCATACCCTTAACAAAATATTTCTGGAAGAACGGGAAAACAAACAGTATCGGTCCGGCAACAACAACCGCCATAGCCATTCTGACCGTTTCCGACGGTATGCTCTGCGCGTCAACCATCATTTCCGCAGCCTTTTGGTTTTCCTGCAGAAGCTGTAAATTCTGCATTATTCTCTGAAGCATATACTGTAGGCTCTGAAGCTCCGGCTTATCTATGTAAAGCATTGCGGTATACCAGTTATTCCACTGCCCAAGAAAGATGTTTACAGCCATTGTTGCAAGAACAGGCTTTGAGAGAGGATATACAATCTGGAAAAGTATTCTGTACTCGTTCGCGCCGTCAATATAAGCCGATTCAATAATAGCTTCGGGGAGCCCCTGAAAAAACGTTCTCATAACAAACGCGCTCCACACGCTGAAAAGACCCGGCACTATATAAACCCAGATAGTGTTGTTAAGGTGTAGATACTGCGTTATTAAAATATAGCTCGGAACAAGTCCGCCGTTAAACAGAGTTGTAAAATACATTACAAACGAAAGCTTTTTTCTCGGCTTAAAATTGCTTCTCGACAGCGGATACGCAAAGAGCGAAATCATAACTGTTGATAAAACCATTGACAAAACCGAGAAAATAAACGTTACCTTGTAAGCGTTTAAAATGGTTGTCGGGTTTTTGAACACAAATTCATAAGCCGAAAGGTCTATTTTTCTCGGAAGCAGACTGTAGCCGTAATAAGATATATCGGTTTCGCTCGAAAGAGAAACAGAAAAAAGTATTATAAAAGGTATAACAACCAGTATAGACAGCACTGCCAGAAAAATTGTAAGCAGCAGCTGCGAAATAAAATTGTTTTTCTTCATTTTCTCTCTCCTCTCCTTAGAACAAGCTTCTCTCAGGGTCTATTTTTCTTACAACGGTATTTGTAATAAGCACCAGTGCAAAGCCGACAACCGACTGCAAAAGGCCCGCCGCCGATGAAACGCCCATTTCACCCTGAACGCGCATTACGCGGAATATGTAAGTCGGAATAATATCCGTTACCGAATACAAAACGCCTACATTTCTCGGAATTTGATAGAAAAGACCGAAATCTCCGCCGAAAATGCCGCCGATGGCAAAAATCGTCTGAATACATAAAATAGGCACCAATTCCGGAAGCATTATATACCAGACCTTGTGTCTTCTTTTTCCTCCGTCAATTTCAAGAGCCTCAAATATTTCGGGGCTTATGCCCATAAGCGCGGCATAATACAATATGCTGCCCATACCAAAGCCCTTCCATATGTTTGCAATCGGCAGAATAAACCGCCATGCCGCAGGCGTCTGATACCAGTCGCGTCCCTCCATGCCGAAAAACTCCAAAATCCTGTTTAAAAGACCGTAGGTGGGGTTTAAAAACGCGAACACCATGTATGACACGATAACCCATGACATAAAATTCGGAGTTATGAGCATAGTCTGAAAAATCTTTGTGCAAAGGCTGTTTTTCAGATTATACATAAATACTGCAAGCAGAATTGCCGCAATGGTTGATGTCAGGATAAGGATAAAATTCATATAAACCGTGTTCCATGCTATATGAACAAATTCCTTAGAGCTTAAAAACACCTTAAAATTATCAAGCCCGCACCAGCTGCTGCCGAAAATTCCTCTTGCGAACTTATAGTCCTTAAACGCTATAATAATTCCGAAAAGCGGCAGATAGCAGAATATTATAATATGGAGCATCGGCAGAATACACATAGACCAAAACTCCACCTGACTCCTGCTCACCCTTTTCTTTGCCTTTGGGGCTTTTTTATTAACCGCTAAATTCAAATTGTTCACCTCATTTTACGGAGTCTCCAAAAAGTCGGTCAAAACTCTTCTGTTTTGAGCGGAGCTCCAGATATAGTACCTTATTTTGTAGTTTTCCGTCACATCGGACGGAACATTGAGCTCTGCGCTCAGGACTTCCTTTTCCTCGCCATTTAAAACTGTGCCCTCCGCATGAGCGTAGCCTGCCTGAAGAGCCGATTTTGTATCAACCAAAGCCGCGCCGATAAAGTAGTTTTCGCTGTCCGCTCCGTCATAGTTTCTCATTTTTAATGAAAGCTTAACTGTTTTTCCGGCAGCTGCCGTAAGCGTTTTCACGGCTCTGCCCGTCTGCGCGTCTGTAAGCGTGCTTGAAAACTCCCATATTTTAGGCCTTGTTTTAAAGGCAGATGTATATGTTTTGTCAATATTATAACCGCCCGAACTGATAATAGGCTTAACAACGACCTTGTAGCTTTTCTCATACTCAAGGCTTTTAGACGGCGTAACCGCCGCAACGGTTTTCCCGTTTTCCTCGCTTATTTTTATCTCGGCAGGAACGGCGTTTCCGTCCTCATCCTCAATGAAAAGACTCTCGGGAATAATTGTTTCCTTATCCATTATATTGGTAAAGTAAACCTTAACGTCCGTGTCAAGAGAAACGTCGAGAGAATTGTTTGCGATAGAAATTTTCTCTACTCCCTCCTGCTCTATTTTTCTTACGCTTATTTCGTCAAGGTAATAATCCGATCCCTGCTCCTCAATTCTGTAGTCAGGGCTGAAGTAAACGTTGTCTAATCCCGAAACGCTCTGCGTAACCTCAATGCCGTTAAAGCTTGAAGTAACCTGCTTTCTTGTCATCTTATTAATGTAAGACGATTTTGCACCGGCAATTCTGTTTACTGTGTCTATAAGATATGTAAGCGTTATATACCCCTCTGCGTTCGGAGCATATGCAATGCCCTCTCCGGCAAAGCTCATGCTTCCGTTACCTAAACTGCCTGCCGCAGCGGCAACATTTTTCCCCTGTCTCGGAGTTCCGAAAGAGGTCATCCATCTGTAAGATGTGGTTTGTATAGGGAATTTCACCTTAAAGCTTATTTCATAAAGGCCTGCTCCGCCGTCTTCAAACGGGAAAGCAACGCCGCCTTTTAATTCCCACGCAAGACGCAGCGCCTTATTTCCGCTGCCGTCGTCAACCGCGCCGTAGCCGTCCTTTAAATACTGCTCATATTTTGTCGGAGCAAGCTGCGATAAATATTCGGCTCCATCGGTGTTTTCAAAATCCTCATAATAAATAAGGTTGTCATAGCCGGCATAAACCGTCATGTCTCCGGTTATGTTTGTGCCGTCAAAGCGCTCTTTAAGCTCGCTGTCTCTGAACCAGCCTATAAAGCTGAAGCCGCGCTTTTTGGTTGTCGGAAGAGAAGTAATATCCTCCAATGTATATATCGGCTCAACCTCTTCTCCGCCTTTTGTGTCAAAGGTTATCTTATGCTGCTTTGTCCACTTTGCGTATACGGTCATGTCTTCGGTAACACCGCTGCCGTCAAACACCGTTTCAAGCGCCTCATCTCTGTACCAGCCGTCGAAACGATAGCCGAGACGAACAGCTGTCGGCAGAGTTTTAAGGCTGCTTACCGCATAAGCAGGCTCAAGCGGCTCGCCGCCGTTTGTTTCAAACTCAATTTTCCATGCGTAATTCCATTTTGCATAAACAGTCATGTCACCCTCAACGCCGCTGCCGTCAAAGGCAATTTTATAATCCTCATCGAGATACCAGCCGTCAAACTCATATCTTTCCCTTGTCGGATCCGGCGGAAGCTCAACGGTGTCCGTTACTGTTTCGGCCGTTGTTTGTCCCGTGCCGCCTTTTAAGTCAAAGGTTACGGTGTGAACCTTAATCCATTTGGCGTAAACGGTCATGTTATCCTCAACACCGCTGCCGTCAAACTCCTCCGTTAATGTGCTGTCCCGGTACCAGCCGTCAAAGCGCCAACCGCCGTTTTTTGTAAGCTTTTTATCCGGCAGCGTTATAACATCATTTAACGTTGAAATATCGTCTACAGTTTCATTTGCACCGTTTGTGTCGAACGAAACCGTTTTAAAATCGCTTTTTTCAAGCTCATACACATAAAAATCATCTATCATAAAGCTTGCACCGTCGGTCATGCCGCTGCTTGACGCCTGAAAAGCTATAACCGAAAATGAAAACTTAACATTTCCGTCAGTGGAATAAAGAATTTCCGTCTTTTCCTTTCCGTCGTCACCCTCATAGCTTCTCGACACCGTTATAGCCATATTTGCCACGTTTGAGCAGTAATGTACCTGATATTTTATCTTAACCCATTGCCCGAACAGGGGATCAAACTCCTTGTCGCCTATAGTCAGCTTATTATTGTGATACCCCATTTTAAGAGTGAAGTCAAAAATATCCGTCGGCGTCATGAAATGGTTTGCATCCATGTTAAGCGGCTCGTCAATTTTATATCTGAAGCTGTATTCATACCATTTGTTGCTTGACGCATTTACAACATTACCCGGAACCTCTGTTCTTAAAATAGCTCCGACGCTTTTTCCGTTATCGGAAAGCTTTTTGTTTCCGTCCTCGCTGTCAAAGGTCAGCTTAAGCGCCTTGTTGCCTGCCGACTCGTCAACAACCTCATATTTCCAGTCTTCCGGCGCAGCATAACGGCTGTCGTTCCACCTTACAGTGCTTTTTGACAGCCACTGCATTCTCTCGTGCGGAGCAGCTTTCCCGTCCTCAAAATTAACATCGTAAAAACCGGGATATGCAATCTTTGCGGCAAAAGCCGTAGATGGCAGCGCCGACGCTGCAAATGCAAGGCTTAAGAGCCCTGCAATCAGTTTGTTTTTCTTCATCTTTATTAATTCCTCCAAAAGCCTTTCGGGAGAGGGGAGAAAATTTTTCTCCCCCGCCCTTATGTTTTCAGCGTTTATTTTACGTCAACCTTAAATGCGAGAGGTTTAATTGTCTGAAGTGAATCAACGGTAATCATGCTTACCTTGTCGCTGTCCTCCGCATTCTGCGGAAGAGTAACCTCAAACTCCGGTGTTAATTCGCCCTCCACCGTCTGAGCCTGCATAACGCTGCAATCCTTTAAGCCGCTGCCCGAATATACTCCGAAAATCGGATAGCATGTGAGCGTGCTTTCGGTATTGTTTTTAAGCTCAACGCTGATTTTGATTGTTTTGCCGGCATATGCCTTTAAGCTTTCAACAGCATTTCCCTCGCTGTCCTTTACGCTAACAACCTTAGCTTCAAGAGCAAGACCTGCAACAGTGAAGCTCGATGTAAAGTCAGCTGCCATATTGTAGCAGAGGTTTTTAACGCCTGTTGTTACCTTTACGGTATATTCGCCCTTAAGGTCTAAGCGGTGAGCAAAGGTTATTGTTGCTTCCGTTTTACCCTCTGCGTTATCAACTGCGTTTACGCTGTAATACTGCTCGTCGAGAGCTTCGCTGCCCTTATAAACCTTAACCGTTGACTTATTGATTGTGCTTAAATCCATTCTGCTGTCAAAGTTTATTTTAATAGTCGGCTGCGGATCAACCTTAACGCTTCCGTCTGCCGGAGAAATTGCGGAAACTGTCGGATATGTCTGCCAAAGAGCATAAACCGTTGTATCCTCCGTTACCCCTGCTCCGCTGAACTCCTGTGTGCAGCCTTCATCCGTGTACCAGCCGATAAAGCCGTAATTTTCTCTTGTCGGCTTCGGGAGCTCAACCGAGCCGTACAAATCTGTATCAACCGTACTATCGGCAGTAACACCGTCATTATATTTAAAGGTTACCTTGTGAGTGTCGGCAAGTCTTACATAAATGTCGTCAATGTCCAAAACAGAGCCTACTGCCGGAGCGTAATACGGCGCAATTGTAATTCTGAAATTCTGTACATATGCAAGTTCTATGTTTTCAAGCTCATGAGCAATGTTAAATTCTTCGCCGTCGGTTTTTCTTCCCGAAACGAATACGCTTGCTTTTTTATCCGTAACATTGTATATTGCCTTAACGGTTACATATCCGTCAATATCATAGCCTATAAATCTATCCTCTGAAAGCTGCGTTGTTCCGATTACCGGATTACCCGTATCTGTTCCAATATTAAACAGATTGCAGCCTGCATATTTTCCGTTAATAGAAAGCTGCGGTATAAATCTGCTTTCTTTTCCGGCTTTATATTTATATCCGACCTCATATGTACTTCCGTCTGAATTAAGAGCTACGGGAATATCAAAGCTAAGTATATTTGAACCTCTGAACGATGTATTTTCATCACCGATAAAGCTGTAGCGCATTACCTTGTTTCCCGTTTCATCAACCGTTACCGCATTTTTAAAATATTCTGTATTGCTGGGCCGTATCGTATTTGCAATGTCAAGCCCCTCGTTATAGCTCTCTGCTTCAAAGCCTTCATTATACATTAAGCTGCTCCATCTTGCATAAAGAGTTATGTCACCCGTTACGGCTGATGTTACATCAAACGCATTTTTACATTCCTTATCAAGATACCAGCCTGCAAATGTATACTGACCTCTGACAGGGTTTATATCCGTAAAGTCAATAATTCCCGTTGTTGTAACAGGGTCTATTGCATTTCCGCCGTTTGTGTCAAAGCTTACAGTGTGAAGCTTTTCCCACTTTGCGTAAACAGTAATATCCTCCGTTATGCCGGTTCCGTCAAAGGGCTGTGTAAAGTCTGCGTCCTTCCACCACGAAAGAACATAGCCCTCTTTTTCTATAACGGGAAGCTCTATTGAGCCTGTGCCTGTATACATAGGATCCTGCACTATATCGGGATCGTTTGTTTCAAATGTAACCTTTACGTTTTGGTTATACTTTGCGTAAACGGTTATGTTTTCCTCAACGCCTGTTCCGTCAAACGGCTCTGTAAGAGCTTCATCTCTGTACCAGCCCTCAAAGGTTGCACCATCCTTAGTCGGCGTTCCTGCCCATGCAAGATTTATTTTTCCTATAGCCGTCTGAACAGGGTCAACTGCGCTTCCGCCCTTTGTGTCAAAGGTAACCTTTGTTAAATCGGCATTATCAAGGTAGCATGCGTAAATGTTGTCAACCATAAAGCTTGTGTCGTCTGTCATTCCGGCACTTGAGAGCTGCAAAGCAAGCTTTCCCATTGAAACCTGCCAATTTCCCATATCCTCAAACAAAGTTTCTGTTACTGTTTCGCCGCTATCATCTATATAATCTCTTGTGACCTTAACAGCCTGATTTGCTGTTCCGGAATAATTTCTTATCTGCCATTTTACATTAACCCATTTTCCGAATATCGGATCAAATGAATTATTTCCGACAACTATTTTGTTGTTTTGATATTTCATTCTAACTGCAAAACCGAATACATCGGTCATAGTCATAAAATAATCGGCGTTCATATTCAAAGGCTGATCTATTTTATAGCTAAAGCTGTATTCACACCATTTTGAATTTGGACTATAAAGATTACCGGGCATATCTGCCATGAGCAAAGCTCCGACCTTACCTCCGTTATCGGAAAGCGTTTTTGTTCCGCCCTCGCTGTCAAAAGTAAATTTAAGAGCCTTATTGCTGCCGCTTCCGTCATCGCAAACCTCATATGTCCAGTCCTCAGGAGCAAGTCTTGAACCGTCATTCTGCCATCTGACAGTACGTGTTGAATTCAATCTGAATCTGTTACTGTCCGGAGCATTTACTTCTCCCGTTTCAAAATCCATATTATAAAATCCGTACATTACCGTTTTGGCCATAGCCTGCATCGGCAGCACCGACGCTGTCATTGCAAGACCCAAAAGCCCTGCAATAAGTTTATTTTTTCTCATTTTCCAATTCCTCCTCATTTTCATTCATTATTTTTTAAAAGATATTCGTCTGCCTGCTTTGTAAGCTCCTGCCTGATTTTTTCAATTCCCGCCTCCTTGAGCTCTGTTTTTAAATCGCTCCAGTACGCAGACGGGTCTTCTGTTCCGTTTTCCATAACGGAGTATTTTCCGATTACCTCATTGCATTTTATTATCTCCTGCGTTATTTCCGATGTGTCGGGATTGAAGCCTATAAGCTGTGACTTTTGAGCCGATTCGTTTATTTTCTTTGTTCTTTCCCAAATATCAGCGCCCTGACCCTCTTCGGTAAAGATTATAAACTGATTTCCGAAAATCCAGGTCTGATTTGAAAAGACATTTTCCGTTCTTTCAACAACATTATCCGATATTTTTTTATAGTTTTCTCCCTCTATCCCGTATGTCAAAAGATTTAAAATTTCCGGCTCCGTATTAACAAGCTCCAAAAGCCGAACAGCCTCCTCCGGATGTTTCGAGGTAACGCTTATTCCGGTCATTGCTCCGCGAATTGCACCCGATGAAATATACGGCTTCGTAACCTGA
The DNA here is from genome assembly GCA_934489015.1 of uncultured Clostridia bacterium. GTDB lineage: Bacteria > Bacillota > Clostridia > UBA1381 > UBA1381 > RGIG9115. The sequence goes on from CAKSSN010000002.1 coordinate 227,951, forward strand.
ACGGCGTAAACGTCGTTACCGGTCAAAAGCTTTCTCTGCCATTCAACGCCCGGCTTATAAGTTTCAAACCAAACTCCGTATTTCCCTGCGGCAAGATCCTCAGGGCTGTCCATTGCAACGGCGACATCGCCCCTTATATAGCCTTTTTTATACCAGTCGTGCAGCGTTTTAACCGCTCTTTGCTTTTCGGCATTTTCCGCTATTGTTTCGGCACTTAGCTCTCCGTTTTCATTAACGAGCATAACTCCGCCTACGGAAAAGTCGACAAATCGGCTGCTGTCAAGAGAGCCGAAGCCGCTTGATCCCCAGTTAATTCTTATAGGGAACAAATCAGGCTCGTTTTCCTTTAATATTTTCAAAAACGGCTCTATATCATATGTAGACCTCACGCCCGATAAATCAAAGCTATATTTGTCAGCAAGCTCACGGCTTATTACAAGAGCGGTTGAAGTCGCGCAAATCTGCTCATTCGGAACGGCATATATTTTGCCGTTTATCGTTGCACCCTGCCACAAATAGTCGGGCACGCTTTGCCTGAGCTTCGGCACTTTGCCAAGAAGCCCGTCAAGAGACAGAAGCTTATTGTCATAAACCCTTGCTTCATACGAATCGAGATAGCCCGTAAAACATAAATCTATTTTTTCTCCCGATTCGATTTTAGCGTTTACACGCCTTGAATAATCAGATGTCTGCGGAATAAATTCAAATTTTAAATTCACTCCGAGCTTTTCCTCCGTTATCCTGTTAATCTGCTCTTCAACTCTGTCAAACCCGTCGCATCGCTCGCCCGGAACAACCCACGTAAGCTCTGCGCCGCCGCTCTTTTGCGGCACGCAGCCGACAGGCTCAAGAGCAAACGCCGCCAAAAGCGCTGACATTAATATTTTCCTGAACGTAATTTTTATCCCCCCTTTCATAAATAAAATTCCTCTTTTCATTTTTGTTTTTCCCCCTTCCCGTTTTTCGGCAGGCCTTCGGCCGCCGGGTGTATATTTAAGCTTTTTCAAATTAAGCGTTAAAAGCGCATTTAAACAATTTTAACAAGCGTAACAAGTTTTAGCTTTATACTCTCCTGCGACAAAAGCTCAAGCCGCATAACAGGTCTTTTTGCATAATCAACGCTGTAGCTTTTATATTCTGTCTTTTCCGGCTTCCAATTTATCGGCTCTGCATTTATATGCTCATCTGTGTACATATTAAGCAAAAACGCCGCGCGTGCAGGCCTTGTAAACTCAAACTCATCGGTTATTTCATACTCATACGGATTTTTCGATTTTATCGTGCGCACATTTTTCTTCACAATTGATTTATCCCAGACATTATTGTTATCGCTTACCCACTCGAAAACGCCGTTTTCATAGCGGCTGAGCTTCATAGCCGCGCTGTAGCCGTGCTGCGAATTTTGATTTATCATATAGCCGTCAATCACGGGAACTGCCATATTATGCGCCGCACTTGCCGAAATTTCATCGGCGCACGCTTCGTTATAGCCGCACATTCCGCGATCTATCAAAAGCGGCTCGCCGCCCAGATCAATCATAAAGCTTCCCTTATCTGCGTGACAATGAGAAAAGCTTTTCCCCGATATTGCGAAAATCTCAACATTTTCACGTTTTAAATATGTATAGCCGCAGTCGGCAAAACAATAAAATTTATCACCCTTATCCTCTTTTTCCGTTATTTGCGGGTTCAGCCGCTCGCCGTATATCAGATAACCGAGATACCATCCCGCCGCAGGCGTTCCCTCCGGATTATTTTTAACGCTTTCTCTGTAATACCTCTCCCATACGGGATTTTTCGTTGCCTGATACATAAACATACTTATATGCTTCGCAAAGCTGTATCTTCCCGTATCGCCGACCGTTCTGAAAACGTTGCTTCCTCCTGTCATCGCAAGCGCAAAATCACTCGTTTTGTCAAGAGCGCCGCCGATATACTCGTAAATGCTCTTTCCTCTGAAAGCCGCAAGCGCGCACGCCGTAAGGCAATACGACTCAATCGTATACGAATAATAGCCCAGCCCCTCAACCATTCCGCCGTCGGGCAAAACTGTTCCCGAAAGCATTTCGCGAACGTCCGCTTCAATTTCTTCAAGCCTTTTTTCGTATCGCGGGAAACGCACCAAAAGCGCTATAAGTGCATATACATAGCCTGGTGAAAAAGCAAGCCCCTGATTCATATGATAAATATATTCCATTCTCTTAAAATCGCCGTCAAGTCTTGAAATGCCCTTATTAACAAGCGCTTCATAAAGATAATTTCTTCCGTGCCACGTTAAAATACTTCCGCCGAACTCCAGAAACAAGCTTATCCCGAAGCTTGCATATGTTGCACGGAAAACTCTTCCGTTCCAGGTCACTCCGGCAGCAAGCTCCTTTTCATCCTGATACCACGTTTTAAAGCTTGCAAGCGACAGAGCATATCTCGCGGCCATTTTAAGCATTTGAATATCCTTTTCTATAAAGCCGATAAAGGCAAGCGTCGACGCACCGGAGTAAAGCTGATCCGCTGCGCTTGTTATAACGTCCGCAATTTTTTTCTCCGGCTCCTCGCTCATATACGCTTTTGCAAATTCCTTTGTTTTTTCATATGTGGCGCTGAAAAAAGGATCCTTCATTTTTTCTCTCAGCTGCTCCGCACTCTGTGTAAAGCTTCCCGACAAAAGCCTTATTTCCGGATTTTCCTCAAAGCAGCCCTCCCAGTCGGGTATGGTATTTTCCCCCGAAATATATTCATCGTCGGGAAAGGCGGAGTCACTCACGCCTATATGAGTTACCATCGCTTCATACAAACTATCGCCCTCGTTTGAAAACTCCAGGCATATGCTCTCTATTTTCCTGTCCTTAAGTTTGCCGAAATACTCGTCCGTTTTTCCCGTTCCGACAGAATTTATTATTTCTTCACCGTTTATAAAAAGTTTAAGAGTTATGTAATCGGGAAGCTTTGCTTCAACATAAATCTCGTCAAAGCGCCCTGCGTCAAGACTGCATTTTCTCCTTGCCGTCACCTTTGTTCCGGGCTTTATTTTGAAATTTACGCTCATCCAGTACTGCCGCGCCGCACCGTCGGGAGATACGGTATAGTTTTTAATCGTTTCATATTTATGATAATCGCGGTATGCCTCACCGCCGTCATAAAACGGCTCGATTATCCCTCTTTTTCCGCTGCCTGTCAGTCTGATATACATTTTATCCGTCCCCTCAAAATATCACTTCTTTTTGTTTATCCCCAGCCGCATTGTAACTCTCGTTCCGCTCTCGTCGGAATTGATTTCCATTCCGCATTCGTTTCCGTAAACAAGCTTTATTCTCTGATTTACATTTCTTATTCCTATATGCTTTGCAAAGTCCTCAAAGGGAGCTTCAAGCTGCCGCCTGATTTCTCCAAGCTTTTCCTCCGTCATTCCGCGCCCGTTATCCTCAACGGTAAAAATCAAAAATTCCTTTTCCGCTCTGACGCTCACTCTTAAAACGCTCTGTCTGTCCCTTGCTCTTTTAAAGCCGTGCATAACGGAGTTTTCAATAATCGGCTGAAGAAAAAGTTTTAGACACACGTTTTTCCTTACATTCTCGTCAACATCCCAAACGGTTTTAAAATCAATTCCCGTTTTAAGCCTTTCAATCTCAATATATTTCTCCGCAATGTCTATTTCCTGCTCAACGGTTGTTTCATATTTCGGCTCCTCCATCGCAAACTGAAGTATGCTGCACAGCAGCACAATAATTCTTACCGCGTCATTGTCGCACCTCGTTATTTCAAGAATAACGGAGTTTGCGTAATTTAAAACGTTAAACACAAAATGCGGATTTATCTGCATTTGCAGAGCCGACAGCTGCGCCGCGTGAAGCGCATTTATGCTCTCGGCAATTTTATCCTCTATATTTTCCGCGTTATTGACCGTTTCAAGCACAGTGCTGTTCATCTTCTTTATGTTGCTTACGTTGTCCTCAGAAACATCTATCTTGGCAAGTATATCCGCTATGCTGTCGTAAAGAAGCATTGAGCAGAAAAACGCCATGATTATAACAAGAATAACGCTCGCCAAAAAATATATCAGAAAATATACCGCCGCAGTTTTATAAACCGATTTAGTGTTATTTCCCTCCGTAAAAATCATATTCAGGCTTTCGTTTCCGAGCTCATAAGTTTTTTTAACCTTTATCCCCGACGACGTGTTACCATGCTCAAAAATCACGTTATTATCCAAATCCGTCAGAATTACGCCGATATTGAGCTTATAGTCCTCAAGTCTGAGCTTCTCGGTTATTTCCTCTTTGTCAAGCTCAAAAACCATCATTCCGATTAAATTTCCCTCATAGCTTATGCCGTGACAGATTATTATTTCGTCATCAGAAGAAAAAACGAGCTCGCTTTTTCCCGTTTCCTTATATGTTCTGTACCACTGCGCGTCGCTCGACTGCATATACCCGCTCGATATGTTCGATATTAAATAGTCGCTGTTTTGGCTGTATACGCCGACCGATTTTATTATGCTGCCCGAATTTGTCGCGCCTCTTATAAAATTTGCAATAACCGAGCCGACCGAGCTTGCCTCTCTGCCGCTGAACGTTTTAATATCGCTTGTTAAAAACCTTGTCGTTTTACCGTCCTGAACAATCAGGTTAAACGTGTCGCTGACCTGCTTAAACTGCTCTTCAACACTTATCGACGTTCTTAAATAAGCAGTATTTAAATTGTTTTCTATCTCGTTTTTTAATTTGCCCGAATAAATCACCGCAACAACAATATCGAGAATTATAACCGGTATCATAAAACATAAAATGATTATCCGCCGAAATTTTCCGAATATGGTTTTCCAGCGCATATTTTTCATAAGGTTTATCATAGTTTTAACTTTCATGGCAAATACCTCTTAAATATCTCTGCCCGTTTTTATATGCTTTTTCCTATATTCAAGCGGCGTTCCGCCGGTAAGCTGCTTAAAAAGCTTAAAGAAATGAGCTTTGCTTTTATATCCCAGATAATTGTGAAGCTTGCTTATTGGTATTGAATCATTTTCTATAAGGATTTTCGCCTTTTCAACCCTCACCTTATTCAAGTAGTCAACTATTTTACAGCCCATATGCTCCGAAAAAAGTCTGTCTACGGATGACTCGCTCATATAAAGTGCCGCCGCTATATCCTTTCTCGATATATCCTCAGAAAAGTTTTCGTCTATAAATCTGCACGCCGACGCAATATTGTTTTCGATCCTCTCGCTCTCCGCCGCTCTTATAAGAAGCTGCCTTGATGACTTTAAAAATCCTCTTTCCTCACGGAGCATATCCGATTTTAATTCGCCTAAATTATCCTTTTCGTAAAAATCCTTAAATGTGCAGTCAAGCTCAAAGCAATCTTTTATCCTGCCGCTTATATCGGAAGCGGCTTTTTTCATATCAATATCGGTCTTTTTCGCTATTGTAAGCGAAAGAATTTCTCCGCCAAAAAGCACAAGAGGAATTGAATAATATTCCTCAGTTTCATAGCATATTATTCTCATAAAAGCATTATAAAGCTGCTTCTCGCCATGCTTCCACACATTTTTTGAATATTCCTCATAGCCCGAAACGGAAAATCCGCCGAGTGCCGCAGAAAGCATTGCCGAAACGGGATGCATAAGCGCCGCCTTGAAATACGGTGCGCCGCCGCCCGATAAAAAATATTCACACATCACCTTTTTTCTCGTCTTTATAACATCATCGTCAATAAATCTGTTTGTATAATCTCTCTTTGCAAGACAGCTCCTGAGCTTTTCTATGGCTTCGCCCAGCTGCGAAAAGCTGACCGGCTTTGTGATATATCCCACAACATCGTATGAAACAGCCTCAACCGCATAGTCAAAGCTCTTATACGCACTGAAAAACACAACCTTTATGTCAAGCTTATTTTCATATATATACTTAGCTACATCAATTCCCGATTTTCCCGGCATTTTTATATCGGTTATTATCGCGTCAACATCGTTTTCGCCGATATATTTAATTATATCCTCTCCATCATAAAGCTTTGCCGCAACCTCAAAGCCATATTTTCCCCAGTCGACAAGCTTATAAAACTGTTCCAAAAACCTCGAATCATCATCTGCAATTATTAATTTGTACATGACTGACCTCTTTTCTCATCATTACATATTTATTATAAATCAGTAAATTTTTTATTTCAACAATTTGGCTGATTATGACAAAATAGAGTACTATTTTTTGGATTATCGTACAATTTATGAACAAATTATGAACGCACAAGCAGCCGTTTATCCATCACATATTATACTCCGAATTTACATAATAAAAACAAATTGTTTCAAACCAAAACCGTATTTTTCAAAAATAAAAAAGCCGCTATTCGGACGGCTTATATCAAAACACATTCTGCAATAAAAAATTGAGGATTTCCACCCTCAATTTTTTATCACATATTTAAATACTGCTGAAAAAGATACCTTACGAAAGCTCCTTATCTATAGCTTCAGCCGCAGCCTTACCTGCGCCCATTGCCAAAATAACCGTAGCCGCGCCCGTTACAACGTCGCCGCCGGCATAAACATGAGCCTTGCTCGTCTTTCCGCTTTCCTCGTCTGCAACAATGCAGCCCTTTTTATTTGTGTCAAGTCCGTCCGTTGTTTTCTTAATAAGCGGATTTGGTGTCTGACCTATGGCGATAACTGCCGTGTCAATCGGAACAATATGCTCCGAGCCCTCGATTTTAACCGGTCTTCTTCTGCCGCTTGCGTCGGGCTCGCCGAGCTCCATAGAAACAACTTCCATCTCCTTAAGCCAGCCCTTATCGTCACCGATAAAGCGCGTCGGATTTGTAAGGAGCATAAATTCTATGCCCTCTTCTTTGGCGTGCATAACCTCCTCACGTCTTGCCGGGAGCTGCTCCATGCTTCTTCTGTAAACTATATAAACAGTTTCCGCGCCGAGTCTTTTTGCGCATCTCGCCGCGTCCATAGCAACGTTTCCGCCGCCGAAAACGGCAACCGTTTTTCCTATGTTTACAGGCGTGTCGTATTCGGGGAATTTATAGCCCTTCATAAGATTAATTCTTGTCAAAAACTCATTTGCGGAATAAACTCCGTTTAAGCTTTCTCCCTCAAGACCCATAAATGACGGAAGACCTGCGCCCGAGCCTATGTAAACCGCGTCAAAGCCAAAGTCCTCAAAAAGCTCGTCAACAAGAACAGTCTTTCCGATTACCATATTTGTTTCTATTTTTACGCCCATTTTTTTGAGGTTTTCAATTTCTTTCTGCACAATATCCTTAGGCAGACGAAACTCCGGTATACCGTACATCAAAACGCCGCCTGCTGTATGAAACGCTTCATAAATCGTCACATCATAGCCCTTTTTAGCCAAATCTCCCGCAACCGTAAGTCCCGACGGACCCGAGCCTACAACGGCAACCTTTTTACCGTTTGACGGGATTTTGAATATAATATCCTCAACGTGCTTCATGTGATAGTCGGCAACAAATCTTTCAAGTCTGCCTATTCCAACGCTTTCGCCTTTTATTCCTCTTACGCATTTTGACTCACACTGCGTCTCCTGCGGACAAACTCTGCCGCAAACTGCCGGAAGCGCATTTGTTTCCTTTATTTTGAGATATGCCTCTTCGAATTTTCCCTCTGCAACATAGGCTATAAACTCCGGTATTTTAACATGAACAGGGCAGCCCGACATACAAGGCTTATTTTTGCAGTTTAAGCATCTTTGAGCCTCGCTCACAGCCATTTCCTCAGTATATCCCTCCGAAACCTCAAGAAAGTTTTTATTTCTGACATCCGCTACCTGCTCCGGCATTGGTGTTTTTGTTAAAGAATTGTTTATCATTTTACGATCATTCCTTCCCGTGCCGTAAGGCACAAATTTAAGTTTGACAGAAAATTGTTCACAAGTAGCTGCTTTGCGGCGAACGTTCAATGAAGCTTCAAATCTTCGATTTGATTAGCTGAATTAATGCAATCGGCCTGCCGATTGTAATCCTTTAAACCTTCGCCCCTGAACAAAAAGTAGTGCTATGAGCAATTTAACCTTTCTCCTTATTTATCTGCCAGCCTGCATGATCCCAGTCCGAAAGAATGTTTTTCCTGCTCGGCAAACATCCTCTGTCTGTTCATTGCCAGATCCCAGTCGATTTTATGACCGTCAAAATCAGGTCCGTCAACACAGGCAAATTTCGTTTCTCCGCCGACAATAACACGGCAGCCGCCGCACATTCCCGTTCCGTCAATCATAACGGGGTTCATGCTGACAGTTGTGGGAATATCATATTTTTTCGTAAGATTACAAACGGCGCGCATCATAACAAGCGGACCTATTGCAATAACCTCGTCAAATTTTTCTCCGCTCTCAAGCAGCTCGGAAAGTCTGTCGGTTACAAAGCCTTTTGTTCCGTTAGAGCCGTCATCGGTTGTTATAATAAGGCGGTCGGAAACCTCTTTAAGCTCATCTTCAAGAATTATAAAATCGGTGTTTTTAAAGCCCGCGATAAGACAAACCTCGCTGCCGAGCTTATGAAGCTTTTTAGCCTGCGGATACGCTATTGCAGTTCCCAAGCCGCCGCCGATTACAGCAACCTTTTTCTTCCCCTCAAGCTCTGTAGGCATTCCGAGAGGTCCGGCAAAGTCAAGTATTTCCTCACCTGCGCAAACCGCCTGCAAATCCCTTGTCGTTTTTCCGACAACCTGAACTATTATCGTAACGCTTCCCTTTTCCCTGTCAAAATCGGCAATTGTAAAAGGAACTCTCTCTCCCTTTTCGTCAATTCTCAGGATAATAAACTGTCCCGGCTCTGCCTTTCTCGCAACTGCCGGAGCGTCAACCTCCATCAAAAACACGGTAGGATTTAAATCTTCTTTTCTTAAAACCTTGTATGCCACTTTTGTTTCACCTCTAAAGTATATATTATTTTAATTATATCACAGTATTTTGTTATTTTCAACACAAAGGCTAAAAAATTGTTAATATTAATTTAAAAACAAGTCTTTTATACTTATTAATTTGATGTTTCCATGCGCAAACATATTATTTTTGCGCACTCGCCCCTTGTAATGTTGCCGTAGGGTCTTAAGCTTCCGTCGGAATATCCGCCGATTATTTTAAGACCCGCAAGGAGATTTACATATTCCAAAGCATAGTCCGGCACGTCGCTCATATCTGTAAATTCAGCCTTAAAGTCCGTTTCGCTCTTCTTTGAAATTCTGCCGATTACCGCTATCGCTTCCGCTCTTGTAAGCAGATCGTTCGGCGCAAAATATTTTTTTCCGCCCGATAATTTACCGTTCATTATTCCCTCTGCGGCAACGGCGTTTATATAGGGTTTAACCCAATCAGCCGTTTTATCATAGTCCGCAAATTCATACTCGCCGTAGGCGCTTGTGTCGAGCTTTAAATATCTTGCTATAACCGCCGCAAGCTCACCTCTTGTTATAAAGCTGTCAGGGCGGTAATAAACGCCGTTTTCGCCCTGCTCACCCTTTAAAATATTTTCCTTGTAGAGCTTATCGGCATATTCTCTTGCCCAGTGGTTTTCCGTGTCGGCAAAAATCGCCTTTTCCGTAACATTAACCGGAAGCGAAAGAGTTTTTTCGCCCGCTCTTATATATATATTTCCGCTTGCCGTCTTTTCCCCTGCCGTAAACACACCTCTGTCGTCTATTGTGCCGATATTTTCATCGCAGCTATAGGAATAGCACGCGTCATCGCTGTTTAATAAAACTCCGTTTACATAGCTCTGCGCGTCCAAATCAACCGCCGAGCCGCTCGACGCGTTTATGCTGTCCACAGGCGCGCCGCCCGAATACGCCTTTATTTCATCGGGTGTTTCGTAAATGTCATAGCTTATATCATAGCTTCCGCCGTTTGCGCTCGCTTTTACAACCGCCGTTCCTGAGCCGCCGACTCTTGCATTTGTGCCGTCAAGCGTTACATATGCGCTGTCTGAATTTTCCGCCGTATATGTTACGCCCGACGTGTCCATAGGCAGCTCTGCCGTATCGCGAAGCTCCGTAAGCTTTATGCTCTCGGTATATCCCGAAAGAAAATTTCTGTTGTCGGTTATGTCAAATTTAAAGCTGTCGGCAATTCCGGTTGCAACTCTCTGATCCTTTAAGAAAATGTAATTTGCGCATTTTCTCAAAGACCCCTCTGACGGACTGTTAATTACAGCGTACTCGCTGCTGCCGGGAAATATTCCGGCTATCGCGGTCGAGCCGCCGCCGTCAAGATTTATCGCATTAACGCAGCCGAGCTCCGCCATTCGCTTTGCAAGAGTTTTAATCTGCACTCCGGTGCTGTAGCCCTTTTGTCTGCCGTCAATTACGTAGAAAACAACGCTTCCGTCCGCTTTTATTCCGACAGCCGTTCTCGGCGCCGTCCCTGCCTCAAAATTTGTGTTGACAGTTCCGTTTTCTATAAGTCTGCCGCCTATACTTCCCATGCCGCTGTCCGCCTTGCTCCAAAGCTCCGCGTCATAAACCGCATCGCTTCTGAGCGTTACAATATCACCCTCCGAAAGAGAGTCCATAAACGAAAGCTTGTCAGGCTCACCGTAAGTATTTGTCATAACAAGCACATATTTATCCTCAGGTATTGCGATTTCTCCGTCATAATCAAATCTTTCGTCAACTCTAAGCTTTATCTCGCCGCCGATTGACAAAGAGCCGCTCACCTTTGAAAAAATTACAAATTTGCAGCTGCCCGACGTTTTTGTCGACGACGAAAACATATCCGTCAAAAGATAGCTTGCACTGATGGTCGGCTGACACCATTTATTTATGCAGTCAAGCTGCATTTCGCCGCCGTCCTCCTTTATAAATTTACTCTGGATCTGAAGCCATGAAATAAACGCGCTTCCGTCTGAATTAAAGCCTATTGCATTCTGACCCGTAGTGTCCGATGTGAGAATTTCTCCGCCGGATATTGTATGACCCATAGGTATTCCGGTCTGAAACGAAAAATAATCCGCATTTATACCGATTAACGGCTTCATCCCGTTTTTCTGCATATAGTCTATAGCCTGCGTTATTGTCCTTTTCCCGTAAATTTTATCTCCGTTTACAACAATAGGTACAACGCCGCTGTTTGGCTTGTAGTCAACATAATACTCCCTCTGATATGTGCTGTCATTTTGATAAACATTATGATAAAACGTTGTTTTTCCGTACATATATGTGCTGTAGCCGTCAATCACATTTCCGAGAACGTCCGCAAATGCGTTTATTTCAAAAGCGGCTGCAATAATGCAGGCAACAATCGCCGCAGTTTTCTTTTTCATTTTATATAACCATTCCTTCCTATGCCGTAAGGCACAAAATATAAGTCTGAAAGAAAATCGCTTGCAAGTAGCTGCTTTGCAGTGAGTGTTCAATGAAGCTTCAAATCTTTGATTTGATTAGCTGAATTAATGCAATCGACTTGTCGATTGTAATCCTTTAAACTACCGCCCTGAGCAAAAAGTTGTGCTATGGGTGATTTTATTCAGACTTATACATCTCCCAAATTTAATTTCACACAATACTATTATATTCTACCACACACTTTTAAATATGTAAATAGAACAAGCAAATAATTAATAAAACTGTTACATTTGATGCATTTGTAAATTTTTCATATAATGTATTGACATATGCTTTGAAATGGGATATACTAAAGGTTGTACACATAAAACTACGGAGGTAAAATTTATATATGAATGAACAGCAAAAAGAAAATAAAATGGGTACAATGCCTATAGGAAAGCTTATTTTTACAATGTCGTTTCCGATGATGATTTCAATGCTTGTGCAGGCACTTTACAATATTGTTGACTCTATATTCGTATCGAAAATATGTGAAAATGCGCTCACGGCCGTATCGCTTGCTTTCCCGGTTCAAAACCTCATGTCAAGCGTCGGTATCGGAACAGCAGTCGGCGTAAACGCTCTGCTTTCAAAATTTTTAGGTCAGAAGCGCGCGCAAAAGGCTTCCGAAAGCGCCGTAAACGGACTTATGCTCGCCGTTATAAGCTACGTTGTTTTCGCGCTTGCCGGCCTGTTTTTCTCAAAGCTGTATTTTGAAGTTCAGACAGCGGATCAGGAAATACTGGACTACGGAAACTCATATCTTAAAATTGTTTCCGTGCTCTCGTTCGGAATGTTTATGCAGCTTATGCTTGAGAGGCTTCTGCTGTCTACCGGAAAAACGATTTTTTCCATGTGCAGCCAGCTCATCGGCGCGATTGTCAATATAATATTCGACCCGATTATGATTTTCGGACTTTTCGGATTTCCAAAGCTCGGCGTTGCCGGCGCAGCATACGCAACCGTACTCGGTCAGTTTGTGGCGGCAATTGCGGCGCTCATATTCAACATAAAATTCAACCATGAAATTACTATTTTCTCGAAAGGCTTCCGCCCGAACGGAGAAATGATAAAAAAGATATACGCAGTCGGCGTTCCGTCAATTATAATGATATCGATAGGCTCGGTGATGACGTTCGGAATGAACAAAATTCTGCTCGCTTTCTCATCAACTGCGGCAGCGGTATTCGGAGTTTATTTCAAGCTTCAAAGCTTTGTGTTTATGCCTGTTTTCGGAATTAATTCGGGTATGGTTCCTGTTATCGCTTACAACTACGGAGCCGCAAACAAAAAAAGAATTACAAAAACAATGAAAATATGCGCTGCTGCGGCAATATGCATCATGATAGCCGGGACAGCCGTAATGCAGCTTATTCCGGACGTTCTGCTATCGTTTTTTGAAGCGTCGCAGACAATGCTCGACATCGGCGATACGGCTCTTAGAATTATAAGCATAAGCTTCCCGTTTGCCGGCTTCTGCATAATAATGAGCTCAACCTTTCAGGCACTCGGTGACGGAATAAAAAGCATGATAACGTCAATAGTCCGTCAGCTTGTCGTACTTCTTCCGTCGGCTTATCTTCTGTCGCTGACAGGCGAGGTAAGCAGCGTGTGGTGGGCGTTTCCGATTTCGGAAATATCATCTCTGCTTTTAAGCCTTGTGTTTGTAGCAAAAGTATACAAGCAAAAAATCAAGCCTTTGGGAGATATGAAAAATGCATGATATAATTCTTTTTGATCTTGACGGAACTCTCACCTTTTCGGAAGAGGGAATAACAAACTGCGTTAAATATGCGCTTGAGAGCTTCGCAGTACATGAAACAGACCGCAAAAAGCTTCTTCTTTTTATCGGGCCTCCGCTTAAGGACTGCTTTATGGAGCTTTACGGCTTTGATGAGGAAAAGGCGGACGCGGCAGTTGAAAAATACAGAGAGCGCTACTCGTCAAAGGGGTATCTTGAAAATGAGCTTGTTGCCGGAACGGACGATTTGCTCAAAAAGCTTAAAAATGACGGCTATACAATTGTTCTGGCAACGTCAAAGCCGATCAACTTTTCGCTTAAAATTCTTGAATTTTTCGATATTTTAAAATATTTTGACGAATGTGTCGGTGCGGAGCTGCACGGCGGAATAAACGAAAAAAAGGATATTATTGCGGAAGTGATACGTCGGCTCGGAGAGGATAAAAAATCTCGCATGATAATGGTAGGCGATCGCAAAATGGATATTCTCGGCGCAAAGGAAAACGGCATAAAATCAATAGGCGTGCGCTACGGCTATGCGCCGGACGGAGAGCTTGAGGCGGCAGGCGCCGATTATATTGCAGATACGGCGGAGGATATAGGAAAAATAGTTTACGGCTTAAAGGAACAGTAAAATGAACAGAAATTTTTCAAAAAGCTCAATCATAACAAAAGAATTTGACTGGGTTCTGGCATTTATCGCAGCTGCGCTGTCGGTTTTCGGGCTGTTCGCGGTATATTCCGCAACGCTGTCAACAGCCGGCTCGTCAAGCCCTATTGTGCAGTTTATCGCCGCGATAATCGGAACGGGACTTATGTTTTTTCTTTGCTTTTTCGATTATGAGCAGTTTATACCGATTATAAAATATATTTATATTTTTTATGTGGCGTTTTTAATTCTCGTTATAATAACGGGAACAACGGGAAAATGGGGCTCAAAGAGCTGGCTTAAAATAGGCTCCGTCAGCTTGCAGCCGTCGGAATTTGCAAAGGCGTGCTTTATTTTAACCTTTTCATATCATTTGTCAATGATTAAGGAAAACGTAAATAAACCGATTGTTATAATCGGTCTTATTCTTCACCTTGCCGTTCCGGTAGGGCTTATAATATTGCAGCCTGATATGGGTACGGCAATTGTATTTATATTCATTTTCTGCGTTATGCTTTTTTCGGCAAAGCTTTCGTATAAATACATTATTCCGTCGATAGCGGCTCTGCTTTGCGCAATGCCGATAGGCTACCACTTTTTAAGCACATTTCAGAAAAACAGAATACGCGTGTTTTTCAATCCTGAGCTTGAGCCGCTCAAAAGCGGATATAACGTTATACAGTCGAAAATCGCTGTAGGCTCCGGCGGACTTTCCGGAAAGGGATACCTTGAAGGCCCTCAAAATCAGCTCGGAATTTTGCCTGCAAAATCAACTGATTTTATTTTCAGCAGTATATCGGAGGAATTCGGATTTATCGGCTCGGTGCTTATTATCCTCGCGCTGTTTATTATAATTTTCAAATGTGTGCGCATAGCGTCAAAATCGGATAACCTTTTCGGTCGGTATATATGCATAGGCGTTTCGGCAATGCTCTTTTTCCACACAGTCGAAAACATAGGAATGTGCATAGGGCTTTTGCCGGTTACGGGTATTCCGCTGCCGTTTTTAAGCTACGGCGGAACATCTCTAATTACAAATCTGGCAAGCGTCGGGCTTGTGCTGAGCGTTGCGTATCATAATAAGCCCAGAAGCGTATTTGAGCTGCGCTAAGCAGCTGCGGCAATTTCTTCAAAACTTAAAAACCGTCTGTGTCTGTGCGCACGGACGGTTTTTTAAGCTTAATTTAATAATCCTTTTTCCTGTATTCAAGCGGATTTTTACCAAACCGCTCTTTAAAAATCAATCTGAAAAAGCTTTCGTTTTTGTAGCCTACATCATCTATAATCTCAGAAATCGGCAAATCGGTATCTAAAAGCAGCTGCGCCGCCTTATCACATCTTTTATCCTGAATAAATGCGGAAAATGACCTGCTCGTCAGCTTTTTTACAAGCCTGCCCGTGTAAGCTGCCGAATAGCCGAGTATATTTGCTAAATCCTCAAGGCTTGCCGACTGCAAATTTTTATCGGCATATTCGTTTATTATTTTGTGCAGTCGTTTTTCGCTGTTGTTTACAAGTATAGGCTTCAGACTGCGAGCCGCCTCCTCTGCCTCTCTCTTTTCGGGAATTGAGGGTGCTGCGCCTTTTCCGGATGCCGCAAGAGCCGCCGCTGCCGATGATATTTCAAGCGCCTGCTTGTACTCTTCGCCGCGTGCAAGCGCTGCGGCAAAATATCCCGTAAAGGTGTCGCCTGCCGCCGTTGTATCAACGGTATCTACGCGAAATGCGGGCTGATAAAGCTCGCAGATGCTGTCTGTATAAATACTTCCGCACACGCCTAAGGTTAATATTATTTTAAGAGACGGATATTTGCTTTTTATATACCTCAGACTCTCGTCTATATCATTGCAGCCCGATATTGCCTTTGCCTCAACCTCATTTAAAATAATATATGTCAGACAATTAAAATCAATCGTTTTAAGCCGCCCGTCAAACGGTGACGGATTTAAAATTATGCACATATTTTTTGACTGTGCCTTTTTTATTATATAATCAATATTGTTAATTTCGTTTTGCAGAAGAATTATATCTCCGGCTTCAAAATTTTCAAGCACACTGTCCGCGTACTCCTCCGATATTTTTTCGTTTGAGCCCGGATAAAGAAATATTGAATTTTCACCCGATTTGCTAACCTGAATTATTGCATGACCGTTTTTTTCGTCTATTTTGTTTATATATGATATATTAACGCCGCTTTCCGTCATAATATCAGTCAGCATATCTCCGTCATATCCGACGCAGCCCGCAAAATAAGCGTCAGCTCCGGCCTTTGCCGATGCAATAGCCTGGTTTAAGCCCTTTCCGCCCGAAAACACTTCAAAGTTATACGTCGTTTCCGTTTCGCCGTTTAAAACAATATGGTCAAGATAATATACATAGTCAATATTACATGATCCGAAAACAAGAACCTTCATCAAAATCAGCCTCCTTATAATATATTATATCAGCCGAAGCTTTTAAATTCAAGGTCTGTTTTCGGCAAAAAACAGACCAAATGCTACATCTTTAAATAAAAATTCCGCTTTTAACACAAAATCATGTCAAAAGCGGATTTCGAATTAAATTTCTATCTGCTAAAACTCCACCGTTTCCTCCGGCTTTGTAAACGACGAAAAAACAGCCTTTGCATTTTTAAAATAAAATACCTGCGTATTATCATCGTCGGGGTCATAAAGCGCTTTAAGCTCCGGATACGCTTCAAGCATGGAAACGCGCGCTTCCCTGCGGTCGTCCTCTATAAGCTCTCCCGAAACTCTCAGCCAGTCGCCGCCGAGCATTGCACATATTTCAACATTCGGATTTTTCATTATCTGCTCCGACACGGCCTTTTTCTTCCCTGTCTGAATATAAAGCCGTCCCTCAAAAATATGAGCCGTCCCAAACGGACGAACCTTCGGCTTGTCACCATCAACCGTTGCAAGATAATACGTCTTTGCTTCTTTTAAAAATTTATACACTCTTTCCATTATAAACAACTCCTTATATATAAATTGTCGGAAGCGACATTTCGTTATACTGCGTTGAAATCATTTTATCATATGAAATCCTCGAATAAATTCCGCGAAATTTACCGTTATACACAAACATTCCCGTAAGATTGCTTACAACGCACCACTTCTTCTCGCCTGTCAAATCAATATTGTAAAGCTCATGCGGCGTGCAAAATTTTTGCAGGATATAGCCCTTGTTTTTGCACTCGTTTATACATTCGCTCCACTGCTCAACATTGCACTCAACACCGGCATGAACACCCATAGAGCCGTACAGATCCTCCGGCTTTATAATCCAGCTGTCCTTATCTGAAAGAACGGACGGATTTTTCTTCAGAAAATCATCATCCAGCGTTACGGTATACGGCACGTGCCTTTCAACGAAGCCGCGCTCAAGCTCTGTGAGCATATCAAGAGTCTGATCCATATGCAAAATTTTATATAGAATTTTATTATGAACTATCTGCGTTCTGAAATCGCCTATAATGCAAAACGCATTGTGTTCCACTGCCGAAATAAACGGCTGCACCTCATCGTAATGCGTCATTATATCGCTTGTCACGGCGCGGCGATAAACCGCGTCAACAGTCATTCCGTCGGGTGTTGTGCACTTTTCTCCGTCAAAGCGCAGCTGCCTTATTTCGCATACCTCGCATTTTATTCCGCGCGCTTCAAAGCGTTCCTTAAATATGTTAAATTCGTTTTCCGTTGCGCTTTCCATAAAATCGGTTATAACAACATTCGGCGTTTTTCCGCGTCCGAATTTTTCCGCATATTCGCCGTAAATCTTCAAAACCTCATCAACCCAACTGTCGAAAAGCTCAAAGCTGTGAGGGCTGTACCTTTTTGAAAATTCGTGATATGCCTTTGTTTTTTTTAGGGCAATGTTAAGCTCCCTATCCTCGTTCATCGCGCTTGTGCCGTCGGTATTAAACTCGCAGAACGAAAAATCCTCCAGATCCTCATCATAAAAAATATCAATTCTTGAAATCGGAATACTGCAGCTGTAGCCGCGCGGACGAAGAATTAATTTTTCAAGCCTTTTGTCAAAGCCGAAAAGCGCGCGGTATTCGCTGTCGTTTTCGTATCTTTTTATCACCTTTTCAAAAATTTTATAAAGCATTTCAATTGAGTCCGAAAACAGCTTTATATCCTTTTTTGTAAAAATTTTCGGAACGTACATCGTTCTTACGACTCTGTTATGATACTTTGCGCTTGATGACATGATATAATTCTTTGCGACAGCCGCGCTTTTTTCGTATTCTTCGGGGTTTTCCCTTATATTTTTTATATATTCAAGCTCCGCGCATTTCAGAGGGACGAGCGCATTTAAATATTTTGCTTCCTCATCGTCAAGAGCCGCCCTCGCAAGCGAAAACAGGCAGCTTATAAGCTCCGTAACGTTCAATCCGTAAATAACGGAGGAATATCCCCTTTCGGAAATTATCCTCTCGGCAGCGCGTATTTCGCTTTCCGAGGTAACGCTTTCAAATATTTTTTCAAGATGAATCATACTTCTTTCCGAATAAACAAGCCCCTTTATAAGCGCGGCATATCCGAGCATACGCTCCCTGTCCATGCTGTCGGCACATCTTATCTCGATATAGTTTTTAAGCCGAACGGTCGGAAAAAGCATTGACAGTAAATGCTCCGTAAAATAAAGCTCCTCATTTCCGAGCACATATGAAGCGCTTTTTTCTCCGGCATAAATGCTCCTGCCGTCCCTGTCGTAATAGATTATAAGAGGGCAGCTGTACACATATTCGGCATATTCCTTATATGAATATTTCTTTGACGCGCTTTTCGGGAAATATCCGCACCTGTCGCTGTCAACATCGCTCCAGACCTGCGCGCGCACAAGATTTTTATTCCATTTATATGACCTGCCGACCGTCGGGCGCGTCTGCGTTATAAGCGAAAATACAGGCGATAATATTTCAAGCATACGCAATTTGTGCATACAGTCCTTTTCGCAGCAGTAGTCAACAGAAATCTGCGTTGACGCGGTTGTGCGCATCATGTATTTTCCGAGCATTCCCGACTCTTCGAAATATTTATCCATGAAAACGTATCTGTCCTTATCCGAAAAGGGAAATTCCCCTGCGGACATCGAGCCGCTGTATGCCTTAGGCTGCATTGAACATTCGAGGAGAAAATAGCCGCTTTCTTTTAAAATCGCGTCCGCCTCGCTTCTGAAACCTTTGTAAATTCTGTCTATCTCCGATATTTTCTCGCAAGGCACAATGCTTATTTCAACCTGGTAGCCCGGCTCTAAGGTGAGCGTATACTCATCCCGAACAAGTGTATTTTCACTCAATACTCCGCCGCCGCGCTCCATTTTGCATAAAAAGTCATGAATTAATTCCGCACCCGCCGGCTCATAATTTTCATTGCACACAAAATGCTCTATTTCGACGCCGAGCCGTCTTTTATTCGTTTCACCTGCTTTGATATACTCCGTTATTACCTGAATATTATCCATAAAGCTCCGCTCTTTTCATTATAGTTTTATTTCACATACGAAAGGCTGTATTAAACGTCGCGCCTTTCCTGCACTCATTATACCATAATTTCTTTCAAAAGTCAATTTTTATTTATAAGAATTTTAATTCCTTTTACAAGCTGAATTGCAAGCATTGAGCAAAAGCTCAGCAAAAATGCGGCTATATAATTTACATTCGTCAGCTCCGCCGTTTTAAACATTTCTTTAAGCACCGGGACAAAATTAACCGCCGCAAGCAAAATCATGCCTATCGCAAACGCACCTAAGCCTGCCGGATTGTCAAACATTCTTTTCGTAAACAAAACAGGCTTTTTCCTCTTGCAGCTGAAGCCGTGAAAGAGCCTTGAAGCACAAAGCGTTGTAAACGCCATTGTTGCCGCAGCTTCGGCGCTTTGCTTAAGTCCCATATAAAAGGCTATTGTAACAAAAACGGCAATTATAAGCCCATAGCCGAACATTTCCGAAAGAAACGCCTTGTTTATAAACGAATCGTCGGATTTTCTCGGCTTTTCATGCATAACATCATCGGTATACTTTTCAACTCCGAGCGCTATTGCCGGCAGTGAATCCGTCAGAAGATTTATAAAAAGCAAATGTATCGGCGCAAACGGAACGGGCAAACTGAATATCAGGTTATAAAGCACAACGGCAATTGCCGCAAAGTTTCCCGAAAGCAAAAACAATACGGCTTTTTTAATGTTTTCATAAATGTTTCTTCCGCTTCTTACGGCCTTAACTATAGTTGCAAAATTATCGTCCGTAAGGATAATTCCAGCCGCTTCTTTTGAAACCTCAGTACCCGTTATTCCCATCGCAACGCCAATATCCGCCTGCTTAAGAGCCGGAGCGTCGTTTACTCCGTCGCCCGTCATTGCAACGTTTATGCCGTTTGCCTGCCATGCCTTTACAATGCGGATTTTATGTTCCGGCGTAACGCGCGCATAAACCGAAACGTCGCGTACAAAGTCTTTAAGCTCCGCGTCCGATAATTTATCAAGCTCACGTCCCTCAACGGCTCTTTTGCCGCCGGATAATATTCCGACCTCGCGCGCTATTGCCGACGCTGTTGAAATATGGTCACCCGTAATCATAACCGGCATAATACCTGCCGATTTACATTCTTCTACCGCCTGCTTTGCTTCCTCACGCGGCGGATCCATCATAGCGACAAGACCGAGAAATTCAAGATTATTTTCATCATCTGATGATATTTTCTCGTCCGGACAGGCTTTATATGCAAATGCAAGCGTTCTCGCTCCGCTTTTCGCCATTTCGTCAGCCGCGTCAAGCACTTCTCCTTTTTTCTCATCGGGCAGATTAAATCTGTTTATAAGCACATCAACCGCGCCCTTTGTATATATATTTCTTCCGCACAGAACAGACATTCTTTTACGCTCCGAGCTGAACGGAATTTCAGATACTCTTGCATTTTCAAGTCTTATTTTTTCAATGTCATATCCCTTTGCCGCTGCAAATTCCAAAAGCGCCGTTTCGGTCGGATCACCCACCTGCTCTTCCTTTGAAAACGCAGCGTCATTACATAAAACCATTGCTTCAATAAGACGGCTTTCTCCCGTAAAATCCTCTCTTGAAATAAATCCTCCGCCGGTATAAACGCTTCTTACGGTCATTTTATTCTGAGTTATCGTTCCTGTTTTATCGGAGCATATAACTGCAATGCTGCCCAAGCCCTCAACAGCATAAAGCTTTTTAACAATTGCATTTTCTCTTGACATTTTCTGTGTGCCGAACGAAAGCACTATTGTTACAATCGAGCCGAGCGCCTCCGGTATAGCCGCAACCGCAAGAGCAATCGCAAACATGAGCGAATCGAGTATGCCACTGCCCTTTATTATGCCAAGCGCAAATACAACGGCTGATATTACCATTATTATAACGGATAATTTCTTGCCAAAATCATCAAGAGTTCTTTGAAGCGGCGTTCTTCTTTCGGAAGCGCTTGAAATAAGAGCAGCTATCTTTCCGACCTCTGTTTCCATACCCGTCTGCGTTACAACCGCACAGGCTCTGCCGGCTGATGCAAACGAGCCGGAATAAACCATGTTCACACGGTCTGCAAGCGGACAGTCCGTCAAAATTTCACATTCGGATTTTTCAACCTCTGTGCTCTCACCCGTGAGCGCGGATTCGTTTACTCTCAAATCGGCGCACTCCGTAATTCTTCCGTCGGCACAAATTTTATCTCCGGCTTCAATGCACATAACATCTCCGCACACAAGCTCATCTGCGCCTATAACGGTTTTTCTGCCGCCGCGAATAACCGTAACTTCCGCAGACGCAAGCTTTTTAAGACCGTTTAGCGATTTTTCCGCTTTAACCGTCTGAACCGTTCCCAAAACGGAATTCATTGTTATAACAAACAGTATAACCGCGCAGCTTTCAACGTCCCTCATAAACGCCGAAATCACCGCCGCAATAATAAGGATAATAACAAGTAAATCCTTAAACTGCTCTAAAAATATTTTCCAGACAGGCTCTTTTTTCTTTTCCTCAAGCTTGTTTTCGCCGTATTTTTCGCGGTTTTTCCCGACCGCTTCGGCAGTAAGCCCGTCAGATGAGCTGCCAAAGCGCTCATAAACCTCGCCGACAGATGATTTGTAGCTTTCTTTCATTTTATAACCATTCCTTTCCCTGCTAAACTAAGTTTGAAAGAAAATTGTTCAGTGTGCTGTCTTGAAGTGAGTGGTGCTGTACGTTGGTACCGCCCCGAACAAAAGGCAGCGCAATGGGCGATTTTATTCAAACTTAAAACCATTCCTTTCCATGCTGTGTGTGCTCTTTCTAAAGACCATTCAATGCATTAAAAAAGACCTTTATTGAACACAAAAATTCAATAAAAGTCTCGCTGTTTAGATATGCTGCGGGCCGCGCGGCCGTGTACTGACGCAGGCATAAACGGACAATAAGTCCGCCAACTACTCCCTAATATTGAAGAAATTATATCATATATATTTATTTTTGTCAAGTCTTTTGAAAAATATTTTGCAAAATTTAAAAAAAGGGGTATACATACGGATAAAATTATGGTATAATTAAATATAAAATAAAAGCAAGGATATTTGAAATGGAAGATAAAAAAGAAAAAATTATTATTGCGGGAATACACACAGGCTCAGCGGACAGAATTTCGGACACAACGGACGAATCCGTCGCGGAGCTTGAAGAGCTTATAAAAACAGCCGGCGGAGAAACAGTCGGCATACTTATTCAAAACAAAAGCGAAATAGATTCGGGAACATATCTCGGCTCCGGAAAGCTTGAAGAGCTTAGGGACTGCTGCTGCGCTCTTGAAGCCGACACGGTTGTTTTCGACAATGAGCTTTCGCCCGTTCAGCTTAAAAATATAACTGATTATCTCGGTGTCAAGGTGCTTGACAGATCAATGCTTATTCTTGACATTTTCGCCATGCGCGCAAAGAGCGGAGAAGGAAAGCTTCAGGTTGAGCTTGCGCAGCTCAAATATACACTCCCCAGACTTCGAGGAATGGGCAGCAGCATGAGCAGAACAGGCGGCGGAATTGGCACGAGAGGTCCGGGTGAAACGCGTCTTGAAACGGACAGACGTCATATAAACAGACGTATTCATGCTCTTGAAGAGGAAATAAAGGAGCTGGCAAAGCACCGCGATTTAATCCGTTCAAGAAGAAAAAAGGACGGCGTTATAACAGCCGCGCTTGTAGGATATACAAACGCAGGCAAATCAACGCTTTTAAACTGTCTTACAGACGCGGGAGTTTTTGCGGAGGATAAGCTTTTTGCAACGCTTGACCCAACCTCGCGTGCAATAACGCTCCCCGACAACAGACAAATTCTGCTCGTTGATACCGTTGGCTTTATAAGAAAGCTTCCGCACCACCTTATAAACTCATTTAAATCAACTCTTGAAGAAGCGGCAGTTGCCGACGTGCTTTTGGAGGTTATTGACGCGTCAGACGATATGTACCGCGACAAGATAGCTGTAACCGAAAGCGTTCTTTCGGATATAGGTGCAGGCGGCAAGCCGATTATCGGCGTTTACAACAAAACGGATATGTGCCGCGACACAGTCGGCTTCTGCGATTTTGACAGAAATGTTTTAATATCCGCAAAAAACAAAACCGGAATTGATGAGCTGATAGCGGCTCTTTCCGATGCCGCACCGGGCAAAAAGAGAAAATGCACGCTTAATATTCCGTACTCGGACGGCAGCGTTTTGGGTATGCTTCACGAAAGGGAAAAAATACTTTCCGAAGAATACACCGAAAACGGAATTTTAATCTCCGCACTGCTTGACCGCGAGGCAGAAGAAAAGCTTAAAGGGTATTTGGAAAAGTAAAAAATTCTTTATGAGGGGAGTTAAACGAAAACAAAAATGTGTGAAAGAGCAGAATATATAACGATAAAGCAAGAGGCAAGCTCCGTTTTTATTGACAGAAAATCAAGGTTTATAGCCGACGCTTTTCCTGTTTCAAACGAGGACGAGGCAATAGAAAAGCTAAACTGGGTAAAGAAAAAATATCCCGACGCGCGCCATCACGTTTATGCATATATAATAGGCAAATCAAACATATTCAGGTATTCAGACGACAGCGAGCCGTCCGGCACGGCAGGTATGCCGATGCTTGACACAATGAGAAAAAACGGCATTGTTGACGCGCTTATTGTTGTAACGCGCTATTTCGGCGGTACTCTTTTGGGTACGGGCGGACTTGTCCACGCGTATTCCACCGCCGCAAAGCAGGCGCTTATTCAAGCAGGTGTTGTTAAAAGAGTTCTCTGCAACGAAATATACGTTAAGACGGACTATACGTTCAGCGGAAAAATAATGCACACCGCCGAGCAAAAGGGATATATTATATCGGATACGCTTTATACCGACTGCGTGACATTTATATTTCTGTCGGAGCTTGAAAATACCGATTCTTTTGTTAAGGAAATGACGGAGCTTACGTGCGCCGCTGCGGAAATCACCGTTATGGGTCAAAGCTATGTCGATATGTCGATATGCCGATAGCTTAAAGCTACTTAAACGGGGATGTTAAAAGCTCCAAAAGTAAAGGAAAAGGCAGCCTGCAAAAGTCAATGGAGCTGTGAACAAAAGTCTGTAAATTCGATCTCCTATGATAATTTTAAGGATTCTTTTCTCTTGCCATTTTAAATTTATTTTATCATAGAAGACCTCTGATGTCAATATTTACAGAAAAAGTTTCACACACTCAAAAAATAATTAAAAAGGCTGTTCACAGCTCCCTGCACCCCATTTATGACTTTACGCAAACCTAACTTCTGGAATGGTATAATATAAATAGAGTCGACAAACACCCAAAAATCTGATATAATAAAAACAGAAAAAAAGGTGTTA